>NZ_FKKY02000009.1:0-196182 GCF_900079845.1 Aeromonas sp. EERV15 | reverse complement strand
AGGGTCCTAAAGGGCCGTTGGAGACCACAACGTTGATAGGTGGGGTGTGTAAGCGCGGCGACGTGTTGAGCTAACCCATACTAATTACCCGTGAGGCTTAACCATACAACACCCAAGAAGTGTTCTGGGCCTTGTAGCAAGTGAACGAACTACTTAACTAATTCAGTGATAATGACCCAGTCGTTATTCACATCAGCTTTCTCAGATTGAATTAATTTGCCTGGCGGCCATAGCGCCGTGGAACCACCTGATCCCATGCCGAACTCAGAAGTGAAACGCGGTAGCGCCGATGGTAGTGTGGCATTCGCCATGCGAGAGTAGGACACTGCCAGGCACCCAATACAAGAAACCCCGCTCGATGAGCGGGGTTTTTTATGGCTATGTCCCAATTACGTGTTGCATGGGTTGCCCCAGCGCCTCATGCAAACACGCTTTGATATTCACTCCCTTCCCGTAACGCTCCAGCATCCTGCGCCAACCGAGATAATTCCTCAGGTAATGAGTTGCCACGCCATGGAAGCGCGCCATCCACTCCTTCAACCGATGGTGATACCCATTTACATGCTGGATGTGATACGCGCCGGCCACTCGCTCACCCTGACGATTGCGCACTACTTGATGAGTCACTCCCTGCACTTTACTGAAACTGGCATACACGCCCGCACCATCGCTACACAGCACTGCATCCGGCGAGACAAGGGGCTTTAAGACTGCAATGACTGTTTCGGTATTCATCTTTTCCAACTGAAAATCTGCATGATGGCCAGCGCGGTCCTGCACCACCATCACTGGGATGTAATCCGGCCCGGTACCACGGGTTCGCCCCTTGCCACCACGATGGCGTGCCGGACGCGGCAGTCCCCGTTGCCCCTTGAACGATTCGAGGAAGAAGGTCTCATCGACCTCAACGATACCCTCTTCCCGTGTGGCTTGATGGGCGGCCATCGCACGCAAGAAGCGGTGACGCCAGAGGAACGCGGTGTTCTTGCTGACCCCACAACGCGGAGCTGCCCGGCGGACAGTCAGTCCTTCAATAAGGGCTTGCGCATAGTCTTCCCTGCACTGCGCTTTACGTAATCTGGCCAAGGGGGTCTTGGTCAGCACGGAGCTGGTGCGCAGACACAGTTTGCAACGGTAGCGACGCAGTCCGCGACTCCATCACCAGGGAGCCAGCTGATTGGCATCGGCCTGACAATGTGGGCAACCGCTGCATGCAGGTAGCTGGGTATTGAGTGAGGTAATGGCGTGGGGCGCAGTGAGCTCCTGCTGGGCAACACGACGTTGGCGCAGGGTAAGTTGTGGAAAGAGAGACAAGAGGCGTTGAAAGGCTGGGGTATCCATGATGGTAGACCTCAAGGGGATGGCCTACTTCAAGCTTAGCCTTTCAACACATAATTGGGACAGAGCCTTTTTTATTGGCTGAAATTCAGCAAATCGCCTGATAATTGACCGCTATCGAGCGGTAATTGCAGCTGTGCTGTGGCTACGTGCAGGAAGGGAACCTCTCTGGCAACGGTGGGCTTCGTTTATGGATAATGCTGACATATCAGCGTTATGTTGGTGTTGACCTTGTACTAAGGGTTGGCAGCGCAACAAGCCGCAATAAAAACGGGGCCCTGTAGTGGTCAACTAAAAATGGCCCCGTTCTGCTGTTAGCTTGCAGCTCTCATCGCTTCAGGTAGCGCTGTTCCAGATGCTGGCGCAGCCAGTGCGGGTTGAGCGCTTCACCGGTGGCGCGCCGCACCAGCTCGTCGGTGCTGTGCAGGCTCCCCTGTGACCAGATGTTGCGTCCGAGCCAGCCGAAGATCTCCGGCAGGCGGCCCGCCGCGATGACATCCCCCATGCTGCCTAGCTCTTTCTCGAGGGCAAAGCGCTGCTGGGCGGCATACATGGCGCCCAGGGTGTAGCTCGGGAAGTAGCCGAACGAGCCGTCGGTCCAGTGAATATCCTGCATGCAGCCATTACGGTAGTTGCCCTTGGTCGAGAGCCCCAGCCACTGCTGCATCTTGGCATCCCACAGCTCGGGGATGTCGGCTACCTCGATCTTCCCTTCCACCAGATCGCGCTCCAGCTCGTAGCGCAGGATGACGTGAGCCGGATAGGTCACCTCGTCTGCATCGACCCGGATAAAGCCCGGCTCGACCCGGCTGTAGAGCTTGGCCAGATTGTCCGGTGCAAATGCCGCTTGTTCGCCGAAGTGATGACGAATGCGTGGCGCCAGCAGCGTGAGGAAGGCCGGATGATGCCCCAGCTGCATCTCGCAAAACAGGCTCTGACTCTCGTGGATCGCCATGGAGCGCGCTTCGGCCACCGGCTGACCCAGCAGATGGCGCGGCAGCCCCTGCTCGTAACGGGCGTGACCGGTTTCGTGCACTATGCCCATCAGGCTGGAGACAAACTCCTGCTCGTTATAGCGGGTAGTGATCCGCACGTCGGTCGGCACGCCGCCACAGAAGGGGTGACTGCTCACATCGAGGCGGCCCTGGGCGAAATCAAAGCCGAGCAGCCCCATTACCTCCTGGCCGAGTGCCTGTTGGGTCGGGATGGGGAAGGGGCCTTGCGGCAGCAGCAGGGCATCGCCCTTCTGCTGTTCACTCACGGTCTGGATAAGAGCCGGCAGCCAGCTGGCGAGATCGCCGAAGATCTGATCGAGCCGTGCGCTGGTCATGCCCGGCTCATAGAGCGCCAGCATGGCGTCGTAGGGGCGCACGCCAAGCGCATCGGCCCGCAGCTGCGCCACGTCACGGGAGAGTTTCACCACCTCCTCGAGATTGGGGGAAAAACCGGCCCAGTCGTTGTTCTTGCGCTGGCTGCGCCAGGCATGCTCGCACTTGCTGCCGGCGAGTGACAGCGCTTCGACCAGCTCACCGGGCAGCAGGCTGGCATCTTGCCACTGGCGCTTGATCTCGCCGAGGTTGGCACGTTGTACTTCATCGAGCGGTTCGCTCTCGGCCTTGGCAATCCAGTCGCCCAGCTCGGGAGTGGTGCGCTTCTGGTGGATCAGCAGACCGAGTTCGGCCATCGCTTCGGCGCGAGCATCGTTGCCCCCCTCCGGCATCATGGCCGCCTGATCCCAGCCGCAGATGGCGGCGAGGTGGCTAAAGCGGTGGATCTGCTGCTGATGTTGTTCAAGCTTTTGATATGACATGGGATTGTCCTTGTTATCGTCCCTGATGGTATGCCGCCCCGTACCTGGCATGCTCGGGGCAGTTCGATGCTAACACCGCCGCAGCATCGTTGACCACCATCATGCAGGCGGGCCAAAGGCATGGGGGCGAGAGGCGGATTAGCCGAGCCGCTTCTGGTGCCGTTCGCGGTTTTCCGCTTTTTTGCGTTCGCTTTTACGCAGCAGCACGTATAGAGCACCGCTGCCGCCGTGGCGACGCTCGGCGCTGTGGATCGCCATGACGGCGGGCAGTTGCGGCAACCAGGCGCTGACATAGCTTTTCAGCAGGGCGCGCGGGGTGCTGCGCTCCCCCTTGCCGTGCAGGATCAGCAGGCAGCGGATATCCCGGACTTCACAATCCGCAATGAACTGCACCAGCGTCTGGCGCGCTTCGTTGAGGGTTTTCTGGTGCAAGTCCAGGCTGGCCTGCAGCTCGTATTTGCCGAGCCGCAGCTTTTTGTAGACCCCCTCCTGCACCCCATCACGCTTGAAGCCGATGATTTCGTGCGGATCGCGCATCTCGATGGCCTCCATGGTGAGGTGGTCGAGGGCGAGTTGCTCGGCGGTGGCAGCCTGACGGCGAGCGAGCTGCGCCTCGGTCGGGGCGGATTTGGCCGCATGGGGATGGATGTTGTCGCTGCGAATGGGCCGCACGTCGGCCACTTCATTCATAAATAGCGAGAGTTCGTCGTTATGAGACACGGCAGGCTCCCCATAAGAAAAAGTGGGGGCCATTATAACGGCCGCAACCGGCACAGAAAACGGGGAAAGGGGGAGGGGATAAGGGGCGACGAGGATGGACACAGGTGCAGCCTGGCCCGGGAATCACAGTCGCGAACCATAAAACAGCACAGGCGGTCAGTGTGAGCTGCCGCCTGTGGTCAGAGGATTATTTTCCCTCTTTGGGTTGTTGAGAATGGGGTTGCTGTGAATGAGGCGGTTGCGAGTGCATCACCTTGTAGATGAAGTAGGCCGCGTAAGAGCTGATGAGCAAGAAGGTGCCGATAATCACCAGCATCGACATCAATCCCACGCTGTTGCCAAACATCAGGTCCAGCCAAAAGTCCATTTTATTGCTCCTGTCACCCGGTTGATGACAGGCATGATAAATACCTCTTTGCCCCGTCCGTGATGATCCCGATCAACTCCCTTGCAGGTTGTTTAATAACCAGTGCGATCTGTGATCGTTCTCACTGGACTCCTTGCGACTGAGCCTGCACAGGGCCCGGTGTGGTGAGCGGGGTAATGCGCCACCCCTGCTGCTCCAGCAACGCCAGCAACCCCTGTTCGCCGTAAAGGTGCAGGGCACCTACCACGATAAAGCTCTCGCTGGGCAGGGTGGACCATTTTTTCAGCCAGTTGTGATTGCGCTCGGCCAGCAGGGTTTGCTCCATCCAGTTCTGTAGCGCGGGCGGGGCCATCTCCTCCTTAAGCAGATTGATCAGGGCCGCCTCATCCCCCTGCTGCCACGCCTTCATCACGGCGGCGAATCCGCTCTCCAGCATCGGCAGCTCATCCAGGGTGCTGGCGAGCATCAGGGTCTGGTTGTCACCCACGCTGGCCAGATAACCGAGCTGTTCCAGCAGGGTTTCAAAGCCCACTACCGGTTTACCCTCTTTGGCGGCCCGGGTGGCAAAGTGCTGGTCTATCCCGAGTTCACTGTTGAAGTCGGAGCGGGCCATGGCGGCCTGGGTCAGGGTAATGGCGGCAAACCAGGGCCGCAGGGTGGTGAGGGTAGCCTCGTCGATGCCATAGCGGGCGCCCGCCATCAGGGTGCGTTGATAGAGCTCGGCAGGCAGATGATCCTTGAGCGGTTTGCCATCCACCAGTCGGGTGAGGGAGCCGGTCTGTTGCCACTGATCCGGCGTGATGCTGTTCATGTCCACCTCCATCACCAGTGCGCGGCTCTGCAGCCAGGCACGCTCGACCGGCTCGGGCAGAGGATAAAGGGCAGGCTTGCCCGCATGGATGGAGCCCAGCAGCCAGTGTTGCTGGTTGCCCTTGCTCACCCGATAGAAGGCGGGATCGGCAAAGGCGTGCAGCGGTAGCAGCAGGCAGAGCAGGAAGGCAAAGAGGGTGCGATGAAATCTCATGGGGATCCTTAATATGCGCCGGGTGACTTCTCTTGCTGACAATAACTCCTATGATAAGTCCTCATTTCAGATAACCAAGAGGTTTGCCATGCCCCATCTTCGTTTTCGCGCCGTTACCCTCGATACCCTGCAACAGGTGAGCGGCCCGCTGCTGGCCGAGCTTTGCGAGCTGACCGGCGGCAAGCCGGAGTTTGTCACCATGGAGCGGGTGGAGAGCTGCTGGATCCGCAACGGCGAGCCAGAGGCGGGTTTTCCGTTTGTCGAGCTGCACTGGTTCGAGCGGCCACAAGAGATGCAGGACGCGGCCGCGCGCCTTATCACGCGCCATTTGAAGCAGGTGCTGGGGGAGCAGACCTATGTGGTGGTGCAGGTGATCCCTCTGGTCAAGAGTGCCTACTACAGCAATGGCGAGCACTATTGAAGAGAGGATAAACAAGGTTGGCGGGTCGGGTTTAGGTCGCTACACAGCTAACCCAATCTACGCTACTGGATGCTTATCGCCAATCACGGGATCAGGCCGATTTGGCCAGCAGTTTGTCGAGCCAGCGAGTGGGCAGGATCCGTTTTAGCAGTGCAAAAATCCTGGTCGGGGTGGTCACCGGATAGCGCGCTTTGGGATGGGCGTGGCTCAGTGCATGGAGCAGCGGCGGGATGCAGGCTTCGCTGGGGAGGGTAAAGCCGCTAGTGGCACCCTCTTTTTCCAGCCGGGTCAGGGTCTGGTGGTAGGCAGACTGATGGCGGCTCTGGGCCGGATCGATGTGACGCAAGAAGGCGCTGCGGGCATTGGCACGAAAGCGGGTATCGATGGGGCCCGGCTCGATCAGGCTGATATGTACCCCGCTGCCCGCTAGTTCGAGGCGCAGGGTGTCGCTGTATCCTTCCAGTGCAAACTTGCTGGCGTTGTAGGCGCCACGATACTTCATGGCAACCAGCCCCAGTACCGAGCTGTTCTGCACTATCCGGCCCTCTTTGGCCTCCAGCATCGGCGGCAACACCTGGCGGATCAGATGGTGCCAGCCAAACAGATTGGTATTGAACTGCTCCTTGAGCGCCTCGGTGGGCAGATCTTCCAGTGCCCCAGGCTGGCCATAAGCGCCGTTGTTGAACAGGCCATAGAGGCATCCGCCCGCCAGATGGAGCGCCGCACTGGCGCCCAGCTCAATGGAGGCTGGATCCGCCAGATCCAGCTGTACCGCCAGCAATCCCTGTTGCTGCAAGCGGGCCACATCTTCCGCCTTGCGCGCCGAAGCGATCACGGTAAAACCGTGCTGCCCCAGCGCCTGTGCGGCGGCGAGGCCAATACCGCTGGAACAACCGGTGATCAGAACAAAACGGGGCATGATGGCGTCCTTGTAACTGCTGGCAGAAGTGTGCGGGCTGGTGTGCGGATAAAACCCTTATCCGGCTCGCATGTTAGCCTGCCAACCGGGAAAAAGAAAACCGGGCCAAGTGGCCCGGTTTGCTGACATCGTCTTGCCTGATTACATGATGGTAAACGGAGCAATGATGTGGAACTTGACGTCACGTTCGGAAGTAAACATGTTCGGGTAATACCAGCTGCCCAATTCGTCTTGTTTGTTGTTGTAATCGGTGAAGTGCAGTTTGAACAGAGTACCTTTCAACTTGCCATCTTGTACGGTGTACATGACATCGAAGTTAGCTGCCCACTCTTTACCGTCAACACGTGTGCTGTTGCCATTTTCTGCATCCCAGCCGTAAGCACCGGATACACCAACAGTCCAACCAGGCGCACCAACCAGGTCATCCAGAGAACGAGTTACACCTGCAAACAGTGCTTTCTCGTTGTTTTCGTTCCAGTCGGAACGGGAATCCCACCAAATTTCGTTGGCGCCTTGAGAGTTTGCATAACCAGTGGTCAAACGAGGCAGATAGTTACCCAGATCGCCTTCCGCCTTGGTCCACAGACCTTCCAAGCGGAAACCATAGGGTCCCATAGCCCAAGAGGCGGTCAATGCTTGTTGCCATGCCAGGCCGTTGTAATCGCTGTTATCGGTTTCAGAACCGTAGAACTGGTAGCTGGTGGAGAGGCCGCCCAGTACGTCAAACTTGTGAGCCAGTTTGAAGTGGTAGCTATCCATGTAGCCTTCGGACTGACCGAAAGAACCGGTCACAGCAGTGCCATTTTCGAAGGTGTAACGAGCAGCTAAACCGTGGATATAGTCGATGCTATTTTCATCGTTAAATGCAGTGCTGCCTGCATACATAGACTTTTTAGAGAATCCAGCAGTCTCTTTAAACCATGGTGCTTTGTATTCATCGGCAATTGCGTAAGTAAGGTAGAGACCGCCAAAGTTGCCTTCGACTTGGCCACCACGATAGGTACCTGGTTGATAGGACCAGTTAACACCAATTACACCTGGAACGTATAACTGTGTATAACCGCCTTTAGCGGTAACACTGTCACCCAATTTGAATTTCAGTGCTGCGTTAGAAAGGCTAAATCCACCTTCCGCAACACCATCCATTTTATCGCCCCATTTCTTGCCAATGAAGCTGAACTCGTTTTCTTCGTTAACCCCATTACTTTCATCGATGGAGAGATCGTAAGCGCCGAATCCACCCAGATCCAGACCGATAAAGTTCCACGCATAACCCGAGTTAAAATTCAGGGCGGCTTGAGCGGTACCATGGCTAAGATTGGAATGATATTTTCCATCGCCAGCAGCGCCACCTTGGATGCGCTGACGATCACGCTGGAAGTAGAACAGACCACCACTTAGCTTGGCGTCATCAGCAAAGGCTTCATAAGACTTGCCGTATTCCGGGCTCATCATATCCTGAGCTGCCAACACCATACCGGGGGCGACCAGCGCGGCTACCACAGCGGCACTTAAAGCGGCGCGCTTGAAGATCACTTTTTCCATTTTTATTGCTCCTGATTTTATGGACTTAGCTTTTTGTCCCGGCAGTTGGCATCAGGCCTACCGCTCGGTATTGGCATTGCAATCAAAACCCCTAAGGGCAAAAAATCTTGTCTTGGTTACTTGCGAACTCGGATGTCTTGGCACATCTGTAGTTGGCATTCCTGATCATCACATGTTGTTTTTTTATGTTCCGATTCTTGGCTATCGGACAACCATAAGAGTACGTTCGCGGTGCGAAATATCAATGAAAAGTTCCCGTCATGTTTCAAAAGTATGACCGAGTGCAAATATTCATTACCGCACCTGTAATCTGTTACATCCCCTGTATCGCTGCAATAAAAGCGTTTTTCTTGGCTGTAGCCTGCGTTCACACTGGTTTTTATCAATCAGGGTCCGAGTAGAGCAATTAACCTCGTTGTAACAGATAAATTTTCGTTACAAAAAAACTATTCGCCAGATGTTTGCCAGCTGTCACGGGAGGGAAGCGAGACGTTGAGCCTGCTGACTGAGGTGGTGAAAACCTGAGTCATGACACATGATTTAGGTTTTCCTTTTTTATTTTTGCCAGTGATTCCATAGCCTTGGCTCGTTGACCAAGGGCGCGCATTGTCACATTTCTGGCATGTCGTACCAGTGAGCCAACGCACATTACGGGGATGCAAATGAGGATTATTTTGGTTTTTTTGACTTGGCTAACAGCATGAAATTAATGATAAAAATATTAATTCCTAGCTGACTGAACATGGAGGGTTAGCTGGAAATTCACATATTTTCTTTCGAGAATTAAGATTGAGACTCTGCTGGTTGATTCCTATACTCGGCATGTTCCTCAAGGAACCCAGGTAAAGGGCAAACCGGTAGTGATGTCGGGGCGCAATGCCTCCGGTCTTGATCATGGATCCAGATAGCGGGGTTTCCCTGGGTGAGGGTGGTTTTTGTGGCAAGTCCATTGCCAGTTGTCTGCGCCCATCATGCAGGTTGCGATTGTTCTTTGCCTTGGTGACCAATGCCAAGACAAAACAAGGAAGATAACAATATGCAACAGCTCTTCAGACCCAGCAGGCTTGCCATGCTGGTCGCCCTTGCGGCTGTGCCCGCCTGGGCTCAGGCCGCTTATCCCGCCTATAAATCCGGTACTGCCTACAAGGCTGGCGATATCGTCAGCAACGTCGGCGCTCTCTACGAGTGCAAAGAATTTCCCTATTCAGGCTGGTGCGGGGCATCTCCCTATCACTATGAACCGGGCGTTGGTGCGGTCTGGGCCGATGCCTGGAGGCTCTATGGTGGCGAAGTGCCCCCCCCAGCACTCGGCGTAGCTGTCAGCTCACCGGCTGCCGGTGCCAGTTTCAATGAAGGTGCCAGCGTGGCGCTGGCGGTGAGCTTGAGCGGCCCGGTGACTGCGCTGGTCAAGGTGGAATATCTTGTTGACGGCAAGCAGGTCGCCACGGCGAGCGCCTCGCCCTGGAATGCCAGCTGGAGCGCTGCCGGAGTGGGGGCCCATGCTCTGAAAGCCAGGGCACTGGATAAAGATGGCAAAGTGTTGAGCGAAGCAGATTCCAACTTCAAGGTCACCGCCGTGGTGGCACCAGAGGCGCCCAAGGCGAGCATCAGCAGTCCGGCCAATGGCGCCAAGGTGACGCTGGGTCGCAGTGTGGCGGTGAGTGGCAATGTCACCGATGCCAACAATGACGTGGCCAAAGTCGAGCTGTTTGTCGACGGCAAGAAGATTGGCGAAGATACCACTGCCCCCTGGCAGGTGAACTGGACGCCGGATGCCAAAGGCAGTGCTGCCCTCAAGCTGGTGGCTACAGACAAGACCAATCTGAGCGGCGAGTCGGCGGCGGTGACCGTCAATGTCGAAGAGGCCGCCCTGCCGCCAGATGGGGGGAATCTCTCCTGCGATATCCGTCAGATCTACCGTCCGGATGGCTACGAGTGCATGGGGGATGACCATGCCCGCCGGGTTATCGGCTATTTCACCTCCTGGCGCACCGGCAAGAATGGCCTGCCCGCCTATCTGGTGAGCGATATTCCGTGGAACAAGATCACCCACATCAACTATGCCTTCGCGGCAGTGGATGAGCAGAGCCACCAAGTCAAGGTGGACGACGCTGCCACCAAGATGACCTGGGATGGCGTGCCGGGTGCCGAAATGGATCCTGAATTCGCCTACAAGGGCCACTTCAACCTGCTGTCGAAGTACAAGAAGCAGTATCCGGACGTGAAGACCCTCATTTCGGTAGGGGGCTGGGCCGATACGCGCGGTTTCTACACAGCTACTACCAAGGGCGATTGCTCGGTCAATACCGACGGCATCAATGCTCTCGCCACGTCGGCAGTTGGTTTCATCCGTCAGTACGGCTTTGACGGGGTCGATATCGACTACGAATACCCCACCTCCATGAAGGATGCGGGTAACCCCAACGACTTCCCACTCTCCAACCAGTGTCGTGGGAAGCTGTTTGCCAACTACAAGGTGATGATGCAGACCTTGCGTAACAAGCTGGATGCAGCGGGCAGCGAGGATGGTCGCAAGTACATGTTGACCATCGCCTCACCGGCGTCGGCCTACTTGCTGCGCGGCATGGAGAACTTCCAGGTCACCCAGTACCTCGATTACGTCAACCTGATGACCTATGACTTCCACGGTGCCTGGAACAACTTTGTCGGCCACAACGCGGCTCTGTTTGATAACAAGGCTGATGGAGAGTTGGCCAACTGGGGTGTCTATACCCAGAAAGAGTTTGGCGGCATCGGTTACCTTAATGCGGCCTGGTCGGCACACTACTTCCGTGGTGCGCTGGCAGCCGGCAAGATCAACGTCGGTGTGCCCTATTACACCCGCGGTTGGCAAGGTGTCAGTGGTGGTACCCACGGCCTGGGTGGCAAGGCGGCCCTGCCGAGCCAGAGCGATTGCCAGCCCGGCACCGGTGGCAGCACCATTCCGTGCGGCAACGGGGCGGTCGGCATCGACAACATCTGGCATGATCTGGACAAGAACGGCAAAGAGATCGGCGGTGGCGCCGTGCCCATGTGGCATGCCAAGAACCTGGAGAATGCGGCCAGCCTCGGCATCACTACACTGCCGAGCTACGGCACCGCCTGGGGTCTGGATCCCAACAACCCCGCCCACGTGATGCAAGGCAAGTATGTGCGTTACTACGATGACAAGGCCCACGCACCCTGGTTGTGGAACGAAGAGAAGAAAGTGTTCCTCTCTACCGAAGATGAAGAGTCAATGGGCCACAAGCTCGACTACATCATCAACCGTGGTCTGGGTGGTGTGATGTTCTGGGAGATGGCGGGCGACTACGCTTTCGATCCTGCCAAGAACGAGTACGGGATGGGGGATACCCTGACCACGCTCGCCTACGACAAGTTCGCCAAGGCGACGAAGTACCACACCAAGCAGAACGATCTGGCAGCTCCGGCGGCCCAGCTCGACATCGCAGTGAGCCTCTCCGGCTTCAAGGAAGGGGACTCCAACTATCCGATCAACCCGACCCTCAAGCTCACCAACAACTCGACCCAGACCATTCCGGGCGGTACCCGTATCGAGTTCCTGGTTCCGACCTCTACCTCCGATACCATTACCGACCAGAGCGGCATGGGGCTGAAAGTGGTTGAGAGCGGTGGCAACCAGAACTCCGACGGCATTGCGGGCGAGAAGGACTTTCACAAGGTAGGGTTGACCCTGCCGACCTGGAAGGCCTGGACACCGGGGTCCGATGTAGAAGTGGCGCTGACCTACTATCTGCCAGCCGCTGGTGTGCCGAGCGGTATCCGCATCATCAGCGGCAACCAGACCGCTGGTCTCAAGGCCGAGTTCCCGACTCTGCCCGAGGCGGTGCTAGGTTCCGGTGGGGGTGAGAATCCGGGGACCACTTGCAGCAGCCAGATCATTAATCCTGCATCTTACAAGGCCTATCCGACCTGGCCGCAGGGGGATCATGCCAATGGCGGCGATCGCATTACCCATAACAAGGTGGTGTGGCAGGCCAACTGGTGGACCAGCAGTGAGCCAAAGGCAACCGACGGCAGTTGGAAATCTGTATGTAGTTATTAATCTTGAAATCAATGAGATAAGTGGGGCTTCGGCCTCACTTTTTTTGTCTGGTTGGTCGATCTGGTTGAAAATGCGCCTGCCTTTCCTGGCGGGCAGCCTCTATAATAGAGTCGATTAATAAACAGATGGACGTTGCATATGGCGAGTATATTGGATTCAGTTGATCAACGAACTCAGCTAGTCGGTGAAAACCGCCTGGAGTTGTTGATGTTCCGTCTCGGCACCCGCCAGATCTTTGCCATCAACGTCTTCAAAGTGCGGGAAGTGGTCAAACTGCCGCACCTTAGCCGAATGCCCGGTTCTCACCACAATATCAGCGGTGTGGCCAACATCCGTGGCACCTCGATCCCGGTGATCAATCTGCGCAGTGCCATCGGTATGCGCCCCATGCCCATCGACACTGAATCCAACCTCATCATCACCGAGTACAACCGCACCATTCAGGGCTTTTTGGTGGGGCAGGTTGCCAACATCGTCAACATGACCTGGAAGGATATTTTGCCGCCACCGCGCTCTGCCGGGCGTGCCAACTACCTCACCGCCATCACTCGTATTCCGGATGACGGCGTCGATCAGATCGTCGAAATCATCGATGTGGAGAAGGTGCTGGCAGAGATCATCACCTATGACATCCGGATCTCGGAAGAGGTGCTGGATCGGGATATCCTGCCAGAGATGCATGGTCGCAAGGTGCTGATCGTCGATGATTCCAGCACTGCCCGTAATCTGGTGCGCGAAACCTTGATGCAACTGGGTCTTGAAATCATTGAGTGTCAGGATGGCTTGCAGGCGCTTAACCTGCTTAAAGGCTGGTGTGATGCAGGCAAGAAGGTGACCGACGAGATTTTGCTGATGATCACCGATGCGGAGATGCCGGAGATGGACGGCTACCGTCTGACCCACGAGGTGCGCAGCGATCCGCGTATGTCCGATCTCTTTATCACTCTCAATACCTCCCTGAGTGGCAACTTCAACGAAGCCATGGTCAAGAAGGTAGGGTGTGACCGCTTTATCTCTAAGTTCCAGCCCGACCTGCTGGTGGGGGTGGCCCAGGAGCGGCTGCGCCAGGTGCTGGAAAACTGAGAAGCTGCCTGCCCAGTCATTCTCAATCAATAACAAAACATCCCGCTTCGGCGGGATGTTTTGTTATTGGGATATTGGCTCAAAGAGGCGGACTTATTGGCTGAGTAGCGGTTCCATAAAGCGGGCAACTTTATCGCGGATCCGGGGTTGGGCCGCCGGGGTGGGATGAATGCCATCGTTCATCATAAGTTCAGGGCGCAGCGCAATATCATCCATGAAGAAGGGTAGCAGCGGCAGATCGTTGATCTCTGCCAGCTCCGGGAAGATCTGCTCGAACTGGCGCAGGTAGCGGGCACCGTAGTTGCGGGGCAGCTGGATCTGGGTCAACACCACACGGGTCTGCTGCTCCTTGGCGAGCGCGATCATGCTGGTCAGATTCTGGCGAGTAATGGTCGGCGCGAAGCCGCGCAGGCCGTCGTTGCCCCCCAGTTCGATCAGCAGCCAGTCCGGTTTGTGCTCTTTCAGCAGGGCGGGCAGGCGGGCCAGGGCCCCTTGGGTCGTTTCACCGCTGATGCTGGCGTTGAGCAGGGTGTTTTTGCCCCCCTCATCTTGCCATTTCTGGTTGAGCAGGGCGGGCCAGCTCTGCGCAACCTGCATCTGATACCCGGCGCTCAGGCTGTCACCCAGCACCAGCAGGGTCTGGGCCTGAACCGACGAGAGCAGGCTGCCAAGGCCAACCAACAAAGCAAACAGAATACGCACCATCAATTCAACTCCCGCTATGGATTGCCATCAAGGGATTGGAACAAAGGACACAACGCATGAGTTCAACCCCCATTATTGTCGTCAAGGGCCTCGGCAAATCGGTTCGCCTCGGCCAGGAAAGTCTCACCATCCTTGAAGGGATCGATCTGCAAGTCAATAGCGGCGAGACGGTGGCACTGGTCGGCGCCTCCGGCTCCGGCAAGTCCACCCTGCTGGGGTTGCTGGCCGGGCTCGATCTGCCGAGTCAGGGGGATATCGAAATCCTCGGCAAATCCCTTGGCGAGCTGGATGAAGAGGGGCGGGCCCGATTGCGCGCCGAGCAGATCGGCTTTGTGTTCCAGTCGTTCCTGCTGCTCCCCACCATGACGGCGCTCGAGAATGTGATGTTACCCGCCGAGCTGCGCGGTGAGCGCGATTGCGAGCCAAGAGCCCGCGAACTGCTGGCGGCGGTCGGGCTTGGCGAGCGGTTGCACCATCTGCCGCCACGGCTCTCCGGCGGTGAGCAGCAACGGGTGGCTATTGCCCGCGCCTTTATGACTCGTCCCAGCCTGCTGTTGGCGGACGAGCCGACCGGTAACCTCGACAGCAAGACCGGCGAGAAGGTGATCGAACTGCTGTTTGAACTCAATCGCAAGCACGGCACTACGCTGGTGGTGGTGACCCATGACCATCAGCTGGCCGAGCGTTGCCAGCGGCAAGTGGTGATGACTGCGGGCAGGCTGGATCGCGAGGTGGCCCATGATGTGGTGTAACGGGTTTTGCTGCGGGTCAGGCGGGAGATGCAAGGGATGATGCAGTGGCGATTGGGATGGCGACTGCTTCGCCGGGAAGGGTTCAGCGGTGAACTGCGCTGGTTTGTGCTGGCGCTGGCCCTGAGCGTGGCGTGCGTCTTGAGTGTGGCGCTGGTGGCGGATCGGCTCGATGCCGGACTCAAGGCGTCGGGCCGTGATTTTATCGGGGCGGATCGGGTGCTGCGCACCGCGGCCGCCCTGCCGGATGGCTGGCTGGCCCGGGCGAAACAGGATGGCTTGGCGCTGCAGACCACCGTCAGCTTCAACAGCATGCTGTTTCACGGTGATGCGTTGCAGCTCGCCTCCATTCGGGCGGTGCCCGACGGTTTTCCCTTCTACGGCAAGCTGGTGCTGGAACCGGCCCGCCCCCCGGTCCCCGGCGAGATCTGGCTCTCCGCCCGGGTGATGCAGCTGCTGCAGGCCAAAACGGGGGATGAGCTGGAGGTGGGCAATACGGTACTCAAGGTTGCCGGTCTGCTTGGCGAGGAGCCGGATCAGGGCTTCAGCCCCTTCCTGCTGGCGCCGCGGGCGCTGATCCACAGTGCCGATATCGAGGCGACCGGCGCCCTGTTGCCGGGCAGCCGCCAGCAGTGGCGCTATCTGTTCAAGGGGCCGCGAGAGTCGCTGGCCCGTTACGAGCAGTGGCTGCTGCCGCAATTGCAGGCCGGACAGAAGTGGATCAAACCCGATGACAGTGAATCCCGGGTGGGCCGATCGCTGGCTAATGCCGAGCGTTTCTTCCGGCTCGCCTCGCTAAGCGGGGTGCTGCTGGGGGCGCTGGCGATGGGCATTGCGGTGCGTCACTTTGCCGAACGCCAGACCAATATGGTGGCGCTGCTCAAGACGCTGGGGGCATCCCGTGCCAGCCTGTGGCAACTGATGAGTGTGTTGCTGCTGTCGTTGACGCTGATCGGTGCGCTGCTGGGGCTGGTGGCGGGCACCGCCATGCAGTGGATCACCTTGCAACTGCTGGGGGACCTGTTGCCACCGGATCTGCCGCCTCCCTCCTGGCGACCCTTTGCCCTTGGGGTGGCAGTGGCGCTCTTTATCACCCTGCTGCTCGCTTTTGTGCCCTTCTTGCGGCTGCTGAAGGTGCCGCCGCTGCGGGTATTGCGCCGGGAGCTGGAGGCGGGCATTCCTCCATGGCTTGCCTTGCCGGTCGGTTTGCTCGGGCTGTTTGCGCTGGTGTGGGGGTTCACTGCTGATGTGAAACTGGCGCTGGGCCTGGTCGGTGGCATGGGATTGCTGATGGGTCTGCTGGCCCTGCTGGCATCCCTGATGTTGCGGCTGGGGGCCAGAGTGAAGGGGCCGCAAGCTCTTAGGTTGGCGCTGGCCCACCTGTCGCGCGAGCGCAGCAGCGGCCTGTTTCAGCTGGCGGGTTTTGCGCTGGCGCTGATGCTGTTTGGCTTGCTATGGGCGGCCCGGGTCGATCTGCTGGATGAGTTTTCTGCCCGCCTGCCCGCCGATGCGCCCAACCGGTTTCTGGTCAATGTGGCCGAGAACGAGCGGGAGGGGATCCTGAGCGAGCTTGCAGCAGCAGGGGCCACCACTTCCGATTTCTATCCTATGGTGCGCGGGCGGCTGACCCATATTGCCGGCGAGGCGGTGGGCGAGGGGGCCCGCAGTGGCCGTGAAGGGGTCGATAGGGAGCTCAACTTCACCACCACAGCCACCCTGCCAGCGGATAACAAGCTGGTAGCCGGGAAATGGCTCGCCGGCACCGGCGAGGTGTCGGTGGATAGCGAGTTGGCCAAGCGGCTTGATATCAAGCTGGGGGATATGCTCGCCTTTACCATCGAGGGGCGCAGCTTCGGTGCCAGGGTCACCAGTCTGCGCAGTATCAAGTGGGACAATATGCGTCCCAACTTCTACATGATCTTCTCACCCGATCTGCTGGCCTCTTTCTCCAGTACCTGGTTGGGCAGCTATCGTTTACCGATTGAAGGGCGCAGCGCCGAGGTGGAGCTGATCCGCCGTCATCCCACGGTGAGCCTGATCGATGTGGATGATCTGATCGCACGCCTGACCCATGTATCGGAGCAGGTGAGCCGGGCGCTGGCCCTGATGTTGGGGCTGGTGACGGTGGCGGCATTGCTGGTGCTACTGACCCAGACCCAGGCCAGCATGGCTCAGCGTCGGCGTGAGCTGTTGCTGATGCGCACCTTGGGTGCCAGCAGCGACCTGCTGAAAAAGATGCTGCGCTGGGAGCTGGTGGCCAGTGGTCTGCTGGCGGGGCTCTGCGCCGCCATGGTGGTGGAGCTCTGCTCTTTTGGCCTGCAGTGGTGGTGGTTCGAGGGACAGTGGCAGTTCCACTGGGCCATCTGGCTTGGCCTGCCAACCTTGGGGGCCTTGCTGGTGACGCTCGCCGGGCAGGGGATGCAGCGTCAGCTGCTGGCTGGCACCCTCAGCGATCGGCTGCGGGGTCTGGGTCAGGGGTTGCTGTAATCCCGACAGTGCGAACCGATGCCACCACATGGCGCCATCGATCACCCACTATCACCAACAAGCAAGCAGCCCGGCCATTGGCCGGGCTGCTTGTTATTCGAGGTGCTGACGAGCGGGCTCAGCGAGCTGGCGTCAGTTAACGGGGTTCGTGCAGCAGATTGGTGAGGGCACTTGGCAGCTCGGGATAGCTGAAGTGAAAACCGGCCTGTTGCAGTCGTGCGGGCATCACCTTCTGGCCGGTCAGCAGCAGATCCGCCGCTTCCCCCATCACCAGTTGCAGCAGGGGGGCGGGCACGAAAAAGAGGTGCGGGCGGTGCAACGTGGTGGCCAGGGTCTGGCTGAACTCCCGGTTGCTGACTGGATGAGGGGCGGTTCCGTTGAAGATGCCGCTGCACTCTTCGTGCTCCAGCAAGAACAGCATGGCGCGCACCAGATCCTGCACATGGATCCAGCTCATCATCTGGCTGCCCGGCCCCATGGGGCCGCCGAGCCCGAGTCTATAGGGGGGGAGCATTTTGGGCAGGGCGCCCCCATCCATGCCGAGCACCAGCCCGATCCGCACGATGCAGACCCGGGTCTGGCTGCTCTGTGCTTCCTGCGCCAGAGTCTCCCACTGCTGGCAGAGCTGGTGGGTGAACTCGTCGTTGGGAGATCGGCACTGCTCGTCGAGGGTTTCGGTGCCCTGCCTGCCATACCAGCCGATGGCGGAGGCATTAATCAGCACCTTGGGCGGTGTACTGGAGAGTTTGATGAGATCCACCAGCTGCTCGGTCAGCAGCCAGCGGCTATCGCAGAGCAGCTGTTTGCGCGACTCGCTCCAGCGTCCGGCGGCGATGGGCTCACCCGCCAGATTGATCACTGCATCCACGTCATTGAGGTCATCGAGCCGGTCCAGGCTATCGATCACCTTAATGTCATGGCCGAGCAGGATATAAGCGCGGCTGCTTTGCCGACTCAGTACCACCACCTCGTGATTGACCTTGAGATGAGCCACTAGTTTGCGGCCGATAAAGCCGGTTCCTCCGGTAATCAGAATTTTCATCGTGGTTCACTCCTGCTGCGGTCTTGCTCTACTCTAATGGCACCTATCCAGATCAACAAGCAAGATGCTTGGCGAACATATAGTTACTTAAATGTGTGTTAACCATATCTCTTCCTTGCGATGTATTGTTGAACAAAGTGATGAGTTGATTGATTTTTGTTGGGTGGACATTTGTTGTTCGCTCGCTATCATGACGGCCCTTCGCGCTGTCCATCGGGGCTGTCACCACTTAATCAGTGTATCAAAGAGGCATCCATGCCATTTCGTCGTTTGAAACTTCGCCAGCTCTACAAAAGGATTGTGGTGGCACTGCTGGTTGGCGTCACGCTCCTGCTGCTGGGGGGCGTAGCTGTGATCTGGCAGACCGTTTCGGAGATAAGGCAGGATGCCGAGTCACGTTTGCAGCGTGCCCAGCTGATGTTTGATCGCACCCTGGGTTATGCCCAGCAAGCAGCCACTAATGTGGAGGGCGTGATTGGAGCTCCCTGTTCGGAGGCTGCATTGCTGCTGCGCGAGCAGGTGCTCATGTTGCCAGATGTCCGTTCCGCCAATCTGGCTATTGGTCGCCGGATCTACTGTACGTCCCTGTATGGCGACTATGATGGGCCCTTCGGTCCGGACAACTATGTAGACGGCAAGCTACAACTGCTCAGTGGTAATGCGACGACTCCGGATAGACCGCTGATCGTGCTGCGTCATCAGGTTGACCAAGGAAGTGCACTGATCGCTGTGGATGGGTATTACCTGCGCAGAACCCTGGAGATCTCCAGCAAGAGCTCCCCAATGGCCTTGGTGGTGGGGCAGAGTGCACTGTTTGGCTCAGGTCAGGTCGGGGCAGCGCCTTCCTCAACAGAAGAGGGCTATATGGCACTCTCTTCGGCCAGTTTCCCCTACAAGGTAGTCACCCAGGTGACGAGTGATGACTATCTGAGCCACGCTTGGCGCTATTCCAGAGACACCCTAATCCTTTGCCCCTTGCTGGCGTTACTGGTTGGATTTGGCACCTTCTGGTTGATGGGCCGCAGTAACAGCCCGGCAGAAGAGTTGAAACGGGCGTTGGTACAACAGGAGTTTATTCCCTACCTGCAACTCGTGGTCGGCGGTGATAATGAGCAGTTGCGCGGTTGCGAGGTGTTGATGCGCTGGCAGCACCCCAAACAGGGAATGATCTCGCCGGATCGCTTCATTCCGCTGGCGGAAGATAGCGGGCTGATTGTGCCCATGACCAGCCAGCTGATGGCGCAGGTACGGGATTATTTCTCCCCCCATGCCAGCAAACTGCCGACGAAATTTCATTTTTGTTTCAACATTTGCGCCAGCCACTGTAAGGATCTCAGCCTGGTGGCCGATTGCCGGGCATTTCTCGATGCGTTCAAGGATAACCCCGTCGATTTGGGGCTAGAACTGACCGAACGGGAGCTGATTGTGGCTGATGAGGTAACAGACCAACTGTTTGCCGAATTGCACCAGTTGGGGGTGTTGATTGCCATCGATGACTTTGGTACTGGCCACTCCAGTCTCACCTATCTACAGAAGTTTCAGGTCGATGCGCTCAAGATCGATCAGAGTTTTGTCGGCATGATAGGGACTGATGCGCTCTCCAGCCATATTGTCGAGAACGTGATTGATCTGGCGAGTCGACTGGAATTAATTTTGATAGCCGAGGGGGTGGAGAATAAGACTCAAGCGGATTATCTGCGGTCGCGCAATGTTGACTATCTGCAAGGGTATTTCTATGGGCGGCCAGTCCCGATGAAGGAGTTCAGCAAGCGCTTGTTTGGCTGAGTGGCTTGGCAGTTGCAATAAAAAACCAGCGAGAGATCGCTGGTTTTTTATTAGTGCAGCAGGGTATGCATATCAGAGCATGCGCTGGAGCGCGCGAACCAGCCGTTTGACCCCCTCTTCGATGGTGGCTTCATCCACACAAGAAAAACTCAGGCGCAGGGTGTTTTTGATCTCGGGGCGCACGTAGAAAGGGGCGCCGGGTACGAAAGCCACTTTCTCTTTGATTGCCTCGTCAAACAGCGCCATGGCACTGATGTGGGCTGGCAGGGTCAGCCAGAGGAACATGCCCCCTTCCGGCCGGGTGTAGCTGACGCCGGGCGGGCAGTGACGGGCCAGAGCGGCCTCCATGGCGGCACGCTGGCGACCATAGACCTCTTTGATTTTTTCCAGATGAGCATCCAGCGAGTGATCCATCAGGAAGCGGTGCAGCACCTGCTGACTGAAGGCGTTGCTGTGCAGATCGGTGGCCTGTTTAGCGATGGTGACCTTCTTGCGCAGCCAGTCCGGCACCAGCATCCAGCCAAGGCGGAAGGCGGGCACCACGGTTTTCGAGAAGGAGCCGAGCAGCACGGTATTGTTTGGCGCCAGCTTGGCAATCGGGGGCAGATGCTCCCCTTCGAAGCGCAGTTCGCCGTAGGGATCATCTTCCACCATCAACAGCTCGTGGCTGACCAGCCGCTGCGCCAGCGCTTCGCGGTTGGCACGGCTGTAGGAGACGCCACTCGGGTTCTGGAAGTTGGGCACGCCGTAGAGCAGCTTGGCATTGGAGCCACTTGCCAGCAGCGCATCCAGCGCCGCCAGATCCAGTCCCTCCTCGCCGAGAGTGATGGGTTTGAAGGCGGGCTGATAGACAGAGAAGGCCTGAATGGCGCCAAGGTAACCCGGCTCTTCGATGATCAGATCTTGTCCTTCATCGATCAGCACCTTGCCCAGCAGATCCAGCGCCTGCTGGGAGCCGCTGGTGATCAGGATGTTGTCCGGATTGACCTGCATGCCGTGGCGGGTCAGGTAGCGCTCGGCAATATACTGGCGCAGCGGAGCGAAGCCCTCGGTGGCGGCATATTGCAGGGCGGCAGCCCCTTGCTCGCGCAGTACATCCTGACAGGCCTGATCGATCGCCTTGACCGGAAACAGGTGGGGATTGGGCAGGCCACCGGCGAAGGAGATGATCTCCGGATTGGCGGCAACTTTGAGGATTTCACGGATAAAGGAAGGTTCGACCTTCTCGAAGCGCTGGGCAAAAAACGGCTGCATAGACAATTCTCTCGGCATGTGGGCGGTCGCTCCATTCGACCGCCAGGTTATCCGTTTGTATCAGATTTCAGAAATGAGGCAATGATTGTCACAAAAATCGCCAGAAAAGGGCTGGATTGACACTGGTTCGGATTATATTGAGCGGTTAACTGGGGTATCGAGCCTGTTAAGGGGCCGGTTGGTGGCGCAATGGAATATTTGTTGTGTGAAACACTTGCGCCTTGGGCCTATCTTGGGATAATTCGCTCCCCTGTTTTCGCTGATTGACGAGATAACGAGCAATTCATTATGCCTGTGACCCAAGATGTATTTAACGAAGACGGCACTTTTATGCGCAAAATACGCAGCTTTGTCCGTCGCGAAGGCCGCCTGACCAAAGGGCAGGAGAAGGCACTGGAAGATCTCTGGCCGGTCATGGGTATTGATTTTGCGCCAGCGCCCCTTGATCTGGTTGCCCTGTTTGGCCGTGAGGCCCCGGTGGTACTGGAGATCGGTTTTGGCATGGGTGCTTCTCTGGTTGAGATGGCCAAGAATGCCCCCGAGAAGAACTTCATCGGTATCGAAGTGCACTCCCCGGGCGTAGGTGCCTGTTTGGGTACTGCACAGGAAGCGGGCGTCACCAATCTCAAGGTCATTTGTCATGACGCGGTCGAGGTGCTGGAGCACATGATCCCCAATGGTTCGCTCGCCTGCCTGCAGCTGTTCTTCCCGGATCCCTGGCACAAGAGTCGCCACCACAAGCGCCGCATCGTACAATCGGCGTTTGCGCAGGATATTCGTCAGAAGCTGGCCATCGGTGGCGTGTTCCACATGGCGACCGACTGGGAAAACTATGCCGAGCACATGCTTGAAGTAATGAGCGCCGCCGAGGGTTACCAGAATACCTCTGCGACCGGCAACTGGGTGCCCCGTCCGGACTGGCGTCCGCTGACCAAATTTGAACAACGTGGCCATCGTTTGGGTCACGGGGTTTGGGATCTGATTTTCAAACGCGTCAGCTAAGCTGGCACGTCAATTCACCTAGCGTATCAACTAACTTGAGGAGCTATCATGGCCAATCGTAGCCGCCGTCTGCGTAAGAAACTGCGCGTCGATGAATTCCAGGAAATGGGTTTCGACATCAGCTTCAACTTCCCGGTCGGCACTGCCGAAGAGTCCATCGATGCAGTAGTCGATGCGATGATCGATGAGGTTGTAGAACCCCGCCGCCTGGCGTTCGCCGGTTCAGGCCACCTGGCTTGGGAAGGGATGATCTGCACTCAGCAACTGGGTAAATGTACCGAAGAAGACCGCGCTGTGCTGAAATCCTGGCTGGAAGGCAAGGGGATGGAAGCCGTGGTGGTCACCGAGCTGTTCGACCTCTGGTACGGTGAACCGGCCTGATACAGGGCAGCCTTTCTGGCGCCTTGTTGTGGGTAATTAGACAAATCCCGCCGCTGGCGGGATTTTTGTCAGTGGGGATGGGATCTCCACCGCTGTTTTAGTCATGGAATCGCTTATCGCTTATGGTGTTGTCATCCGAATTACTGGCCAGCATTCTTGAAGAGGTGCGCCCGCTGCTCGGGCAGGGCAAGGTGGCCGACTACATTCCTGCATTGGCTCAGGTACCGGCCGATCGCCTTGGTATCGCAGTCTGTACCGTCGAGGGAGAGCTGTTTACCGCTGGTGATGCCTGCGAACCTTTCTCCATCCAGAGTATCTCCAAGGCCTTGAGCCTGACGCTGGCGCTCACCCTCTATCAGGAGGAGGAGATCTGGGCCAGGGTCGGCAAGGAGCCCTCAGGCCAGCCGTTTAACTCGCTCGTTCAGCTTGAATTCGAGCAGGGCATTCCCCGCAACCCCTTTATCAATGCCGGGGCGCTGGTGGTGAGTGATCTGCTGGAGACCCGCCTCACCGCGCCGCGGCAACGTACCCTCGAGCTGGTGCGGCGTCTTGCTGGCAACCCGGCCATCATGGCGGATCAGGTGGTGGCCCGCTCCGAGTATCAACACTCGGCCCGCAACGCTGCCATCGCCTATTTGATGAAGGCCTATGGCAACTTCGAAAACGAAGTAGACAAGGTACTGCAAAGCTATTTCAATGCCTGTGCCATCCGCATGAGTTGCGTCGATCTGGCGCGGGCATTCGTCTATCTGGCCAACCGTGGCCTGCCGCTGGGCGGCAGCGAGCCGCTGTTGCCAGCCCGCACCACCAAGCAGGTCAACGCCCTGCTCGCCACCTGCGGTCTCTATGACGAGGCGGGAGATTTTGCCTATCGGGTGGGTATGCCGGGAAAATCGGGGGTGGGTGGCGGTATCATCGCCCTGATCCCGGGTGAACTCAGCGTCTGTGTCTGGTCACCAGAGCTCAACAAGGCTGGCAATTCGCTGGCGGGTACGGCGGCACTGGAGCTGCTGGCTGAGCGGCTGGGTCGCTCCATTTTTTAACCTTGTTCACTATGAATCGAGAAATCACCATGAAACGACATTTTCGCTCTCTGCAGGCCGTTTTGGCGACCTTACTGCTCTGGTGCGCACAGCCGGCTTTGGCAGGGGAATTGCCACGGCTCTCGCTGACCGATGCCAAGGCCAAACAGGCGGTCATCCTGGATACCCGCGCCAGCCACTTCTATCAAGGCTGGCCCATGGACGGAGAGAAGCAGGGGGGCCACGTTACTGGCGCCGAGAGTCTTTCCGCCGATTGGAAATACAGTGATGAAGAGTGGCCAGCAGCGCTCGAGAGCAAGGGGCTGAAGGCCGATCGTCCGGTTGCGATCTACGGTGCGCCGCGGGAAGTCGCCGAAGTCGCACGTCTGCTGCGCAAGCAGGGCGTAAAGCAACTGTTTGAGCTGCAGGGCTGGAAAACCATGCCACGGGAGTCTCTGGCTCGCTGGCAGCAGTTGGTCTATCCGCGCTGGTTGGCGGACCTGCAAGAGGGCAAGCCGGTCGTAGCGGCGCCCAAGGGCGACTGGAAGCTGTTTGAAGTGGATTGGGGTTCACCCAAGGCCTACCTTATCAGTCACATCCCGGGGGCGGGGTATATAAATACCAACGACCTGGAAGAGGAGCCGCTGTGGAACAAGGTCTCTGATGAGGCACTCAAAAAGTTGCTGCTGGAAAATGGCATCCGTCACGATACCACCGTCATCCTCTATGGTCGCAACACCATGGCGGCGGCCCGTGCAGCCCACCTGATGATGTATGCCGGGGTGGAAGATGTGCGCCTGCTGGATGGGGGGCTGGATGCCTGGTTCGTGCAGCACCTGCGCACCGAAACCGGTCTGCCTAACAAATATGAGCCGGTGAAGGAGTTTGGCGTGGCCATTCCCGCGCACCCCGAGTACTACACCACCCTGGATCAGGCCAAGGCGCTGCTCAAGCAGCCGGATAGTGCGATGGTCAGCGTGCGTACCTGGGACGAGTTTGTCGGCAACACCTCCGGTTACAGCTACATCAAGCCGAAGGGCGATATCCCGGGGGCCAAGTGGGGTCACGGCGGGGTGGATGCCAACAGCATGAGCGATTTCCACAACCCGGACGGCACCATGAAACCGGCCCGCGAGATCCTCGCCATGTGGGACCAGTGGAATATCGAGCCGACCCAGCAGGCTGCGTTCTACTGCGGTACCGGCTGGCGCGCCTCCGAGGCCTTCTTCTACGCCTGGCTGATGGACTGGAAACGGATCAGCGTCTATGACGGCGGCTGGTACGAATGGAGCATGGATCCGAAAAACCCGACCGTGACCGGTGAGCGTCAGCCCGCCAAGTCATGATTGAGCAGTAGACAAAAGGCCGGACAGAGATGTCCGGCCTTTTTCATTGATGTGTCTACCGAGCCAGATAGCGATGCCAAGTTGCTGATTATCATCTTTGATTATCAGGGCTATCTGCGGGTGGCCCTGTCGTTTTCAGAAGTGACGGGCCACCGCAGGCTGGATGTCGCTGATGTGCTCAAATACTTCCTTTTTCTCACCATTCACGGCATGAATACAGCTTCCGTTATGGTTTGACCCGTATCATAACGCTCCGTTTTTATTGGAGGTGTTATGTCCCTGAACTCAATCTGGCGTATCGCGAGTTCCAGTCGCGTTCTATTTGGTACTTTGTTGCTGGTGGTGGCCTCAGCCTGCCATGCCAGTGATGACCAGTTCACCCTTGGCCGCACTATTTTGCTGGGGATCGGTGATCATGGTGCCAATATTCCCATGGTTGCTTGTCGTCAGACCAAATATATCAAGGTGAAGGCGGAGCGCGATTTGACGCTGGATCGGATCGTGGTGACATATGGTAGCAATCGTACCAAGACCATCAAATTTGATCGCAATATGCGCGCTGATAAAGAGACCGAATGGAAATCCCTCGGCTCGAGAGTCTGCGTAAAACGGCTTGAAGTGTACGGTAATGCAGAGGGGAGCAAGGCGGGCGTCAAAGTATTTGGCCGTAAATAATCGGGCTACGATCTTTTTTTAAATAATGGCGAGCCGTGGCTCGCCATTATTTTTATGGCCAGGTTAGCTATTTTTTCGGTCGAAATGGCTTGATGACGGCTTCATCGCACTCGAGGTAAGGCCCCTCCATCAAATCGATGCAGTAGGGGATGGCGGGGAAGACGGCATCCAGACACTCGCGGATCGATTTGGGTTTACCCGGCAGATTGACGATCAGGGTGTCATCGCGCAGTCCGGCCGTCTGGCGCGACAAAATGGCGGTTGGCACAAACTTGAGGGATTCGGCCCGCATCAGCTCGCCAAAGCCCGGCATCATGCGATCACACACTGCCTCGGTCGCTTCCGGCGTGACATCCCGCTTGGCCGGGCCGGTGCCGCCGGTGGTGACGATGAGGCAGCATTGCTCTTCATCCGTCAGCCGGATCAGGGTCGCTTCAATCTGATCCTGCTCATCGGGGATCACCTGATAGACGGGTTCCCACTCTGAGGTCAGATAGGCGTTCAGGGTGTCGATGATGGCTTTGCCAGAGAGATCTTCATAGATGCCCGCACTGGCGCGATCACTGACGGTGACGATACCGATTTTTGCCTTGCTCATGGTCTGCTCTTGGATGAACGATAAAGTGGCAATTAAAATAACATAATCAGTGAGATATGTTAAATCATCAAGAAATGTGGCCGAGTGGAACGGGGAGAATAAAGTGTCGAATGAAGCGAAGTAAAGTCACACTGGTTTTTATTTGAAGTAAAAAACCTAAACTTACAGCCAAAAGCGTATAAGTATTTTTGAACGTTCAAAATTAAAATAATTGCTTGTTCCTAAACACAATTAAATTTTATAAGCACTCTTTTCTGTTCACCCCGGAACCTGTTGATGGAATCCTTTTTATATTGGTCGTATATACACTGTTATATAGCTGGATCGCTATGGCACCGATGTGAGAAGCCAGCAAACATTGCCGGGGAGGGCGTATGGAGTTGCCTGATTTTGATACCTTGAAAGAGCTGGCTACAACTGAGCCTGCCCGATTGGATGCGATTCTGGAGCAGCAGATAGATCAGTTGATGACCCGGGCAAGTCCTGATCAGCAGCGCCGTCTGCGTGGCTTGCAATTCAAGATTGATGGCCAGCGTCGGTTGGCGAAAAACAACCTCGATAGTTGTATCCGGATCGCCAGCATGATGCGGGAATCCTTTTATGTGATGCGTAGCGAAATGCTCCAGTTCAGTGAGCAGGAGGAGTTACCAGCTGAAAGCGATAGCAGTGGTAAAATAATCTGTCTGGCTGATTATCAATGTGGTAAATAACCTGCCACAACGCTTTTTTTTGATATTTTTACTGAATATGGGAAACCAATATAAATAGCTATTCATGATATGCCGATTGTTATGGTTTTTAATGTTAGTGGTAATGTATTTGTAATGTGGCCTCTTTTTTCCTTCTTGTAATAACTGGTAGACCAGGTTGTGATAGGGGTGGATGAATAACAACAAAAGTTAGGCTAATATGGCCGACACTTTTATTGCTACGACTCGAAGGGATTATGAGAAGTATCACACCAAGACGGGTGTTGTCGCGGGAGCAACAGACAGAGATCACCCGCATTATCGTCAAGGTGGGTCAGATGTTGGCCCAGTTCGGGGCGGAGAGCCGGATCATCGAGCAGACCACGGTGCGCCTTGGCATGGCGCTGGGGCTGGAGAGTGTCGAAATGGCCATCTCTTCCAGTGCTATCGTGCTCACCAGTCTCTATCAGGGCGGTTGCGTCACCACCACCCGGCGGGTGCGCGAGCACGGCATCAACATGCAGGTGGTGTGCGAAATTCAGCGCATCTGCATCATGGCGGAGAAAGAGCTGATCGGTGCCCGTGAAGTGCGCCAGCGCCTCGAAGCCATCGTCCCCTTCCACTATCACCCCTGGCTGGTGGTGCCCATGGTGGGGCTCTCTTGCGGCGCCTTCAGCCTGTTGTTTGGCGGTGATTGGCCTATCTTCCTGGTGACCTGCTTTTCGTCTGCCGTGGCGATGCGGGTGCGCCAGTTGATCGCTCGTCATCACCACAGCCCACTTATCAACTTTGCCGTAACCGGTTTTATCGCCACCCTGCTCTCCTCCAGTGCAACCTTCTTCGGCTGGGGGGCGCAGCCTTATCTTGCCATGGCGGCGAGTGTCTTGCTGCTGGTGCCGGGCTTTCCGCTGATCAACGCGGTCTCCGACATGGTGAAGGGCTACTTCAACATGGGGCTGGCCCGCTGGGGCTCGGCGACCCTGCTGACCATCAGTGCTGCGATCGGCATTATTCTTGCCATGTCGCTGACCGGGATTTGGGGGTGGAAGGTATGACGGATCTGCTCTGGTTATTGGCCAAGGATGCCTTCTGGTCATCTATCCCCGCAGTGGGCTTTGCCATGCTGTTCAACGTGCCGCCGCGGATGCTGAAATATTGCGCCATGGGCGGGGCGTTGGCCCACAGCCTGCGTACCCTGCTGATCCACTACGGTATGCCCATCGAGTGGGCGACCCTGGCGGCGGCGACCACGGTCGGTTTTGTCTGCGTCTACTGGTCCCAGCGTCTGTTGGCGCCGCGTCCGGTGTTCAGTGTGGCTTCGATCATACCGATGATCCCCGGCAGCTATGCCTTCAAGACCATGATTGCGGTGGTGGAACTCAATATCTCCGGGGTGACCATGGAGCTGATGCAGAGCGCGGTGGAGAACGGCCTCAAGGCGCTCTTTATCGTCGGCGCCCTCAGTTTCGGTTTGGCGATCCCGTCTCTGGTCGTGTACCGTAACCGCCCCATAATCTGACAGACGGTGAGAGCCCCAATGAAGATCTCCATGATTGCCGCCATGGCCCACGACCGGGTGATCGGCAAGGACAACCAGATGCCCTGGCATCTGCCTGCTGACCTGGCTCACTTCAAACGGGTGACCCTCGGCAAACCGGTGTTGATGGGGCGCAAGACGTTTGAATCCATTGGACGACCGCTGCCCGGACGGCGCAATCTGGTGATCAGTCGCAACCCCGGCTATCAGGGCGAGGGCATCGAAGTGGTGGGTTCCGTCGAGGCGGCGCTGGCCCTGCTGGCGAGCAGCGCGGTGGCGGAGTTGATGGTGATCGGCGGCGGTCATCTCTATGCCGAGATGTTGGCGAGTGCGGATTACCTCTACCTGACCCGCATCGATCTGGCGGTAGAGGGGGATACCCGCTTCCCCGCCTTTGACGATGGTCAGTGGCAGCGCATCGACAGTGAGAGCCACCCTGCCGATGAGAAGAACCCGCACCCCTACAGTTTCGAGACCTGGCAGCGACGCTGACCCATTGTGATGCGCTAACTGATAGCCAGTAAAAAGCCCCTTGTGTTGCACAAGGGGCTTTTTTCGCACTGGCGGTTTGCCAGAAGAAACCTGTCCAGCAGGCCGATTATCCAAGGTGGCCGTTGCGATCTAAGCGAGGCGTTTGATCACTGCTTCAGCCTCTCTTCTTGTCTCCCAATTGCTCCCCATTCTGACAATTAGATAGTTAGAGTTGTAATTATTTATTGGTGAGAGCTATCAGAGTGGAATGCCCCTATCCAATAGGCGCTTACATGGCTGATTTTGCTGTTTTTTTTGATTGTTTTTAAATGGTTTTCACAACATCTTCTCGCTAACTGTTGCGGTTGTTATGGATAAAATCCGGCCATGTCTGTTTTTAATTGCTTTAAATAATGATTTAAAATCAAGTGCTTATCGATTGCTTTGTTTTACGGGACTCTTGTGGTTCTTTTGTTTTGACTGTTAATTGCTTAGTGTAGAAAGCAATTGGTTCGCGTTCGGCAGGTTAATCACCAAGATGTCGACCATGAAAAAAGGACAGTATGACAGTCAAACTCGAAGTCAAATCACTCTATAAAATCTTCGGAGAACATCCGGAAAAGGTGTTCAAATTGCTGGCGAAAGGGCACGACCGCTCCAGCATTCTGCAGAAAACCGGACAGACTCTGGGTGTGCAGGGGGTCGATCTGGCCATTCACGAAGGGGAGATCTTCGTGGTGATGGGCTTGTCCGGTTCGGGCAAATCGACGCTGGTGCGGCTCTTCAACCGCCTTATCGAACCGACCCGTGGTCAGGTGCTGATCGACGGTGAGGATATCGCCGCCATGTCGGAGAGCGAACTGCGTCAGGTGCGGCGCAAGAAGATCAGCATGGTATTTCAATCCTTTGCCCTGATGCCGCACCTGAGCGTGCTGGAAAATACCGCCTTCGGGCTGGAGCTGGCCGGTGTGCCGCTTCTCGAGCGCCAGGAAAGTGCCCGTCAGGCACTCAATCAAGTGGGTCTTGGCCAGTGGATTGAGGCCTTCCCCGATGCCCTCTCCGGTGGCATGAAGCAACGGGTCGGACTGGCTCGTGCGCTTGCCAATGACCCCGATATCCTGCTGATGGACGAGGCCTTCTCCGCGCTGGATCCGCTGATCCGCACCGAGATGCAGGACGAGCTGCTCAAGCTGCAGGCCAGCCATCAGCGCACCATAGTGTTTATCTCCCACGATCTGGATGAGGCGATGCGGATCGGCGATCGCATCGCCATCATGCAGGATGGTCAGGTGGTGCAGGTCGGTACCCCCGACGAGATCCTGAGCCAGCCCGCCAACGACTATGTGCGCGCCTTCTTTCGCGGGGTGGATCTCGCCAATGTTTTCAGCGCCCGCGATATCGTCAGTCGCAAGCAGATGCCGCTTATCAAGAAACACACCACCGACGGGCCGGGCAACGCCCTGCGTCAGCTCAAGGAGCTGGAGCGGGAATTTGGCTACGTGGTGGATCGCAGTCGCCGTTTCATCGGCGTCGTCTCGGTCGAGTCGCTCAGTGAGGCCGTGCGTGGCAAGGGGAGTCTGGAGCAGGCGTTGCTGGCGGATATCCAGCCGATCCTGGCCGACACCTCTCTCAATGAACTGATCAGTCAGGTGGCAGCTGCACCCTGTCAGGTGCCCGTGGTCGAGGAGGATGGCACTTATCTGGGGCTTATCTCCAAGGCCAATCTGCTCAACACCCTGGACAGGAGTACCCCGGTATGAAGCTGAACAATCCCCACGCATTGCTAATCGGCTTGCTGGCGCTTCTGCTGCTGGCGAGCCCCTCCCTGCGGGCTGATGAAGCGGATGCTGACCCTTGGGGTGCAGCGACCACCACGGTTGCCGCCGATCCCTGGGGCAGTACCGCCACCGAGGCGGCCGACTGGCAAAACCAGATTGCTGCCGTGGATACCCCGGCCGCCGTCAACTGGCTGGATCCCTTCCAGCAGGCGCTGGTGCCGCTAGATAGCTGGGTCGAAGGGGGCATCGGCTGGTTGGTGGAGAACCTGCGCCCGCTGTTTCAGCTGATCCGTGCGCCGGTGGAGGTGACCCTCAACGCCATGACCCATCTGCTGCAGACGGTGCCATCTACCCTGATGATCGGGTTGTTGACCCTGATCGCCTGGCAGCTGGTCAACGGCCGGATGGCGCTTGGTACCCTCGCCGCACTGGTCGGGATCGGGCTGATTGGTGCTTGGTCCGATGCCATGGTGACCCTGTCGCTGGTGCTGACCTCGCTCGTCTTCTGCATTCTGATCGGTTTGCCGGTGGGCATTTTGCTGGCCCGCAGTGAACGGCTCTCCCACTGGACCCGGCCGCTGCTGGATGCGATGCAAACCACTCCGGCCTTCGTCTACCTGATTCCCATCGTCATGCTGTTTGGCATCGGCAACGTCCCCGGCGTCGTGGTGACCGTGATTTTCGCCCTGCCGCCGATGATCCGCCTCACCATGCTGGGGATAAGACAGGTGCCTGTGGATCTGGTGGAGGCCGCTCACTCCTTTGGCGCCAGCCCCTCCCAGCTGTTGTTCAAGGTGCAGTTGCCACTCGCCATGCCCACCATCATGGCCGGGGTCAACCAGACCCTGATGCTGGCGCTCTCCATGGTGGTGATCGCCTCGATGATCGCGGTCGGCGGCTTGGGTCAGATGGTGCTGCGTGGCATCGGGCGTCTCGATATGGGGCTCGCCTCCATTGGCGGTCTCGGCATCGTACTGCTGGCCATAGTGCTCGACCGTCTGACCCAGGCGATGGGCCAACCGGATCGCAACCGGGTTGGCCGCTGGTATCAGCGTGGCCCCGCTTCCTTGCTGCTGCGCCTCACTGGCCGCAGCAAATCCATCGATTACAAAGGAGTAAATGGATGAACCTCATCACCACAACGCGCACTCGTCATTGCTTGCTGTTGAGCACCCTGTTGTTGAGCTCCTCGCTGCTGAGTCCGCTTGCCATCGCCATCGCCAGCACCGAGCGGCCGGGGGAGGGGATCCGCGTTCAACCCTTGCAGAGCTCCCTGCCGGAAGAGACCTTCCAGACCCTGCTGGTTAGCAAGCTGATGGGGCGTCTGGGTTATGACGTCCAGCCGGTGCAGGAGGTGGATTACAACGTGGCCTATGCCTCGGTGGCGCAGGGGGATGGCACCTTCCTCACCTTTAACTGGATCCCGCTGCAGGACAACAAGTACCAGCATGCGGGGGGAGACAAGGTGTTCTTCCGTCAGGGCACTTATGCATCAGGTGCCGCTCAGGGCTATCTCATCGACAAGCAGACCGCGACCCGATATGGCATCACCAATCTGGGTCAGCTCAAGGATCCCAAGCTGGCGGCGTTGTTTGACGGCGATGGGGATGGCAAGGCCGATCTGGTGGGCTGCAACCCGGGCTGGGGCTGCGAAGAGGCGATCAACCATCATCTGGATGAGTTCGGGCTGACCTCCACCATTACTCACAAGCAGGGCAACTATGCGGCGCTGATCGCCGATACCCGTGCCCGCCTCCAGAGCGGCAAGTCGGTGCTCTACTACACCTGGACCCCCTACTGGCTCAGCAGCGAGCTGGTGCCGGGGCGGGATGTGGTGTGGCTTGAGGTGCCTGCTGGCGCCAAAGATGCCGACAGCACCCGCCTGCCCAACGGTAAGAACTACGGCTTCGCCGTCAACACCATACACATCGTGGCTAACAAGGCATTCACCGACGCCAACCCGGCGGCTGCCAAGTTGTTTTCCATCGTCAAGCTGCCGCTGAATGACATCAACATCCAGAACGGGCTGATGAACAAGGGCCAGAACACCCAAGCGGATATCGAGCGCCATGTGATGGCCTGGCTCAAGGGGCACGAAGCTCAGGTCAGCGACTGGTTGACTCAGGCGCGGGTTGCCGCCGAGCAGGTCAACGCGGCAGGTTAAGCCTCTCTCCCGATCCGTCCCGTTGGAAGGGCTGCAAATCAGCCCAAGCAGAACGCCCGGCAGTTGCCGGGCGTTCTTTATGGTCAGGATCCGACCTTGCCTGCGGGCTCAGATGCCGGAGCCGCCCTGCTCGCCATGCTCTTTGCCGCCCTCCTCGTGCAAGCCGCACTCGCGCTTGAGGCCGAAGAAGCGGGTCTGCTCCTCGCTCATGCCCGGCTCCCACTTGGTGGTGGTGTGCACATCGCCGACTGACAGATAGCCTTGCTCCCACAACGGATGGTAGGGGAGGTCGAACTCCTTGAAGTAGTAAAAGACGTCCTTGTTGCTCCAGTCGATCACCGGCAGGAACTTGAAGCGGCCGCGCTGGATGGCCAGCACCGGCAACTTGCCACGGCTGCCGGACTGCTCCCGGCGCAGGCCGGAGAACCAGGTCTGGGCGCCGAGCTCGTGCAGGGCTCTATCCATCGGCTCCACCTTGTTGAGCTGGTTGTAGCGGGTGATCCCCTCCACGCCATGCTCCCACAAGAGGCCAAATCGCGCCTCCTGCCAGGCCGGTGACAACTCGGCACGGTAGATCTTCAGGTTGAGCGCGAGGCGCTCGGTCAGCTCGTCGATAAAGCGATAGGTCTCGGGGAACAGATAACCGGTATCGGTCAGCACCACCGGCACGTCGGCCCGCTCGCGGTTCACCAGATGGAGCATCAGCGCCGCCTGAATGCCGAAGCTCGACGACAGCAGATGCTCCCCCGGCAGATTGGCCAGTGCCCAGCGCACCCGTTCGGGGGCGCTCATGGTATCCAGCTCCCGGTTGAGGGGCGCCAGCGCTTCGGTCTGCTCTTCACGGCCGAGGGCCAGTAGTGCCTGCAGGTCAAGGCGGCCATCTTCAGTGACATTAAGCGGCAGATTAAGCAGCATAGAAGTCTCTCGCAGAATCGATAACGGGAGCAATCACCCCAACCCGGATCACGAAGTCGCCAAAGCATTCGCCCTGATTGCGCTCGTTCGCCCAGCGGCCGATCAGCGCGTCCAGTTCGGCCAGGATCTGCGGCTCTGTGATGTTCTCCTGATAGAGGCGCGGAATGCGGGTCCCCTCCAGATTCCCCCCCAGATGGAGGTTGTAGCGGCCGGGCGCCTTGCCCACCAGACCCACTTCCGCCAACATGGCGCGGCCACAGCCGTTGGGGCAGCCGGTGACCCGGAAGACGATGGCGTCATCCGCCAGCCCGTGCTTGGTGAGCAAGCCCTCGATGTCGGTGACAAAGGCGGGCAGCATGCGCTCGGCCTCAGCCATCGCCAGTGGGCAGGTGGGCAGGGCCACACAGGCCATCGACTGCTTGCGCTGCTCGCTGATGCCGTCATCCAGTAGACCGTATTGGCGCGCCAGCCCTTCGATGCGGGCCTTCTCGCTGGCGGGCACCCCTGCGATGATCAGGTTCTGGTTGGCGGTCAGGCGAAAATCCCCCTGATGCACCTTGGCGATCTCCAGCATGCCGGTTTTGAGCGGCTTGCCCGGGAAGTCCAGCAGGCGGCCATTCTCGATAAACAGGGTGAGGTGGTGCTTGCCGTCGATCCCCTCGACCCAACCGAAGCGATCGCCACGGCTGGTGAACTCATAGGGGCGACTCTCGGCGAAGGGGATACCGGCGCGGCTCTCCACCTCGGCCTTGAAGGCCTCCACCCCCACCCGTTCAAGGGTGTACTTGGTTTTGGCGTTCTTGCGGTTGACCCGGTTACCCCAGTCGCGCTGGGTGCTGACGACGGCAGCCGCCACTTCCAGCACGTGGGAGAGCGGAATAAAGCCAAAATCGCTCGCCTTGCGTGGATAGGTGCTGGTGTCTCCGTGGGTCATGGCGAGCCCGCCACCCACCAGTACGTTGAAGCCCACCAGTTTGCCACCTTCGGCAATCGCCACGAAGTTGAGATCGTTGGCGTGGATATCCACGTCGTTATGAGGCGGGATCACCACAGTGGTCTTGAATTTGCGCGGCAGGTAGTTGGAGCCCAGGATAGGCTCCTCGTCCTGCCCCAGTTTTTCACCGTCCAGCCAGATCTCCACGTAGGCGCGGGTCTTGGGCAGCAGGTGCTCGGAGATCTTCTTGGCCCACTCGTAGGCTTCCTGATGCAACTCGGACTCCACCGGATTGCTGGTGCAGAGTACGTTGCGGTTCACGTCCCCAGCGGTGGCAATACTGTCGATGCCGGTGCTGTTGAGGGTCTGGTGCATCAGCTTGATGTCGCGCTTCAATACCCCGTGAAACTGGAAGGTCTGACGGGTGGTCAGGCGAATGCTGCCGTAGAGACTGTGCTCTTCGGCGAACTTGTCGATGATCTGCCACTGGGCCGGGGTGATGATCCCCCCCGGCAGGCGGGCGCGCAGCATCACGTTGTGCAGCGGCTCCAGCTTCTGGGCGGCGCGCTCGGGGCGAATGTCGCGATCATCTTGCTGGTACATGCCGTGGAAGCGGATCAGCTGGAAGTTGTCGCCGTTGAAGCCACCGGTGAGCGGGTCTTGCAGATCCTGCTCTATGGTACCGCGCAGAAAGTTGCTCTCGCGCTTGAGGCGCTCGTTGTCGGCCAGTGGTCCTTCGACTGGACCGGCTTTTTGTTGCAAGACAGGTTGTTTGCTCATCAATAGACATCCCTTTGATAACGTTTGGCACGACGCAATTCGCTCAAATACTCTTCTGCTTCCTCACGGCTCTTGTGACCGTGTTCGGCAATCACATCCAGCAGGGCCTCCTGCACATCCTTGGCCATCTTGTTGGCGTCACCACACACATAGAAGTGAGCACCTGCTTCCAGCCACTGATAGAGCTCCTGGCCCGCTTCGCGCAGGCGGTCCTGCACATAAATTTTGTTGGCCTGATCCCGGCTGAAGGCCAGCGAGATCTTCGACAGCAGCCCCGATTTCACATAACGCTGCCACTCCACCTGATAGAGGAAATCCTGGGTAAAGTGGGGGTTGCCGAAGAAGAGCCAGCTCTTGCCTTCCGCGCCCTGAGCTTCCCGCTCCTGCATAAAGGCGCGGAACGGGGCGATGCCGGTGCCCGGGCCCACCATGATGACGGGGGTGTCGGGATTGGCCGGCAGGCGGAAGTTGTCGTTGTGCTCCACAAACACCCGCACCTCGCCATCCTCAATCAGCCGATCCGCCAGATAGGATGAGGCCGCGCCAGAGCGCACAGTGCCGTCCTCTTGCGGGTAGCGAACCACCCCGACGGTCAGGTGCACCTCCTCTTCCACCTCGCTCTGGCTTGATGCGATGGAGTAGAGGCGCGGGGTGAGGGGGCGCAGCAGCCCGATCAGCTGCTCGGCAGTGAGTGTGGTCGGGAAACGCTTCAGTACATCCACAATCTGGGCTGAGGCCACCAGCCCATTGACCTGAACCTTGTCGCCGGCCAGATCTTTCAGCGCTGCGTTGCCCGCGATCTCGGCAAGACCGGTGATAAAGCCGCCGTGCAGCCGGGTCAGCTCGAAGTGACCGGTCAGTGCGGCGCGCAAGCTGCCGTGGGCAGTGGCTTCATCGCCAGAGAGGGCGGCCAGGGCCAGCACTTCGCCCACCAGATCGGCGTCGTTGTCGAACCAGACGCCGAGGGCATCACCCGGCTGATAGGTGAGGCCGGAGTCGGCCAGATTGATCTCGATATGGCGGATATCCTTGGTGGAATCCCGACCGGTGATCTTCTGGTTGACTGACAGGCGGGCAGGGAAGGGGTTCTCCTTGCTGTATTGGCTATGACCTACCGCCTGCTGCACCTCGCTTGCCACATTGTTGCTGGCTGCGCCTGTAGAGAGGGTCGCGGCAATGGCGTTGAGTGCCTGCTCGCCCCAGCTCTTGGCGGCATCCTGATAATCCACATCGAGGCTGGCGAGCTCATAAATCCGCTCGGCCCCAGCGGTGGCGAGGAAGTTGTCAAAATCTTTGCCGGTCTGGCAGAAAAATTCGTAGGAGCTGTCACCCAGCCCCAGCACCGCGAACTTGAGGCCGTCCAGCTTGCCAATCTTGCCTTTTTTAAGCTGCTCGAACAGATCGACAGCGCTCTCCGGCGGTTCACCCTCCCCGTAAGTGCTCACTACCACCAGCAGATGGCTCTCTTTCTTGAGCTGCTTGGGTTTGTAGTCGGCCATCGACGCGAGGGTGACCGGTAGACCACGGGCCTCGGCCTGCGCCTTGATGGCACTGGCGACACCTTTGGCGTTGCCGGTCTGGGAGCCGTAGAGAATGGTCAGGCTGCCACTGGGCGCAGCCACGGCCGCGCTGGCGGTAACGCTCTGCTGACCGGTCTGGGAGAGGCCGTAGAGATATCCGCTCACCCAGGCCAGTTGCTGGGTATTGAGGGTCGAGAGTACCTGACCCAGCTGACGTTGCTGCTCGTCAGAGAGGGGGGAGAGGTTGAATGGGGAGTCCTTCAATTGCATCACACGCGTCTTCCATGGTCTGATTTTTGGCCAGATTAAAGGGCGTGTTGGCTAACAACAAAGAATAAAAATATCTTCTTTATTCCATTATTGAATTTATAAAGTGATTTGGCGGTAAAGGAGATAGAAAAACGCCCCGCTGTTACGGGGCGTTTTTATTGGCTATCACGCTCGGGATTGACCCAAGGGATGTAGCTGGCTTCTGTGGGCCTTATTTCTGCGGATCTTACTTTTGTGGGCGTAAGGCCGGGAACAGAATGACGTCACGGATGGTATGGCTGTTGGTGAACAGCATCACCAGACGGTCGATACCGATACCCTGACCGGCAGTCGGCGGCAGGCCGTGTTCCAGCGCGGTGACGAAGTCGGCGTCGTAGAACATGGCTTCGTCGTCGCCTGCTTCTTTCTGATCAACCTGATCCTGGAAGCGCTTGGCCTGGTCTTCTGCATCGTTCAGCTCGGAGAAGCCGTTAGCCAGCTCGCGGCCACCGATGAAGAATTCGAAGCGATCAGTCACGTCCGGGTTCACGTCGTTGCGGCGAGCCAGCGGAGAAACGGCTGCCGGGTACTCTGTGATGAAGGTCGGTTGCAGCAGCATGTGTTCAACGGTCTCTTCAAAGATCGCGGTGATCACGTGGCCCAGCTCCCAGCCTTTCATCAGTTCGATGTGCAGACGCTTGGCAACGGCCTTGGCGCTCTCCAGGGTAGCCAGATCGTTCAGGGTCACATCCGCGTTGAACTTCAGGATGGACTCGACCATGGTGAGGCGCTGGAACGGCTGACCGAAATCGATGGTCAGACCCTCTTCGCCCTCTTTGGCGTAACGGATCTGGGTATCGCCCAGAATGTCCTGCGCCAGGGTGCGCAGCAGATCTTCGGTCAGGTCCATCAGATCGATGTAGTCGGCGTATGCCATGTAGAACTCGATCATGGTGAACTCGGGGTTGTGACGCACCGAGATACCTTCGTTACGGAAGTTACGGTTGATCTCGTACACGCGCTCGAAACCACCGACCACCAGACGCTTCAGGTAAAGCTCCGGGGCGATACGCAGGTACATGTCGATGTCCAGCGCATTGTGGTGAGTGACGAACGGACGGGCTGAGGCACCACCCGGGATGACTTGCATCATCGGGGTTTCCACTTCCATGAACTGCTTGTCGTTGAAGAACTTGCGGATCCCGGCAACCACTTTGGTGCGGATCACGAAGGTCTTGCGGGACTCTTCGTTGGCAATCAGATCCAGGTAACGCTGACGGCAGCGTGCTTCCTGGTCGGTCAGGCCTTTGTGCTTCTCGGGCAGCGGACGCAGCGCTTTGGTCAGCAGGCGGATATCGGAAACGTGAACGGAGAGCTCACCGGTCTGGGTCTTGAACAGGGTACCTTCGACACCGACGATGTCACCCAGATCCCACTTCTTGAACTGCTCGTTGTAGAAACCTTCCGGCAGGTCGTCACGGGTGACGTAGACCTGGATCTTGCCGGCCATGTCCTGCAGGGTGGCGAAAGAAGCCTTGCCCATGATCCGGCGGGTCATGATGCGACCGGCAATCTTCACCCGTTTACCCAGGCTCGTCAGCTCCTCGGCGTTTTTATCGTCAAACTCGGCATGGAGTTCGCCAGAGAGGCTGTCACGACGAAAATCATTGGGGAAAGGATTACCCTGGGCGCGCAGGGCGGCCAGTTTGGAACGACGCTCGGTCATCTCGTTGTTGAATTCGAGTGCTTGGTCGACTACCGGAGTAGTGGTTTGTTCAGACATGGTGATTCCTGCTTGTTTACAGACCTGATTTCAGGCTGGCTTCGATAAACTTGTCCAAGTCACCGTCGAGTACCGCTTGGGTATTACGGGTTTCGACGCCGGTGCGCAAATCCTTGATACGGGAGTCATCCAGCACATAGGAACGGATCTGGCTGCCCCAACCGATATCAGACTTGGTCTCTTCCAGGGCTTGTTTCTCGGCATTCTGCTTCTGAATTTCCAGCTCGTAGAGCTTGGCTTTCAGCTGCTTCATACACTGGTCTTTGTTTTTGTGCTGGGAACGGTCGTTCTGGCACTGCACGACGGTATTGGTCGGCACGTGGGTAATACGCACGGCGGACTCGGTACGGTTAACGTGCTGACCACCGGCACCGGAGGCGCGATAAACGTCAATGCGCAGGTCTGCCGGGTTGATCTCGATATCGATATCATCATCGATCTCGGGATAGACGAACACGGAGCAGAACGAGGTGTGACGACGGCCGCCAGAATCGAACGGAGACTTGCGAACCAGACGGTGAACACCGGTTTCAGTACGCAGCCAGCCGAACGCATATTCGCCGGTGAATTTGATGGTGGCGGACTTGATGCCGGCCACGTCGCCGTCTGACAGTTCAATCAGCTCAGGCTTGTAACCGTGGGCATCGCCCCAGCGCAGGAACATGCGCAGTACCATGTTGGCCCAATCCTGAGCTTCGGTACCACCGGATCCGGACTGGATATCGATATAGCAATCAGAGCCGTCGTGCTGGCCGGAGAACATGCGGCGGAACTCGAGATCTACCAGCTTGGTTTCCAGCTGTTCGGCTTCGGCGATGGCTTCGTTGAAGGTATCTTCATCTTCCCCTTCGACGGCCAGGCTCACCAGCATCTCGACGTCATCCACGCCCTGGGTCAGGGTGTCGATGGTGCTGACCACGTTTTCCAGGGTGACGCGCTCTTTGCCCAGTGCCTGTGCACGTTCGGGCTCATTCCAGACGTCCGGCTGTTCCAGCTCGGCGTTGACCTCTTCTAGACGCTCTTTCTTGGCATCATAGTCAAAGGTACCCCCTAAGAAGCTCGGTCCGTTCAGACAGCTCCTTAAGTTTATTTAATACGGGATTAACTTCGAACATCGTGAAAACTCTCAGGGTCGATGTGACTTAAAAACAGGATATTCTAGCCAATTGTGGAAGGAATAAACAGGGTTGCCTGAGCTTGTGCGGTTTGTGCCGTTAATTTCTGGTGCATTTTGCTGCAGCTCGACAGAAAATATCGCCCGCCGACCCATTTTCAGGTTCAGTTGTTACCTGCCGGGTCGCTAATGACTACGTAGTGTTGTGCACCTTTAGGGATAAACCCGCTCCTCATCTATATAAGAAGAAATTATGATGAACAATCTCTCACTCAAGCAGAAGATACTGTTGTCAGTGGTGATCGCCCTGTCGTTGGTGATTTCGTTGCTCTCCTGGCAGAGCTATAGCAGCCAGAAGAGTCTGTTGCTGCAAGGCAGCCAGGAGCAGCTGCAGCGGCTGGGCACCCAGCAGGCCGCCAGTGTCAGTGACTGGCTCTCTGCCCGTCGTGACGTCATTCAGGCGCTCGGCAACAAGACCAGTGACGAGCCCCTCAATGCCCTGCAACAGGCGCAGGTTTCTGGCCGCTTCCAGCTCACCTACTTCGGTGAGGGCAGTGGCAAAATGAATGACTCCGACCCCTCTATCAACCGTGACGGTTATGATCCCCGCTCCCGTGGCTGGTATCAGGAAGCGATGGGCAAGGGCGGCCTGATCGTCACCAAACCCTATCTCGATGTGGCCTACAACATCATGGTGGTGACTCTTGCCCAGCCCGCTCAGGGCGGCGTGGTCGGTGGTGACCTCTCCATTGCGTCTCTGGTGGATGACGTGACCAAGATGAAGCTGCCTGCTGATGGTTTTGCCATCATGATGCACAAGGATGGCACCGTCATTGCCTATAAAGATGCGGCCAAGGCGATGAAACCGGCGACCGAGATCGACAACGATTTGACCAATGCGCTGATCGAGCAGAGTAAGTCGAGCAAGGATCTGGTACCGGCTTACTTCGACAGCGAAGGCCGCGACAAGCTGCTGTGGGCGGTCGATATTCCGGACACTGACTGGGAGCTGTTGCTGGTACTGGACAAGGCAGTGCTCGAAGCGCCGCTCTCTTCCCTGCTGATGACCCAGCTGGGGATGGCATTGCTGGCACTGGTGGGCAGCATTCTTGCCATCTCCTGGCTGGTCAGTCTGCTGCTCGGCCCGCTGAGCAAGGTTTCCCTGGCTCTCGCTCGCATCGCCGACGGTAACGGCGATCTGACCCAGCGCATCAAGACGGAAGCCAACGATGAAGTGGGCCAGCTGGCCAACAGTTTCAACCGTTTCGTCGGCAGTCAGCACCAGCTGATCGGCAATATCCGCAAGCTGGCCAACGAGCTGAACGCCGATGCCGAGCGCAGTCTAGTGACCAACCAGGCCGCGGTGGACGAGCTGCAACGTCAGCAGCAAGAGGTGACCATGGTCGCGACCGCGGTCACCGAGATGGCGAGCGCCACCATGGAGATCGCCGGCAACGCCGAGAACACCGCTGCTGCTGCCCAGCAATCTGCCCAGAGCAGTGAACAGGGCAAGATGCTGGTCAACAAGACCCGTCAGTCCATCAATGGTCTGGCTGAAGAGGTGGGACAGGCGACCGAAGTGATCGGTGAGCTGAGCCGCCACGCGCAGGCCATCACCAGCATCCTCTCTACCATTCAGGGGATTGCCGAGCAGACCAACCTGCTGGCGTTGAACGCGGCCATCGAAGCGGCTCGTGCCGGTGAGCAAGGTCGTGGTTTCGCGGTGGTCGCTGACGAGGTACGGGTGCTGTCGCGTCGTACCCAGGACTCCACTCAGCAGATCCAGTCCACCATCGAGACCCTGCAACAGACCACCGCCCGTGCGGTGAGCCTGATGCAGACCAGTCAGGGCTTGGCGGACAACAGCGTGCAGGATGCCGATCAGGCGGTGCGCGCGCTGGAAGAGATCACCAGTGCCATCTCCCTCATCTCCGACATGGCGGGCCAGATCGCCACGGCAGCCGAGGAGCAGACCCAGGTGACCGGCGAGATCACCCAGAACACCACCGCCATCAAGGATGTGAGTGACGAGATCACCGCGGCTGCCATGCGCGATCTGGATCAGGCCCACAGCCTTAAAGGCCGTGCCACCGACCTGAACCAGCAGGTGTCGACCTTTATCCTGTAAGGCACAAGTCGCCATCCTTTCCTGGCTGACATAAACAAGCCCCGCCCTCTTTCGAGTGCGGGGCTTTTTGTTGCCTTGGAGATAGATAATTATGGCCAACATATGGTTGATATTATTTGTTTTTCGGTCAGCTAAAAGCCATCACATTCAAGGTTTCTTCTGTGCTGTTTGGAGCTGAATGTCAACAATAGGTCAAATTGCAGCTTCAGTTTTGCTGTGAGTGGTCGCTGTTTATGCAAAGAACAACGTGGTGCTATGCACTTTGAATCATTCCTGATTTGGTCTGAAGAAAAACAGAATGAAAAATTTATCTCTCAAACAGAAGCTTCAGCTCTCTGTGGTTAGCGCACTTTTGTCGGTTATTTTCTTGCTTTCATGGCAGAGCTACAGCAGGCAAAAGGAGCTGCTGCTGCAAGGTAGTCTTGAGCAAGTACAACAATTGGGTACGCTGCATGCTGAGCACATTAGCCAATGGTTGGGCATGCATCGCGATGTGATCCATACCCTTGCCAGCAAGGTTAGTCACAAGTCTTTTGAGGTGTTGCACGTGTCGCAACACGCGGGGGGATTTCAGCTGACCTTTTTTGGTGAGGAAAATGGGAAGATGAATTATTCAGACTCATCTGTGGTCAATGAAAATTACGACCCCCGGACTCGTGAATGGTACCAGAAGGCAATGAACACAAGGGGGAGGGTCACAACCAACCCCTACATGGACTTGGCTTATAACATCATGGTGATTACCTTGGCCGAGCCTACTCAAGGTGGGGTCGTCGGAGGCGACTTGTCCATCGACTCTCTGGTGGATGGCGTCACCAGAATGAAGTTGCCAGCAAACGGGTTTGCCATCATGAAGCACAAAGATGGCACGGTGATCGCCTACAAAGATGTAGCCAAGGCGATGAAACCAATCCACGAGATCGACAACGATCTGACCAATGACCTGATTGAACAGAGTAAAACCCAAAATAGCTTAATTCCCGTTTACTTCGACAATGAAGGGCGCGACAAGCTTTTCTGGGCGGTTGACATTCCTGATACCGACTGGGAACTGGTTCTGGTGCTGGATAAGTCTACTCTGGAGGCGCCACTCTCCTCCTTGTTAATGACCCAGTTTGTGCTGGCTATCGTGGTGCTGGTGATCAGTGTTTTGGCGATTTCCTGGCTGGTTGGTTCTCTGCTAGGACCACTTGTCAGAGTGTCTCAGGCGTTAATGGTTGCAGCGGATAAGGGGGATCTCACTCAGCGCGTAAAGATTGAGGCCCGGGATGAAGTCGGGTTATTGGGGAATAGTTTCAACCACTTTTTTAGTGGCCTCCATCCGTTGATTAACAGCATTCGTGGATTGGCCAGCGAATTAAGCATTGAGGCTGAGCGCAGCTTGGTGACCAATCAGGCCACTGTGGAAAAGTTGATGCATCAGCAGCAGGAGGTGACCATGGTCGCGACCGCGGTCACCGAGATGGCGAGCGCCACCATGGAGATCGCCGGCAACGCCGAGAACACCGCCGCTGCCGCCCAGCAATCAGCCCAGAGCAGTGAACAGGGCAAGATGCTGGTCAACAAGACCCGTCAGTCCATCAATGGTCTGGCTGAAGAGGTGGGACAGGCGACCGAAGTGATCGGTGAGCTGAGCCGCCACGCGCAGGCCATCACCAGCATCCTCTCCACCATTCAGGGGATTGCCGAGCAGACCAACCTGCTGGCGTTGAACGCCGCCATCGAAGCGGCCCGTGCCGGTGAGCAGGGTCGTGGTTTCGCGGTGGTGGCCGACGAGGTGCGGGTGCTGTCGCGCCGTACCCAGGACTCCACCCAGCAGATCCAGTCCACCATCGAGACCCTGCAACAGACCACCGCCCGTGCGGTGAGCCTGATGCAGACCAGTCAGGGCTTGGCGGACAACAGCGTGCAGGATGCGGATCAGGCGGTGCGCGCGCTGGAAGAGATCACCAGCGCCATCTCCCTCATCTCCGACATGGCGGGCCAGATCGCCACGGCAGCCGAGGAGCAGACCCAGGTGACCGGCGAGATCACCCAGAACACCACCGCCATCAAGGATGTGAGTGACGAGATCACCGCGGCTGCCATGCGCGATCTGGATCAGGCCCACAGCCTTAAAGGCCGTGCCACCGACCTGAACCAGCAGGTGTCGACCTTTATCCTGTAAGGCACAAGTCGCAGTCCTCTCTTGGCTGACATAAACAAGCCCCGTCCTCTTTCGAGCGCGGGGCTTTTTGTTGGTCGGAAGAATGCTGGGCATCGGGGGGCAGTCTGGTTTGCGCGCCAGTCATCTTGGTGTCGAATAGGTGACTCGGCCCTGACAACCTCGGCTGGCGAGAAGAGTGCACAAGCAAAGAGCCCACCGAAAGGTGGGCTCTGATCATATATGTCTGACGGGAAGGGGATTACAGGAATGGCATCGCCATAAACAGCTTGATCACCATGGCGTTGATGATGTCGATGAAGAAGGCGCCCACCATGGGCACTACCAGGAACGCCAGATGGGATGGGCCAAAGCGCTGGGTGATGGCCTGCATATTGGCAATGGCTGTTGGCGTTGCGCCAAGACCAAAGCCGCAGTGGCCCGCTGCCAGCACGGCGGCATCGTAGTTGCTGCCCATCACCCGGAAGGTGACGAAGATAGCGTAGAGCGCCATCGCCACCGTCTGGGCGGCTAGCAAGATAAAGATGGGCAGGGCCAGACTGGCCAGATCCCACAGTTTCAGGCTCATCAGCGCCATGGCGAGGAACAGCGACAGGCTGACGTTGCCAAGCAGAGAGACCTCGCGGTCACTCACTTCATGCCAGTTGAACAGGGTCAGCAGGTTGCGCAGCAGCACGCCGACAAACAGCACACAGACGAAGATCGGCAGCTCCAGCATTCCGCCCTTGAGGGAGGCGGAGAGCAGTTCGCCGCCCTTGAGGCTGATGGCGATCAGCGCCAGGGTCTCGATCAGGCTGAAGGTGGTGAGGGGACGCTCCATATCGGGCATCTCAAAGCCCTTGGGGGCTTCATCCTTGTTGTGCTCTTCACCGGGCACCTGCACCTTTTTCACCAGGTGGCGGGCTACCGGGCCACCGATCAAACCGCCCAACACCAGACCGAAGGTGGCACAGGCGATGGCCAGTTCGGCGGCAGATTGCACCCCGTACTTTTCGGAGAAGGTGGCGCTCCAGGCCGCGCCGGTACCGTGACCGCCAGAGAGGGTGATAGACCCAGCCAGCAGTCCCATGTGGGGATCCAGGCCGAGCAGGGTCGCCAGACCCACACCCAGACTGTTCTGTACGATCAGCAGACCGGTGACCACCAGCAGGAAGGTCGCGACCGCTTTGCCGCCACGTTTCAGGCTGGCGAGATCGGCAGAGAGACCGATAGAGGCGAAAAATGCCAGCATCAGCGGGGTTTGCAGGCTGGTATCGAATTGCAGCTCCATCTGCAGGGTGGATCGCAGCAACAGCAGCACCAGCGCGACCACCAGGCCGCCGGCAACCGGTTTGGGGATGTTGAAGGTACGCAGCAGCCCGACCCGGGTGACCAGTACCCGGCCAAGCAGCAATACCAGAGTGGCAGCGACCAGCGTTGCGTAGGAATCAAGTTGTAACATTAAGTACTCCCATGTTGATTGGCTGTGCCTTTCGTTGATGAAGACTCACAGATTCAGCCGGGATAAATAGTGTGGCTCAAGCGCCAACAAAGAGGGGGAGAGTTCTCCCTGCCCCATGAAGATAGGGCCTGTGCGGGCCTGAAATACTCAGGCATCCAGATGAGATTTTAGTAAAATCCGGCGGATTGTAGCAAAAATCATCGTTTAATTCCATCTTTGTCGTATTAATGCTCGTTTTAGCGGTTTTTTGTGATATTTAACACTATGGGGGTAGAGGGCAGAAAAGCCGAAAAGGGTGCATGGAACGGCTGTCATTTGGGGCGTCAGTCTCTATAATCCGCCAGTTTCCGTGGCACGCAGAGGGTATGACGGGAGGTGACATGGTTGTTCACCCCGACATGACTCATGTGCCAGCGGTGTTCACTTCATCAAGAGGAGAGGGTGTGAAGAAGTCTATCTACATTGCCTACACAGGCGGCACCATTGGGATGCAGCGCTCCGATCACGGCTACGTGCCGATGGCGGGCTTTATGGAAGACTGTCTGGCGCGGATGCCCGAGTTCCACCGCCCCGAGATGCCGGATTACCATATCCACGAATATGCGCCCCTCATCGACTCCTCCGACATGACCCCGGCGGACTGGCAGCGCATCGCCGAAGACATCAAGCGCAACTACGACAAGTACGACGGCTTTGTGATCCTGCACGGCACCGACACCATGTCGTTTACTGCTTCGGCGCTCTCCTTCATGCTGGAAGATCTGCACAAGCCGGTCATCATCACCGGCTCCCAGATCCCGCTGGCCGAGCTGCGCTCCGACGGGCAGCAGAACCTGCTCAACGCCCTCTACATCGCGGCCAACTACCCGATCCACGAGGTGACGCTGTTCTTCAACAACCAGCTCTATCGCGGCAACCGCAGCAAAAAGGTGCACGCCGACGGCTTCCACGCCTTCGACTCCCCTAACTATCCGCCGCTGCTTAATGCCGGGATCGCTATCTCGCTGGAAGCGGGTGAGCTGGGCGTGCCGTCCGAGCGGCCGCTGGTGCTGCACGACATCACTCCCCAGCCTATCGGCGTGGTGACCCTCTATCCGGGCATCTCCAGCGAGGTGATCGCCAACATTCTGCAGCAGCCGGTGAAGGCACTGATCCTGCTGTCGTTCGGGGTGGGCAATGCACCGCAGAACCCGGCCATGCTGGCGCTGCTCTCCGAGGCCTCGGCCCGCGGCGTTATCATAGTCAACCTGAGCCAATGTTTGCACGGCAAGGTCAATATGGGCGGCTATGCCACCGGCAATGCCCTGTCGCGGGCTGGGGTTATCTCGGGCTTTGACATGACTGCCGAGGCGGCGCTCACCAAACTGCACTTCCTACTGAGTCAGGAGTTGCCCTCCCACCGCATTCGCGAGCTGATGCAGCAGTCCCTGCGCGGGGAGCTGACCCCCTGAGCGTTGTGGCCCTCACCCTAACCCTCTCCCATCGGGAGAGGGGATAGATCGAGGGGCTGTTGGCAGCGAGGCTTGCCATGGCGATCGCCGACAGGTGACCCGCTTACTGTCCGCAGGCTGCGAGCCAGCTCCCTTCTCCCCTGGCGGGAGAAGGGCTGGGGATGAGGGGGATGAGTCACCCTGCATAGATAGGAAAAAAGAGGAGAGCCATCATGGCTCCCCTCTTTGCTATTTATCGCACTATTTATCGAACTCTCGCTGTTTCATTAGTCGCTGTTCGATAGGCCGCCGCGAGACAGTAGCGGCGAGTGGTCTCAGTGATTGAGATTGACCCGCACTATCTCCTCTTCAACCGGCTGAGGTTCATCACGAAACAGCCGTTTTAGCTCGCTCTTGCTCTTCATCACGATCTCGCCGTCGCGACCGATATTCATGTGTTCTGGCTGGTCGAGGTGTATCGCCTGCCAGGCCATCACCGCTTGCAGAGAAGTTGCCTTCTGCTCGTCGGTGAGGGGCTTGCCATCGGGCCACTTGCCCAGCTCGACCGCGGTCTTGAGCCGCTCGTACACCTCTTGTGGCATCTGCCTGATCGCTTGTTGAAACTCACTCTGTTGCAATGACATCCGGCCTCTCCTTTATCATTGTTCCTTGAACCCGGGGTCTAGCTGGCTGAGCATCAGCCATCTGTGCCATCAGCGGTCCTCAAACTCGTGGTCATACCCTATCTGTCTTGGTGCTGAATCTTGTGGTGATGCAGGCGAACCGAGGGGGCCCGAAACGGGTATCCCGTCAGTCGAAACAAACCGGCTCTGGGTTGTAGACGGCATGGTGGCGGCCTGCCCCGGGGTTCTTGCCATGTCGGCAAGTGGTGATGGCGGGCTACCCGGAGACCGTTTATGTAATCTTGTCGCCGTAAACACAAATTCGTCGAATGCAGATCAGTGTCGGGGTGTATATTTCGTTATATTATTCTGCAATAGCGACGTGATATAGCGCGCTAATTGTAATGAATCTGTAATCAGCTTGCTAGCTTTCGACGGTCTCACAAGACACTGACTCTACCTACAAGATGTGACCCATGGCCCATTTCTCTCTGCGACAGACGCTCATCATGATCTCAGTCGGTCTTGCCGTGACGGGCTGTAATGACGACCGCATCCACAATATTTGTGGTAACAATCCCGAGCTTTGTCAGGATCTGGTGGACGATGGTTGGTGCCGCTATGAGCGTACCGATGTCATTCGTAGCCGCTTCTACCTGAAAGAGGAGGGCACGGATCGGCGCAAGTATGAGTTGATGCGTGGCCTTGAGCGCTATCTCAAGTGTGCCGAACGCTCCACCAATATCGAGTACAAGGCGGCGAAGGAGCAAAAGAGCCCCCGGGTGGAGGGGATGCTGGCCGCAGGGGATCAGCTGGCCCAGCTTGATGTGGCGACTCGCAATTCGCAAGATCCCTATCTGCTGCTCTGGCACTGGACCAATAACACCAACGAGCTGGCTCGCCAGCAGTTTATGGCGCTGGAAGGCAGCAAGGCGTTGGATGAACCCGAGCTGCAACTGGCGCTCGGTGGTATCTACGCCAAGAGCGACCCCGAACAGGCCATTGCCACCCTGCAGCGCGGCCTCTCCCTCTATCATGAGGGGGACAAGGTCAACAGCCGCTTGCTCACCTCCCTCAGTACCCTCTATATGGGGCAAAAGCAGTATGGGCTGGCCTATCTGTGGGGCAAGGTGAGCGAGTCGTTTCAGGATGCGCCCGAGGTGTCAGCCAAGCGCTTTGCTATTTATCACTCACTGAGCAAAACGGAGCAGGATGGCTACGACGTGCGGGCTGCCGAGATCGTCGAGCAGCTCAAGCGTGGCAGCTATCGACCCTGAGGCAATGATGACCACTCTCTCTTCGGCCAGTTGCTGGCCTGACCCTTTCTCTCTCTCTTTTATGCATGGTGAGGTGCTCACTGAGGGTCGCACCCTGGAGCGCCTGACTGTGCGTGCCGTGGTGCGACGTGATGACGAATTGCTGCTGGTCCACTCCCGGGTTAATGGCGATCTGATGTTCCCGGGTGGTGGTATCGAGGAGGGCGAAAGCCATGCCGCCGCGCTGGCCCGCGAGCTGCTGGAAGAGTGTGGCGCCGAACTGTTGGAAGTGGGGGCCCTGCTCGGCGAGACCCGTGAGTATCGTGCTGCTCGCGAGCCGGGCTTTGATGCTTATTGTATCCGCTCGCTCTACTACTTGTGCCGGATTGGCGAGCAGCTGGTGGCCCCGCAGCCACAGCCCTACGAGATCCGCCTCGGCTTTGTGCCTGGCTGGTTTGTGCTCGACGAAGCGTTGCAGACCAACAAGACCCAGCTGGCGGGCCCCTGTCCCCAATGGACGGCTCGTGAGACCCGGGTGCTGGCCCAGCTGCAACGCTGGCATCAGCAGGGGTTTTTCGACAGCGGCAGCTGAGTGCATCAAGCTGCAACAGTCAGAGACACCAACAAAAAGAGCGCCAATAGGCGCTCTTTTTGTTGCTGGCATTCGTCGTTGAGGTTATTTGACCTCTTCCCCTTTCGCCTGCAGGTCGGCGTGATAGGAGGAGCGCACGAAGGGGCCGCAGGCAGCGTGGCTAAAGCCCAGCGCCATGGCGACATCTTTCAGCTCGTCAAACTCTGCAGGCGGCACGTAGCGCTTGACCGGCAGGTGGTGGCGGCTCGGCTGCAGATACTGGCCCAGGGTCAGCATGTTGACGCCGTGCTCGCGCAGATCGGTAAGCACCTGAACGATCTCTTCGTTGGTTTCGCCCAGACCCATCATGACACCGGATTTGGTGGGGACATGGGGGTGCATCTCTTTGATGCGACGCAGCAGTTCCAGCGACCACTTGTAGTCGGCACCCGGGCGGGCAACCCGATACATGCGCGGGGCGGTTTCCAGGTTGTGGTTGAACACGTCCGGTGGCGTTTCACGGAACACCTCCAGCGCCTGCTCCATCCGGCCACGGAAGTCCGGGGTGAGGATCTCGATGCGGGTCTGCGGGCTGTGCTCGCGGATCTGCTTGATGCAGTCGGCAAAGTGCTGGGCACCGCCGTCGCGCAGGTCGTCGCGGTCTACCGAGGTGATCACCACATATTTCAGCCCCATCTCCTTGATGGTGAGCGCCAGCTTCTGCGGTTCGTCCGGATCAAGGGCCAGCGGGCGACCGTGGGCCACGTCGCAGAAGGGGCAACGACGGGTGCAGATGGCGCCCATGATCATGAAGGTGGCCGTGCCATGGTTGAAGCACTCCGCCAGATTCGGGCAGGAGGCCTCTTCACATACCGAGTGCAGCTTGTTTTTGCGCAGGGTGCTCTTGATGTGCTCGATCTTCTGGCTGGAGGGGGGCAGCTTGATCCGCATCCAGTCCGGCTTGCGCAGAATTTCTTCGCTTGGATCCGGCATGAATTTCACCGGGATCAGGGCCATCTTGTCGCCATCGCGCAGCTTGACGCCCGGCTCCATACGAACGGGTTTGCTCATGATTCACTCTCGGTGTTTGTTATTGTTTGATTGATAGCTGTCGGGTCACTTGCATATCCCCATCGCTGTGCGGCATAGCCGGGCAGCAGCGGGTTTGCTTATGATGCCTCTTCGGTATTGGTTATTGCGTCATAGCCAATCAGCTTGGCCAGTTCGGCTACCAGAATGGCTTGCGCCTCGGCCACGCTTTGCGGGCCGCCCAGGGCGCTGGTCTGGGTCATGGCCATGCCCGCATAGCCGCACGGGTTGATATGCAGGAAGGGGGTCATGTCCATGTTGATGTTGAGAGCCAGCCCGTGGAACGAGCAGCCCTTGCGGATCCGCAGTCCCAGCGAGGCCAGTTTGGCCTCCATGCCGAGATCATTTTTCACATAGACCCCGGGGGCGTCTGCCTTGGCATATGCATTGATATTGCTCTTGGCAAGGGTGCTGATAATGGCGGTTTCCAGTGCGGTCACCAGCTCGCGGACCGAGAATTTACAGCGACGCACATCCACCAGTACGTAGAGCACCAGCTGGCCCGGGCCATGATAGGTAATTTGACCGCCGCGATCGCTCTGCACCACCGGAATGTTGCCCGGATTGAGCAGGTGTTCGGCCTTGCCAGCCTGGCCCTGGGTGTAAACGGGATCGTGCTCGACCACCCAGAACTCGTCCGGGGTATCGCTGGTGCGGTGGTCGGTGAAGACTTTCATGGCGTCCCATACCGGTTGGTAGGGGCTGCGGCCCAGATGTCTGACGATCAGTTGGGACTGGACGGGGATCCGGGATGGCATGGCTTCCTCAGCACAAAAACAGTCGCCCCGCAGAACGGGGCGAGAGAGAAGTTACAGTACGTATTTGACCAGCTCGATATCGCCGAGCGCTTTGTACATGGCTTCGATATGTTCTTTGTTCTGGGCCGTTACCGTCACGCGTACCGAGTGGTAAGTACCTTTGGCACTGGGCTGAACGGTCGGGCTGTAGGTGCCGGGAGCGTGCTGTTGCAGCACTTCTACCACTCTATGGGGCAGCGCAGGGTCGGCAATGCCGAGCACCTTGAACGGGAATTTGCAGGGAAACTCCAGCAGTTCATCAAATTTGGTATTCATTTACTCACCTTTTTCGTCATCAACGGGATGACTTCATCTTGGATAGCTAGTGGCCTATGACTCGCAAAAGCCGCCATTTCAAGTCTATATGGGCACTGCCCGGACCGGGATCAAGGCCAGCATCAGTCAGACCAGAATGGAAGTGCTGCTTTTTACCACAAATCAGGGGAGGGCGGAACCGGCAGTTTGCAGGGTTATTCACAGTGCAGATATGACCAAGGCAGCAGCGGCGCCTGTTGGCGCCGCTGCTAGGTGACAATATTGCGCCGTGATTACTTGAACCAGCTGGTGACCAGCAGTACCAGGTAATCCCACAGACGGCTCACCAGACCACCTTCCTGCACCTCTTCCAGGGCAACCAGCGGAACCTGTTTGATCTCCTTGTCGCCCTGCTTCAGGAATACAGTACCGACGCGCTGCCCCTTGGCCAGCGGCGCTTTCAGCTCGCTATCGAGTTGGAAGTCCGCTTTCAGGTTGTTGCCCTGACCACGGGTCACCAGTACGGAAACATCCTGATCAACCCCCAGTTTCACCTCAGACTTGTCGCCCATCCAGATCTTCTGGGTGACCAGCTCGGTACCGGCTTTGTACGGGGTCAGGCTCTGGAAGAAGCGGAAACCGTAGGTGAGCAGTTTCTTGCTCTCGGCCGCACGGGACCCTTCACTGCTGGCTCCGAATACCACGGCGATCAGGCGCATGCCTTCGTTATTGGTGGCAGAGGAGACCAGGTTGTAGCCGACCTGGCTGACGTGGCCAGTCTTGATGCCATCCACTTGCAGGGATTGATCCCACAGCAGGCGGTTGCGGTTGTGCTGGGTGATGCCGTTGAACACGAAGGATTTCTGGGAGTAGACCTTGTACTCCTCCGGCAGGTCGCGGATCAGCGCCTGACCCAGACGGGCCATATCGTGAGCGGTACTGTAGTGACCTTCCGCATCCAGACCGTGCGGGTTCATGAAGTGGCTGTCGTTCATGCCGAGCTTGGCGGCCCAGCTGTTCATCAGGCTGGCGAAGGAGTCGGTGCTGCCCGCCAGGAATTCTGCCATGGCGACGCAGGCGTCGTTGCCGGACTGGATGATGATGCCTTTGTTGAGATCATCGACGGAGACCTGCTTGCCCACCTCGATAAACATCTTGGAGGAGTCGGAGTAGTTCTTGGACCAGGCGTTCTGGCTGATGGTCACCATGTCGGTGCGCTTGATGTTCCCCTTCAGCAGCTCCTGGCCGATGATGTAGGAGGTCATCATCTTGGTCAGACTGGCGGGCGGCAGACGCTCTTCGGCGTTCTGCTCGGCCAGCACCTGACCCGAGTAGTAGTCGATCAGAATATGGGCCTTGGCGGAGATCTCCGGCGCGGCGGGAACCACCATGGGCATGGCATTCGGAGTCGGTGTCGGCACCGGCGTATTGGCCTGGGCGGTAACGCTGACCAGCGAGGCCAGAAGAACTGAACGGGCAAATTTGGACATCTTGAAATTCCTGCGAGCCAGATGGGGATAAAATGCGGGCCTAACTATACCAGATGCGTCCGCTGGTCATAGCCTGACATGGCGATCATCACTGGTTTTTTATCCATCAGCCCGGCCATCACGCCATAAAGCGACGTGATGGCCGGGGCTGGGACATGGGCTACGCCCGCCTGCAGAGAGGGGTTAGGGAACGATAAAGGCCTGTTCCAGTCCGCCTTGACGTACTTTTTCCAGCACGCTTGCCTGCTGGTCAGCGGCGACCGGGCCAATCAGCACCCGGAAAATGGCGCCATGGGCATCGACCCGATAGGGCACGCCGTAGCGCTGGGTCATCACCTTGCCCATCGCCTCGGCCCGTTCCTGTGAGCCGCTGGCCAGCACCTGGATCATCTTGCCATCGCCGCTGCTGGCAGGCGCTGCGGCCTTGGCTGACGCTGGTTTGATAGGCGCCGCTTTGGCTGGCTTGGCGGCTGGCGCCTTGACGGGGGCGGGGTCGGCGGCGGGAGTTGCCATCGCCAGCGCAGTCGGTTCACCCAGGAAGCCATCTTGCGACAGGGTGTTGGGCGCCGCAGCGGCCGGAGTGGTCGGGGTCATCTCGATGGGCTTCATCGGCTCCATGATCACCATCTGATCCGGGGTGTCGTTGATCAGCTCCAGCCGTACCCGCGCTTCCCCGCTATCGACCATCTCCAGCAGCTTGGCTGCCGCGTAGGAGAGATCGATCAGGCGAGGGCTGTTGAACGGGCCGCGATCGTTGACCCGCACGATCGTCTCCAGCCCGTTGTCCAGATTGGTGACCCGCACATAGCTCGGGATGGGCAGGTTGCGGTGGGCAGCGCTGAACAGCGTGCTGTCCAGCACATCGCCGTTGGCGGTCTTCTGGCCATCCAGATCCGGCGACAGCCAGCTGGCGGTGCCCTCTTCGCTGTAGTGCTTGATATCGCGCCACACCTCGTTTTTCTGCTTGCCGATCCAGTAGTCCCGGTTGCCGCTGGCACTCAGGGGCTCGGGGCGCGGAATGGCGCCGGTGGCTTGCGGGATCTCGATGACGGGCGGCTTGCTGACCGGTGCTTGCGGTTCGACGGGGGCGGTCTGTTCCGGCTGGCTGCTACAGGCGGCCAGCAACAAGCTCAGGCTGAGCGGGAGGAGTTTGTGACGAAGATGCATACGCTTCCTGAATGGCTTGGCTAAGTTGATACACCGCCATCGCATAGAGTGGGCTGCGATTGTAGCGGGTGATCACATAAAAGTTATGCCGTGCGACCCAGTATTCCGGTCCATCGGCTTGGGCAAACGCCAGTAACTTGACCGGCGTCTGTGGGGCCAGCGGCGTGGCGAGCTCAATCCCTGCCGCCGCCAGTTCTGACCACTGTTGTGTTAGCTCGGGCTCAGGCCTGAGCAAGGGTTCGACTGCCATCAGCCCGATCTGGGCCGGTTCCACCACGGATTCGCCCCAGCGCCACTGGTGGCTGGCAAAATAGTTGGCCACGCTGCCGATGGCATCGACCGGGTTGGCAAACAGATCCCGCTTGCCATTGCCATCGAAATCAACGGCGTAGTGGCGGTAGCTGGAGGGCATGAACTGGCCCATCCCCATGGCTCCGGCATAGGAGCCCTTGAGGCGATCCAGCGCCCACCCTTCCTCTTTTGCCAGCAACACCAGCTGGGCAAACTCCTTGGCAAAGAAGTCGCTGCGCTCGGGGTAGTGAAACCCCAGGGTGTAGAGGCTATCGAGCACCGGATGACGGCCCATCTGGCGACCATAGAAGGTCTCTACCCCGATGATGGCCACTATGATTGACGCCGGTACCTGATAGGTTTGCTCGGCCCGCGTCAGGGTGGCAGCATGCTGCTGCCAGAACAGCAGCCCATCCCGGATGCGATCCGGGGTGACGAACAGCGGCCGGTAGCGATGCCAGGGTTTGGCTTCCCATGGCTTGCTGATGGTGTCGAGCACCTCCTGGCGCAGCTGGGCGCGGGCGACTGCGGCCTGCAACTCCGCCAGCGGCACCTGTTGCTGCTCGGCGAGCAGCGCCAGCCGATCCGGCGCCACGGCGGCAGTTGCCACCGTTGTGGCGAGAGAGAGCAGCAATCCAACCCATCTCATCAGGCGAGCAGTCTTCTATGAGTCTGAATGGACATCAGGATGCCGAAACCGGCCATCAGGGTCACCATGGAGGTGCCACCATAGCTCACCAGCGGCAGGGGTACCCCCACCACCGGCAAGATGCCACTCACCATCCCCATGTTGACGAACACATAGACGAAGAAGGTGAGGGTGATGGCGCCCCCCAGCAGCCGCTCGAAGCTGCTTTGGGCCTGCATCGAGATATAGAGGCAGCGGCTGATGACGTAGAGATAAAGCACCAGCAACAGGGCGACCCCCACCAGACCAAACTCCTCGCTAAATACCGCGAAGATAAAGTCGGTATGGCGTTCGGGCAGGAACTCCAGCTGGGACTGGGTCCCTTGCAGCCACCCCTTGCCGAACACGCCGCCGGAGCCGATGGCGATTTTGGATTGAATGATGTGATAGCCACGGCCAAGCGGGTCTTTCTCCGGGTCGATCAGCATCATCACCCGCTGGCGCTGGTAGTCGTGCATCAGGAAGAACCAGAGTACCGGCATAAAGGCCACTATCAGCATGACCGCCAGCCCGATCAGCCACCAGCTGAGTCCCGCCAGGAAGATGACGAAGAAGCCGGAGGCGGCCACCAGAATGGACGTACCGAGATCGGGCTGGGCGGCGATCAGCAGGGTGGGCAGCAGCACCATCACCAGGGCGATCACCACATGGCTGAACTTGGGGGGCAGCGAGTGGCGGCTGAGCCAGGCGGCCACCATGATCGGCATGGAGAGCTTCATTACCTCGGAGGGCTGGAACTTCATAAAGCCCAGATCGAGCCAGCGCTGGGCCCCCTTGCCGATATGACCGAACACATCCACCGCAATCAGCATCAGCACTACCACCGCGAACAGCGGCACCGACCAGCGGGCATACAGAGACGGTGGCAGCTGGGCCATGCCGATCATCAGGGCAAAGGCGATGCCGCCCCGTACCAGCTGGCGCACGATGGAGTCGAGATCCTGACCGGAGGCGGAGTAGAGCACCACCATGGAGAGTGTCATCACGGCCAGCAGACCGAGAAACAGCGGCAGATCGATATGCATCTTGTACCAGATGCTTTGCTGCCGAGCGGAATTACTCATGGGAAATAACCTTGTGCTGAATTGACGGCACCCCTTGGTGGCGCAAAATCGGGTCAGCCTGCTGCGGCCGATGGACATCTGATTGATGTCCACAGCCTTGCTGGCGGGCGGCGTTACTCACTGGGGCTGACCTCGCTCGGCTGGGACGGCGTGGTCGGCGTCGGTGCCGGTGGCAGTTGCGGATCCGGGGGCAGCAGATAGGCATCCAGCATGGCGCGCGCCACCGGCGCTGCATTTTTACTGCCGCCGCCTGCGTTTTCGAGTACCAGTGCTATCACCGCTTTAGGCGCATCAAAGGGAGCAAAGGCGACGAACAGGGCGTTGTCTCGGTGCTCTACCTTCATGTTCTTGGCGTTGTAGACCTGATTCTCTTTCATGTTGACCACCTGCGCGGTGCCCGACTTGCCCCCGGAGGCATAGGGGGTGTTGGCAAAGGCGTGGCGGCCACTCCCTTCCTTGCCCTGGTTCACCCGCCACATCCCCTCTTTGGCAACCTGCCAATAGCTGTCGCTTTTGGTTTTGAGGGCGATATTCGGGTTGATGGGGGCATTCACTACCTCCGCCAGCGAGGCGGTGCTCTTGAGCAGGTGCGGGGTCACATCATGGCCGTTCTGGGTCAGGATGCTGATCGCCTTGGCCAGCTGGATCGGCGTTGCGCTCCAGTAGCCCTGACCGATACCGATGGAGATGGTGTCACCCTGATACCAGGGCTGGCGCCAGCGGGCCATTTTCCAGTCACGGGACGGCATCACCCCTTTGGTCTCTTCATAGAGGTCGACCCCACTGTACTGACCAAAACCGAACTTGGTCATGTAGCTGTGGATCTTGTCGATGCCGACCCGATAGGCGAGATCGTAGAAATAGGTATCCGCCGAGACCTCGATGGCGCGATAGACATCGAGCCAGCCATGACCCCAGCGGCGCCAGTCACGGAACTTCTTGGTGGTGCCCGGAATGGAGAAGCTCGGGCCACCGAAGTAACGATAGTTGGGGGTGATGGCCCCCTCGTTGAGCCCCATGATGGACATCATGGGTTTGACGGTGGAAGCGGGTGCATAGATGCCCTGCGTGGTGCGGTTCACCAAGGGACGTGCCGGATCGTTGAGCAGTCCCGAGTAGTTGGCACTGGAGATACCGGTGACAAACAGGTTGGGGTCGTAGCTCGGGCTCGACTCCATGGCGATGATAGCGCCGGTTTGCGGGTTCATCATCACGATGGCACCACGCTGGCCCGCCAGTATTTGCTGGGCTTTCAGCTGCATCCGGATGTCGATGTTGAGGTAGATATCCTTGCCGGGAGTGGGCGGCTGGAACTTGAGGGTGCGGACGACTCGGCCGCGGTTGTTCACCTCGACCTCCTGATAGCCTGCAACTCCGTGTAGTTGCTCCTCGTAAAATTTCTCGACACCCTGTTTGCCGATATCCTTGGTGGCCGCGTAGTTGGCGAGTTTTTCTTCCTTGTCGAGGCGCTCCACATCGCGGGTGTTGATCTTGGCCACATAGCCCAGCGCGTGGGTGAGGGTGTCACCAAAGGGATAGTAGCGCTTGAGGTTGGCCTCGATGCTGGCGCCCGGATAGTTGTGTTGGTTGACCGAAAAGAGGGCCACCTGATACTCGGTCAGTTTCTCGAACAAGGGGACTGGCTTGAAGCGGCGCTGACGCTTCACTTCGGCCAGAAATTTCTCTTTGGTCCCCTCCGGCAGCCCCAGCAGGGTGATCAGCTGGTCGGCGGTGAGCTCGAGATCTTTGGTCTCTTCCGGCACGATTTCCAGACTGTAGACCGGACGGTTTTCTGCCAACAGCACGCCGTTGGCGTCATAGATGAGCCCGCGAGGGGGGGCCACCGGTACCACCCGGATACGGTTGGAGTTGGAACGGGTCTGGTAGGTGTCAAAAGATTCAACCTGCAGATAATAGAGATTACCCAGCAGCACCAGCATCAGCACGACGATGCCGATGTAGGCTACCAGGGTGCGCCGGAAGAACAGATTGCCCTCGGCACTGTGATCGCGCATCTCGATGCGATTCTTCAACATGCCGTTACCTTCTGGTTGACGAGGTCATGAGCAGTGAGACTCTGGCGATTCATGCTCACTCTCTGTGATACGGGTATTGGAGGGTGATGCTTGGATAGTGCATGGCCCACTCTTTGTGATACGGGTATTGGAGGGTGATGCTTGGATAGTGCATGGCTCACTCTCTGTGATACGGATGATTGGTGGTGATACTCCATGCCCGATAGAGGCTCTCGGCCACCAGCACCCGCACCAGCGGATGGGGCAGGGTGAGTGGCGACAGCGACCAGCTCTGCTCGGCGGCAGCCTTGCAGTCGGGGGATAAGCCCTCCGGCCCGCCGACCAGCAGGGCCACATCGCGGCCATCCAGCTTCCAGGCTTCCAGCTGGGCAGCCAGCTGCTCGGTGGTCCAGGGTTTACCCGGAATATCCAGCGTGACGATGCGCGAGCGCCCCGCGGCTGCCAGCATGGCTTCCCCTTCCTTCTGCAGGATGCGGGGAATGTCGGCATTTTTGCCCCGTTTGCCGGCGCCGATCTCGACGAGTTCAAATGGCATGTCTTTCGGGAAGCGGCGGCGATACTCTTGGAAGCCATGCTCTACCCAGGCAGGCATCTTGGTGCCCACCGCAATCAACTGGATCTTCATCGTCGTTACACTTGTGCTCTTTATTGCATGTTCACGTGAGCGGCACCGCTCCACAATTTTTCCAGCTGGTAGAAGTCACGAGGTTCATCCTGCATCACATGCACGATCACCGACCCCATATCTACCAATGCCCATTCGCCGCTCACTTGGCCCTCTACGCTCAGCAGATCCAGACCTGCATGGCGGGCCTCGCTGGCCAGATGGTGGGCAATGGCGCTGACGTGACGACTGGAGTTGCCGGAACAGACGATCATGGCATCAGTAATGGTGGATGTGCCGCGTACATCGAGGGTGATGATGTCGCGGCCTTTCATGTCATCGATTTTGTCGATGATAAAGGCATGCAGTTCTTGGCCTTGCAATGAGTCTCTCCTCTATTCCGGCGCGCTATTACAGCGTCAGGGCGGCGGATTATATCATGGTCACTCCCGTTTCCCATCGGCTGGGGCGGGATTACGGCAGGGGCTAGCGGCGATTGGCGCGGTAGAGCCCCTGTTGATCAATATAGTGTGCAACCGACTCGGGCAAGAGGTAGCGGGTGTCTTGCCCCGCCTCCAGCAAGGCCCGCAGCCGGGTGGCTGACAGTTCGACGGGTTGGTTGTCCGCCAGCCAGATATGGCCAGCCAGCTGCCGGTGCAGCGCGCTGGCATCGCTGGTGTGATGGTTAGTCAACAATTGCGCCACTCCGGCCGGATAATCGAGCTGCCAGCCAGGGCGCGTACTCACTACCAGATGGCCATAGTCGAGCAGCTCCTGCCAGCGGTGCCAGCTTGGCAGGCTCAGCAGTGAATCCATCCCCATCAGAAAGCAGAGCGGGGTATCGGGCAGTTCATGACGCAGCTCGATCAGGGTATCTATGGTGTAAGAGGGTTTATCCCGCTTTAGCTCCCGCTCATCCACCACAAAATGGCGGTTCTCCGCCGCCGCCAGCCTGACCATGGCGAGCCGTTGCTCGCTGGAACAGAACGGATTGGCTCGGTGAGGCGGGATATGGTTCGGGATCAGCCGGATTTCGGCCAGCTCAAGGGTGTCGCGGGCTTCGATGGCCGGGCGCAGATGGCCGATATGGATGGGGTCGAAGGTGCCGCCCAGAATACCGATAGGAGCCTTCAGCAGGCTGACAGGAGCCTTCAGCACGGGCTGCTCTCCATCCCCAGTGGCAGCGGGGTGCTATCACGAAAACCGAGGGCAATGGTCTGCAGCATCAGCCAGGCCTGTTCGGTATTGAAGCTGCGCTGGGCATCGTCCAGCTGGGCCATCAGTTGCCACAACTGCTGCAACTTGGCAAACGGAAGTCGGGTCAGCGCCTGCTGGATCAGCTGCTGGCGGCTCTGCCAGATACGCAGACGGCTGAAATGCTCCCCCAGCGGCTGGCCACTGCGCATCGCCAGTGACAGCTCGGTCAGCTGCTCCAGCTCGCGGCAGAGGGTCCAGGCCAGCATCCCCGGCTCGGTGCCTTCGGCTCGCAGGGCGGCCAGAATGCGCTGGGCCCGGTTCACCTTGCCTTCCAGCAGGGTATCGACCAGCTGGAACGGGGTGAAGTGGGCGTGGCGGATAATGGTCTCTTGCAGATAGGTGACGCTGATGGGCTGGGGCGGCGAGAGCAGGGTCAGCTTCTCGATCTCCTGACTGGCAGCCAGCAGGTTGCCCTCATAGGCGTGGCACATGAAGTTGATGGCATCCGGCAGCGCCTTGAGGCCAAAACGCTGGAAGCGAGCACTCATCCAGCGCGGGAAGAACTTGGGCTCCGGATGGTTGACCGGCACATAGGTGCCGATCTGGTAGAGCTTGTCGAACCAGGCTGCCTTCATCTGGGTCTGGTTGAGGCGACCGCCACTCAGCACCAGCAGCAGATCAGGGTGGAGCTGCTTGCCGATTTCACTGATGCGGGTGGCCAGATCCTTGTCCACCTTGGCGGGCAGCTCCAGCTCGATGATCTGGCGGGCAGAGAAGAGGCTCATGGCCTGACAGGCATCGTAGACCTGATTCCAGTCCAGCCCCTGTTCCACCACGAAGGTATGGCGTTCATCGAAACCCTGTTTGCGGGCGATCTGACGGATGGCGTCGATGGCCTCCAGTCGCAACAGGGGCTCGTCGCCAAAAACGAGATAGCAGGGCCTGAGCCCTGCTTTGAGGTGGTCACCAAATTGCTCGGGATAAATTCGCATCAGAAGCTTGCCTGACTGAAATGAAGGCGCACAAGAGTAGCTGCCTGCGTTGGCTGCTTGAACTGCGACTCGTCACCAAATTGCTCTGGGTAGATCCGCATCAGAAGCTGACCTGACTCAACTGCCGGATCACCTGATTGGCCGCCTGCTCCTGCATCTCGCGGTTGAGCTGCTCCTGCTCACGAGAAGAGGCGAGCGCTGCATCCGGCTTGTTGAGGAAGCTGCGGTTGAAGTTGATGGGGAAGACCTGGGTCGGCTTGCCCGGCACCGAGACGGTGAACTGGGTACTGAAGCCCAGCACATATTCAGTGTCGACGCCCTGAGCGTTGACCGAAGCGACCTGACTGGCGCTGCCGACGCCGCCCAGAGTGAGCACCGGAATGCCCTCCTTGTCGGCCAGGGTGACCCCGGAGGCCTTGAGGCGGGTAGTGACCAATCGGTAGAAGTCGCTCTTGTTGTCGCCCACGACCTTCATGGTCATCAGCTCGCTCGGAATGCCGTTGCCGCGCATCTGAAAGCCGCAGCCTTGCAGCAGCAGGGCTGCCAGCATGACGGCCATCAAGCGGGTGAATATGGTGCCCATAGAAAATCCTCTTTGCATGAAGGGAAGAGCGGCGGGCGCAGGGCCCGCCGTTATCATCCGTTTGCTGTCACAGATTGGCAATGATCAGTTGGTGACTTCTCAGTTAGCAACGATGTTGAGCAGCTTGCCAGGTACATAGATCACCTTGCGCACGGTCAGACCGTCGGTGAACTTCTGTACCGAGGCATCGGCCATCGCCAGCTTCTCGACGTCTGCCTGGCTGATCTCGGCCGGCACGGTCAGCTTGCCGCGCATCTTGCCGTTGATCTGTACCACCACCAGCTTCTCGGTCTCGACCATGGCCGCTTCATCAGCCACTGGCCAGACGGCGTGATCCACGTCATCACCCTTGCCCAGCATTTTCCACAGCTCGAACCCGATGTGCGGGGTGATGGGGGTGAGCATCACGACGATGGCCTCCAGCGCTTCCTGCATCAGGGCGCGATCCTGAGGCTCGGTATCCAGCTTGGTCAGGCTGTTCATCAGCTCCATGATGGCGGCGATGGCGGTGTTGAAGGTCTGACGACGACCCACGTCATCGCTCACCTTGGCGATGGTTTTGTGCAGCTCGCGGCGCAGGGTTTTCTGCTCGCCGGAGAGGGCTGCCACATCCAGTGCCAGAACGGCACCGGCAGAGACGTGCTCGAAGGTCAGGCGCCACAGGCGACGCAGGAAGCGCTGGGCACCCTCTACGCCAGAGTCTGACCACTCCAGGGTCATCTCGGCTGGCGAGGCGAACATCATGAACAGACGGACGGTGTCGGCGCCGTAACGCTCCACCATCAGCTGTGGGTCGATGCCGTTGTTCTTGGACTTGGACATCTTGGTCATGCCGGAGTGGATCACCTCACGGCCTTCGTTGTCGATGGACTTGGTGATGCGACCCTTCTCGTCACGCTCTACCTTGACGTCGGTCGGGCTGACCCAGACGTTGCCGCCTTTTTCGTCTTTGTAGTAGAAGGCATCGGCCAGCACCATGCCCTGGCAGAGCAGGCGCTTGAACGGCTCGTCGCTGTTCACCAGCCCTGCGTCACGCAGCAGCTTGTGGAAGAAGCGGGCGTAGAGCAGGTGCATACAGGCGTGCTCGATACCGCCGATGTACTGATCCACCGGCAGCCAGTGGTTGGCAGCAGCCGGATCCAGCATGCCCTTGTCGTAGTCCGGGGAGCAGTAGCGCGCGTAGTACCAGGAGGACTCCATGAAGGTGTCGAAGGTATCGGTCTCGCGGAACGCTTCCTGACCGTTGTAAGTGGTCTTGGCCCACTCGGCATCGGCTTTGATCGGGCTCTGGATACCATCCATCACCACATCTTCCGGCAACAGTACCGGCAGTTGATCTTCCGGCGTTGGCACTACTGTGCCATCAGCCAGAGTCAGCATCGGGATGGGGGCACCCCAGTAACGCTGACGGGAGACGCCCCAGTCACGCAGACGGAAGTTGACGGTACGCTTGCCGTGGCCGAGGGCTTCCAGCTTGTTGGCGATGGCGTCAAAAGCGCCCTGGAACTCGAGACCGTCAAACTCGCCGGAGTTGAACAGTACGCCCTTCTCGGTGTAGGCGGCGTCGCTCACGTCCACCTCGCCATCGGCAGGCTTGATGACGGCCTTGATGTCGAGGCCATATTTGGTGGCGAATTCGAAGTCACGCTGGTCGTGACCCGGAACCGCCATCACGGCGCCGGTACCGTAGTTCATCAGCACGAAGTTGGCGACCCAGACCGGTACCTTGCGGCCATCCAGCGGGTGAATGGCATAGAGGCCGGTGGCCATGCCCTTCTTCTCCATGGTGGCCAGTTCCGCTTCGGCTACCTTGGTGTTCTTGCACTCTTCGATAAAGGCAGCCAGTTCCGGATTGCTGGCAGCAGCCTGCAGGGCCAGCGGGTGACCGGCAGCGATACCGACATAGGTGACGCCCATGAAGGTGTCCGGACGGGTGGTATAGACCTCCAGTTGCTCAGCCTGACCCTCGATGGCGAAGCTGATGTTGACCCCTTCGGAGCGGCCAATCCAGTTGCGCTGCATGGTCTTGACCATCTCCGGCCAGCCTTCCAGATTGTCGATGTCGTTCAGCAGCTCTTCGGCGTAGTCGGTGATCTTGATGAACCACTGGGGGATCTCTTTTTGCTCCACCGGGGTGTCACAGCGCCAGCAGCAGTTGTCGATAACCTGCTCGTTGGCCAGCACTGTCATGTCGTTCGGGCACCAGTTGACGGAGGAGGTCTTCTTGTAGACCAGACCCTTTTCGTAGAGCTTGGTGAAGAACCACTGCTCCCAGCGGTAGTAATCCGGCTTGCAGGTGGCCAGCTCGCGATCCCAGTCATAACCCAGCCCCAGCATCTTCAGCTGGTTCTTCATGTATTCGATGTTTTCGTAGGTCCAGGGTGCCGGCGCCGTGCTGTTTTTGACCGCGGCGTTCTCCGCTGGCAGGCCGAATGCATCCCAACCTATGGGCTGCAGCACGTTCTTGCCATTAAGCCGTTGATAACGGGAGATCACATCACCTATGGTGTAGTTACGAACGTGCCCCATGTGTAGTCGACCAGACGGATAGGGGAACATGGACAGGCAGTAGAACTTCTCCTTGTCTACTTTCTCCACGGCCTTGAAGGTTTTCTTGGCATCCCAGTGCTTTTGCACTGCTGGTTCGATTGATTGGGGAACGTATTGCTCTTGCATTGGTGACATCCGGATCTGTGAAATGAATAGATAAATCAGCTGGGAAATCGCAATAGAATACCCATATCCTGCGGCGGCAACAACCGCCAGCGTCCCTCGGGCCTTAAGCCGGGCCAGATCAGGGTTTAGTAGAGGAGTAACAGCCATGGACAAACGTCAAAAAGGGTACGAAGCCTTCATTGCCGAGCTGCAAAAACAGTGGCAAGAGACTGAACAGTTCCAGGGGGAGCGCCTCAACCGGATGATTGCCAAGGTGCAGGCCTATCTGGAGGCCGCCAGCGACCTGACTCAGGACGAGCTGGCGCTCATCGCCGAGTACGTGAAGCGGGATCTGGGCAACTATGACGAGGGGCGCCATGATGATAGCGAGCAGATTGAAGAGTCTGCTTTCATGCTGGCCCTCAAAGACACCGCCTGGTCCTGGTTGGCGGATGTGACCGACCGCGCCCAGGTGGAGTGGCGCGAGCTGGCCGACGAGCTGGAGCACAAGGGAGTCTATGAGGCGGGTGACTGGGTGGGGCTCGGGGTCATGGTGTGTGACCAGTGTGGTTGGCGCCATACCGTGCTGCATCCCCAACAGCTTGATACCTGCCCCGAGTGTGGCTGCGCCGAGTATCACCGCGAGCCGCTTTCACCCTGAGTGGCCGTATCATCAGGCTAAGGTACCGACCGGTAGGGACGATTAGCGAAGCGTAATCGTCCATTTATCCAGAGGCATCGACACTCTGCTTGCCAATGTGAGAAAGGCGCCATCAGGCGCCTTTTTCTTACTTGCCGGTCTCAACGGGGCGTTTACTTGCCGGCGACGGAGAGGCCGCCAAAACGGATAAGCGGGGCGTAGAAGCCCTTGCCGTCGTTGTGGTGCAAGGTGTCACCGACCGCTTCCAGCTCGCCCAGCAGGCGGTAGAAGTTGCCCGCCACCGTGATGCCACGCACCGGCTGGAGCCGCACGCCATCGCGGCAGAGGAAGCCCGACGCGCCAAAGGAGAAGTCGCCGCTTACCGCATCGGCACCGGAGTGCAGACCGTCCAGCTTGACCAGCTCCAGATAGTCGCCGCTCTGCACTTCCGCTTTGCAGTGGGGGCCCGCGCCAAATACCAGATGGCGAGCGGTGACATCGAGGGCGCTGCGGGCACCGCGGGCGGCCGAGCCGTTGCTGGCGACGCCAAAGTGGCGGGCGGTGGCGCTGTTGTGGAGCAGGGTTTTCAGCTCGCCGTCGCCAATCAGCAGCAGATCCGAGGTAGCAGCTCCCTCGCCATCAAACGCCTTGATGTTCATGCCGCCCGGCATGTAGACCCGGCTCTCTAGGGTGAGCCAGCGGGAGGCGACACTCTGCCCCACCTTCTCCCGCCAGGGGTTGATCCCCTGCTGGGCCCACTTGCCCGACAGCACCCCCTGAAAGCAGCCAAACAGACTGGCGAAGCAGTTGGTGCTGAAGATGACGCTGTAGCGGCCACCCGGCAGCGCCTCACCCGGCAGCAAGTCGCTGGCGACGGCATAAATCTGGTCGATGAGTCGCTGGCTATCCAGTTCGTCAAAGCGACGGCCATACTGCCCCTGCGAGTGCATCGACTGGCGGCCATCCCGTTCGACCAGTGCCGAGGTGTAGCAGCCAACGCTGAACTCGCCGTGCTGGCAGAGGGTTCCCTGACTGTTGGCGAGCCAGAGGCGGCTCTCCCCTTCGAAGAAGCTGTTGTAGGGGGCGCCGCTCACATCGGGCATGGCCAGCATGTCTGACTCGATGCGCAGGGCCAGGGCGATCTTCTCCTCTACCGGCGTGGTATCGGGTTGGTTGATCTCGGCGCAATCTGTGGTGATCCGGCTGCCCGCCACCGAGATGCGCTGATCCGCATCCACCTTGGCAAAGCGGCTGGCATCGAGCGCATCTTGCAGCATGGCATCCAGCGCCAGCTCATCGAGGGATTCCGAGTAGGCGATGCCGACCCGGCCCTCTTTGATCAGGCGAATGCCGAGTTGCTGGCTGCTGGTGACCTTGTATTCACCGAGTTCGCCCTTGTCTGCCTTGAGGGAGAAGGCTCTCTCCTGATTGGCGATGATGTCTGCTTCGGCACCGAGATCAGCCACTTTATCCAGCAGACGGGTGAGCAGTAGGTTCATGTCGAGTTGGCTCATCAGGCGTTCCCTCCCACCAGAATGTTGTCCACTTTCAGCGCCGGCTGGCCCACCGAGGTGGGGACCGAGCCCGACACCGAGCCGCACATACCGGCGGCCAGCGCCAGATTGCTGCCCACCATGGAGATCTCTTTCAGCACCTGCGGGCCGGTGCCGATCAGGGTGGCGGACTTGAGCGGTTTGGTGATCTTGCCGTGCTCGATGAGGTAGGCCTCCTGCACGTTGAAGTTGAACTCGCCGGTGCCGGGCTGTACCGAGCCGCCCCCCATCTTCTTGGCGTAGATGCCGTGTTCGACGGTGGCCAGCATATCGTCGAGGCTGTGGTTGCCCGGTTCGATATAGGTGTTGCGCATGCGCGAGGTGGGGGCGTACTTGTACGATTCGCGCCGACCCGAGCCGGTGCGGGCATAGCCGGTCTTCAGCGCCCCCATTCTGTCCACCAAAAAGCCGGTCAGCACGCCGTCCTTGATGAGCTGGGTGTGCTGGGTCGCCATCCCCTCATCATCGACGTTGATGGAGCCCCAAGCATTGCCTTGCAGCCCCTCGTCCACCGCGCTGACCGCCGGATTGGCGATAAGCTGGCCCATTTTGTCGTGGAATACCGAGGCCTTCTTGGCCACCGAGGTGGTCTCCAGCAGGTGACCGCACGCTTCGTGGAAGATGACGCCGCCAAAGCCGTTCTCCATGATGACTGGCAGAGTGCCGCTCGGGCAGGGGGCTGCACCCAGTTTCACCAGCGCCTGGCGGGTGGCGGTGAGGGCCAGCTCGCGGGGATCGATGCGCTCGGCATGCTCCCAGCCCATCAGGGCGCCTGGCGCCTCGTAGCCGACGCTCTGCTCGCTCCCTTCCATTGCGATGGTCTGGGCCATGATGCGGTTGTAGTGGCGGCGATCGCTCACCTGCAGCCCTTCGCTGTTGAAAATCTCCACCTCCTGCTCCCAGCCCAGCACGTTGCCGGAGAACTGGCTCACCTTGTCGCTCTCGGCGCGGGCCACCGCATCCATGGCGTGCAGGTAGGCAATCTTCTGCTCCAGCAGTTTGTCGGCCGACAGCGGCAGTGCCACCGGGTTGCGGTCGGTCAAACGGGTGAAATCGAAGGCGGTGGCGGTCACCACGGGGTCACGGCGGTCTTTGGCCGCCAGCAGGGTGACAATGCGCAGTAGCTCGTCGCGGCTGGCCAGATTGGTGTAGCCGTAGAGCACCTTGTAGCCGTAGCAGAGGCGTACGCCGATGCCGAAATCGAGGCCGCCGCTGATGTTCTCTATCTGGCTGGAGAGCAGGCTGAGCTGGCTGCGGCGCTTGCGCTCCACAAACAACTCGGCGAAATCGGCACCCAGTGCCAGTGCGTGATCGAGCACGTCACGGGCGATGGCGGGGGCCAACAGGGAGAATGGAGTCATAGAATATCCTTTTCTGGTCTGTCAGTTTGCTTCCGACACCCGGCTCTGATTGTTATGGGATGTCGAGTCCATTGTTGCAGACCAGCACAAAAAAGTCGCTATAGGGTCACGCGATGATACCGATTGAGAAAATCGGTGCGATTACTGCGCCCGGGTGGCCATAGCACAGGGCAAGTGGCCACCCGGGCAGGAGGAAGAAGGCGTCAGAGCAGGGCGTGGATTTCGCTCAGGATCTGCTCGACCCACTGCTCGATGCGCGGATCTGTCTGGTCATATTGATTGGCATCGTCCAGTGCCAGCCCGACAAAGTGGTGGCCATCGTCGATCAGCGCCTTGGAGGCGTCGAACTCATACCCTTCGTTGGGCCAGTAACCCACCAGCTTGACCCCTTTGGGCACCAGCTGATCGTGCAGCAGGCCGAGGGCGTCCTGGAACCATTCGCCATAACCGAGCTGATCTCCGAGGCCAAACAGGGCGACGATGCGTCCCTCCAGATGGAGATCAACGATATCTTCCCAACGGGACTCCCAGTCCTCCTGCAGCTCGCCGAAATCCCAGGTGGAGATGCCGAGGATCAGGATCTCGTAATCCTCCATCCGGCGCAGGGAGACATCCTTGATATTGTGAATATCCACCAGCTCGGGGCCGATGAGGGCGCGGATCTTCTCGGCAGCCATCTCGGTGTAACAGGTGGTGGAACCGTAAAACAGACCAATCTTCATCGCTCTTCTCTCTGTTGGCGCTTTCTCGCTTGCTCGTGTGGACGACGCCATGTGGGCAACACGATGGGTAACGTAAGGGGAGGGGGCCAGTCTAGCAGATTGCCATTCGACCTTCACCGCCCGGCAAGGGGCTTGCCACAAGGGCCTTATCTTTCCAATGAAAGTGCCTTGTCTTTGCAAGGAGTTGGCGCGTTACAATGGGCCATCGATCCCCTGATTGCAGCGCACCATGAGCAAGCCCGACCCCCATCCTCTGATTGAACCCTTCCTCGACGCCCTCTGGCTGGAGCGGGGATTGGCTGACAACACGGTCAGCTCCTATCGCAGCGATCTGGAAAAGTTTTCGTTCTGGCTCGACGAGCAGGGGAGCTCTCTGCTGTTGGCGGGGATGGACGAGATCCAGCACTACCTCGCATGGCGGGTGGATCACTTGTTTGCAGCGAGCAGCACCGCTCGTTTCCTCTCGGCTTTGCGCCGTTTTTACCAATATCTCAACCGCGAAAAGCTGCGCAGCGATGACCCTACCGTACTGCTGGAGGGGCCCAAGTTGCCGAAAAAATTGCCCTCTGATCTCAGCGAAGCCGAGGTGAACGCGCTGCTGACCGCGCCGTTGGTGGACGACCCGCTGGAGCTGCGGGACAAGGCGATGCTTGAACTGCTCTACGCCACCGGGCTGCGGGTCTCCGAGCTGGTGGGGCTCACCGCCGAGCATGTCAGCCTGCGTCAGGGGCTGGTGCGGGTGGTGGGTAAGGGCAACAAGGAGCGGCTGGTGCCGATGGGGGAGGAAGCGATGCACTGGCTGGAGCGTTACTACCGGGAGGCCCGCACTCTGCTGCTGGGGGGCACCAGCTCGGATGTGGTGTTCCCTTCAAAGCGGGCGCAGATGATGACCCGCCAGACCTTCTGGCACCGCATCAAGATCTATGCCCTGCGGGCGGGCATCCATGGTGAGTTGTCACCTCATACCCTGCGTCACGCCTTTGCCACTCATCTGCTCAACCACGGCGCCGACTTGCGGGTGGTGCAGATGCTGCTGGGGCACGCGGATCTCTCCACCACCCAGATCTACACCCATGTGGCCAACGAGCGACTCAAGGCGCTGCACGGTGAACACCATCCCAGAGCCTGAGCCGGTGCGCGAGTCTGTCAAAATAAAAAACCGCCAGCAGGCGGTTTTTTGGCATTACACGACAGGAGATTGCGCTTATTTCCCCTGTTGGGATTTGAGCAGATCGCGGATCTCGCTCAGCAACTCTTGATCCTTGGTAGGACCGGCGGGGGCAGCGGCCTCTTCTTGCTTCTTCTTGAGGGTATTGATGCCCTTCAGCCCCATGAAGATGGCGAAGGAGATGATCAGAAAATCGATGATGGTCTGGATGAACTTGCCATAGGCGATGACCACGGCCGGCGTCGTCCCTTCTGCGGCCTTCAGGGTGACCGCCAGATCGCTGAAGTCCACGCCACCCAGGATCAGACCGATAGGCGGCATGATCACGTCACCGACAAAAGAGGAGACAATCTTGCCGAAGGCGGCACCAATAATGATACCAACCGCCATGTCGATGACGTTGCCGCGGGCGGCAAAGGCTTTGAACTCTTGAATCAAACTCATAATATCCTCCGAAATTAAACAAAATAGCGCATGGATCGCCCCTGAACAGGGGACGCTGCTTTATCAGGAAAACGGAGGCGAGGCCGCGTTATTCCTGTCGTCGTGACTAGCTTGCTGGGGTTGGCTTTGATTGGCAATCTGCGGGCCATTATTTTTTGGTACAGTCTGGTATTAATTTTTTGGTGATTAGCGGATTGAATAATAAACTATGCTGCTGTACTTTGCCGGGTCAATTCATTCATACCATGTGAGTAATCCAGTGAAGTATTTACTACTGGGAATGATGCTACTGTTCACATTTTGTGCCAGAGCCGGGATGGACCCCCACGCCTTGAAAGAGGTCATCTCAACCCGGTTGGGGATAGCGGTCTATCTGGTCGAGCAGACACCGATTAGCGGGTTATACATGCTGGGCACTTCCCAGGGGGTGCTCTACAGCGATGCCAAAGGGGACTACGTTGTCCAGGGCATCATGCTGGATATGGCCCATGACATGAAAAATCTGACCGTTTCAGGCCTGCGAGAGCAGCGTCGACTGGGTTTGTCTCAGGTGAGCTATGCGCCCATTGTGCTTGAGGCTCCTGACGAACGTCATCGAGTCGCGCTGTTTCTCGGTGAACATGAGGCGAGAAGACGGCAGTTGGCTCCGACGTTACAACATCTCCAGGCATTAGGGATCAGTGTCGAGCTGTATCCTGTGATTGAGCATGCGGCACAGGCTGCCGATTGGTGCAGCGACCCCCTGCTGCAAAATTCCCCCTTCAAAGCTTATTTGCCTCAACAGGAATGTAGTGAGACCCTTATTCAAAATATTGGCCTGAGCAAATGGTTGGGGGTCAAGGTATTGCCTGCCTGGGTATCCTCTGACGGGAATCTGGTTCGCGGTTACCAAAGCCCTGAGCAATTGCTAAAAATACTGGATCACTATGCCGAAGCCCCTGCAAATCCGTCGTCGTCCGCGAGTTGATGATTCCCATCTGCCTGCCACCCTGCATCCCCTGCTTCGCCAAATCTTTGCCAGTCGTGGCGTAGACGATCCGGCCCTGCTGGAGCGCAGCGCCAGCCAGCTGTTGCCGCCCCAGCGCCTCTATGGCATGGAGCAGGCGGTGCCGCTGCTGGCAGAGGCCCTGACTGCCCAGAAACGGATCCTGATCGTCGGTGACTTCGACTGTGATGGCGCCACCAGCTCGGCACTGTGTGTGCTGGCGCTGCGCGCTATGGGCGGTCGCCACATCGATTTTCTGGTGCCCAACCGCTTCGAGTTTGGCTACGGCCTCACCCCCGAAATTGTTGAGCTGGCGGTGGCGCGCGGCGCCGAGTTTCTGATCACGGTGGATAACGGCATCTCCAGCATCGCCGGAGTGGCGGCGGCCAAGGCGGCCGGCATGCAGGTACTGGTTACCGATCACCATTTGCCGGGTCAGGAGCTGCCTGACGCCGATGCCATCGTCAACCCGAACCAACACGGCTGCGACTTCCCTTCCAAGTCGCTGGCCGGGGTCGGGGTGGCCTTCTACCTGATGGCGGCCCTCAACACCCATCTGCGCCAGCTCGGCTGGTACGAGCGGCAAGGGCTGCGTGCCCCCAATGTGGCGGATTACCTCGATCTGGTGGCCCTCGGCACGGTGGCCGACGTGGTGGCGCTCGATGGCAACAACCGTATTCTGGTGCATCAGGGGTTGCAGCGGATCCGGGCCGGTCGCTGCCGCCCCGGCATTCAGGCGCTGGTGGATGTGTCGGGCCGCGATGGTCGCCGCCTCACCGCCGCCGACCTCGGCTTTGCGCTGGGGCCCCGCCTCAACGCGGTGGGCCGCCTCGATGACATGTCCCTCGGGGTCGCCTGTCTGCTGAGTGATGATCTCAATCTGGCGCGCCAGCTTGCGGCCGAGATGGACAGCCTCAATCAGGAGCGCAAGGAGATCGAGCAGGGGATGCAGCAGGAGGCCCTCGCTACGCTGGAGCAGATCCGTTTTCGCGATGGTGAAGTGCCGTCTGGCATAGTGCTGCACCGCAACGAATGGCATCAGGGGGTGGTGGGGCTGGTGGCCTCCAAGGTGAAGGAGAAGTACTACCGCCCGGTCATCGCCTTTGCCGAGAGTAGCGAGACTGAGCTTAAGGGCTCCGGTCGCTCCATCCCCGGGGTGCACCTGCGCGATGCGCTGGAACTGCTCGATACCCGCCATCCTGGCCTGATGGGCAAGTTTGGTGGCCACGCCATGGCAGCGGGGCTGACCTTGGCCAAGGCCAATATCGAGGCCTTCAGCCGCGCCTTTGAGGCGGTCATCTGCGAGCTGGTGACCCCCGAGCTGCTGACCGGAGTGCTGCTCACCGACGGCGAGCTGCTGCCGGACGAGCTCAACCTCGAGCTGGCGGAGCTGATCCGCGCCTCCGGCCCCTGGGGGCAGGCGTTCCCGGAGCCGCTGTTTGACGGCGAGTTTGTGCTGGTGCAGCAGCGGCTGGTGGGGGAGAAGCACCTCAAGCTGATGCTGACTACTGATTCCGGCTATGCGGTGGATGCCATCGCCTTCGGCGTCGATCTCAAGCGTTGGCCCGATGCCTCGGTGAAGCGGGTGCGGCTTGTCTACCGGCTTGATGTCAACGAGTGGCGCGGTAACCGCAGCGTGCAGCTGCTGGTGGAGCATCTGGAGGCTGCTGGTCTCTAGCCCTACAGCCACGCTGTTCTGCTGATCATGACGGTCACCCTCGGGTGGCCGTTTTGCTGTGGCCCGGGGTGTGACTCTACCGCGTTGTCATGATGGTTTTTAATTGCTGGTTTTCTGAGTAAGAGGGTTTTAAGTCTCGTTTTATGTCGGTTTGTACGGTTTCAAATTCAAGAAAATGAGGCGTTGTGATACATTCATCCCCGAATCATTTTGTTGTTTGAACGGGACTGACTCTTTGCTGCCCTTTGGCCGACTATCGACCTGGGCGATGGCCCTCGCTATCGCCAGCCTGCTGTGGTTTGCCGCTTTCGCTGCGGTAGGGGTCACTGCAACGCCTCATCAGGAATCGGTTGGGCAGGGCGTCTCGATGCAGCTGCATGAGTCATCCGATCAGGGACTGGCCAACAGCGTCAGCCTCCCTCCTGCCTCCCAGTGGCGACTCGGCTTCGAGCAGGGGCGGCGGCTGGAAGGGGCCACTCACTCCGAGCGCTATCAGATGGTGCTGGCCTGGTTCCAGCACGACATCCTTGGCCTGCTCTGCGGTCTACTGTTCTTTGTGCCGCTGATCTATGTCAGACAGGCCTGCGGCCACTTTGGTTATCTGCACAAACAGCAACTGCTCGGCCACCATCTGCAATTTCGCTTCTGCCACGGCGACTAGCTCACCCTGCTGGCGGGCGCCCATCCACGTTTTCACACTGCTGTTGAACGCTCCTGATTGACTGACGGGGCAGGCTGACACCTGCTGCCTGCGGTCTATCATCCGGTGCTGCGTCCACCCTTCCTGTTGCTTTGTCCATGCTGCTGGCCACCGGCCAGAGGCAGACTTTCTCTTTGCGCAAACACCTGGTGAGCACACCTATGGACTACTACCTCAACCTGTTTATTCACTCGATTTTTGTCGAGAACCTCGCCCTGGCCTTTTTTCTGGGGATGTGTACCTTTCTGGCCGTCTCGAAAAACATCAACACTGCCTTCGGTCTTGGCATGACGATATTGGTGGTGATGGTGATCGCCATTCCTCTTAACAATTTGATCTTCCGTCATATTTTGCGGGCAGGCAGTACCTTTTTCGGCGAATACGATCTGGGGTTTCTCGATTACATCATCTATATCGGGGTGCTGGCGGCATTGGTGCAGGTGATGGAGATGGTGCTCGACAAGTACTTTCCAAGCCTCTATCAGGCGCTCGGCATCTATCTGCCGCTGTTGACGGTGCACTGCGCCATCTTTGGCGGGGTGATGTTTATGGCGCAGCGGGATTACGATTTCGTCGAGTCGCTGGTCTACAGCGCCGGCTCCGGGCTCGGCTGGCTGTTGGCGATTGTCGCCATGGCCGGTTTGCGCCAGAAGCTGAAGTACGCTGATGTACCCGAGGGGCTGCGGGGCATCGGTATCACCTTTATCGTGGCGGGGCTGATGTCCCTTGGCTTCATGTCCTTCTCCGGCATATCCCTGTGAGGGGATGACAGAAAAAAACGAGGCGCCTGCGGGCGCCTCGTTGTTTATCGGGAATTGCGGGTTGGCGTTACAGCTCGCGGGCCCAGGGGTGAGCCTTGGGGCGCAGCGCCAGTGCCAGACCCAGCAGCAGGACGGTCAGGCCGTAGAGGGGCCAGCTACCAAAGCGCAGGTAGGGGGTCTCGCCGTGGGCGGGACGCACCTCGCTGCGCAGCACACCCGCTTCAAACTGCGGGATCTGGCCTATGATGCTGCCGTCGATCTCGGTAACGATAGTGATGCCGGTGTTGGTGTCGCGCAGCAGCGGGCGAGCCAGCTCCAGCGCGCGCATCCGGGCGATCTCCATATGCTGCCAAGGGCCGATGCTGGTGCCGAACCAGGCGTCGTTGGAGACGGTCAGCAGGAAGTCGGTATCGGCATTGACGTTGCGGCGCAGCTCTTCCGGGAAGATGATCTCGTAGCAGATGGCGGCGGCGAACTTGAGTCCCTTGGCGATCAGGTTGGGCTGCACTTCGTCACCCCGGCTGAAGGAGGACATCGGCAGGTTGAAGAAGGGGGCGATGGGGCGCAGCAGATCTTCAAACGGCACGAACTCGCCGATGGGCAGCAGGTGGTACTTGTTGTAGCGGTTGGGGTGGCTGTAGAAGTAGGACTCCTTGCCATCCGCATCCTGTACCCCCATGCCGAGCACGGTATTGTAGAAGCGCTGTTGCTGCTCGTCGTAGTGGATGATCCCCGCCAGCAGGCCGGTATCGTTCACCTTCATCGCCTTGTCCAGATTCTCCAGATAGGGGCCCATCGCCTTTTCGATGGCCGGGATCGCCGACTCCGGCCAGACGATGATGTCGGCATCCTGATTCTCGCGGCTCAAATCCTGATAGGTGCGCACCGTGGGGGCCAGCGCCTCCGGATCCCACTTGAGGGACTGGGCGATATTGCCCTGCACCAGCGCCACTTTGACCGGCTCGCCACGGGTGACCCAGTTGAGCTGCATCAGGCCGTGGGCACTGGCCACCAGCAGGGCAGGTACTGCCAGCCACAGTGGCGAGCGGGATTTCCACACCAGCCAGATGGCGGAGGCACAGAACAACAGTGCCAGCGTGATGCCCTGCACCCCGAGGATGGGGGCGAAGCCCTTGAGGGGGCCATCGATCTGGCTATAGCCAAACCAGAGCCAGGGGAAACCGGTCATCACCCAGCCGCGCAGCCAGTCAGCCACCAACCACAGGGCCGGGAAGGCGAGTAGCCAGCGGCTCCAGTGACGGCCGCCAAAGAAGCGGGCGAAGGCCCAGCATGCCAGCGTCGGGTAGAGTGCCAGATAGGCGGAGAGCCCGGCCAGCAGCACGAAGGCGACCGGCAGCGGAATGCCGCCAAATTCGGTCATGCTGACGTGGATCCACCACAGCCCCGGCAAAAAGAGTCCCATGGCGTAGCCAAAACCGCGCCAGGCGGCCTGTTTCGGCGTGGCTTTGTCCAGCATGGCATAGAGGCCGAGCAGGGAGGGGATCACCAGCGGCCAGTAGCCGAAGGGGGAGAAGGCCAGCACGGCGATGGCACCACAGGCCAGCGCGCTGAGGCTCAACAGGATTCTTGATGTAACGGGGGATGATTTCACGGGCGATTGTGCTCGTCTTGGTGTGCAACTGGGGTCGAATGGTCGGTATCTTAACCTGTAAGCGGGGCAACGGCGAGCCTCGATGCCGGTTGCAGAGAGAACAACGCCCCGAGGTCGGGGCGTTGTTTCACACATCGAGCGGATTTGCTTACTGCGGCTCGGATTGCGCCGCCGCGTGGTGCTCGGGGATCTTCACCTGCAGCTGCTGCAGACGGCGTCGGTCGGCATGCATCACCTTGAACAGGTAGCCGTCCAGCTCGATCTCCTCGCCCTTCTTGGGCAGGTGGCTGAAGGCGTGCATCACCAGACCGCCGACGGTATCCACCTCTTCATCGCTGAATTTGGTGCCGAAGAAGTCGTTGAAATCCTCGATCTCGGTCAGGGCGCTGATAGAGAAGACCCGCTTGCTGAGGCGGCGAATTTCGTCCGGCTCATCCTCGATATCGTCAAACTCGTCGTCAATCTCGCCAACGATAAGTTCCAGTATGTCTTCGATGGTCACCAAACCGGAGACACCACCAAATTCATCGACCACGATGGCCATGTGGTAGCGCTCTTCACGAAACTCCTTGAGCAGACGGTCAACCCGTTTGCTTTCGGGGACGATCACCGTGGGGCGCAAGATTTTTTCGAGCTGTAGCGGCTCGCTGGCGTGATGGCCGCCAAACCCGAAGGGGAGCAGATCCTTGGCGAGCAGAATGCCCTCCACATGATCCTTGTCTTCGTTGATCACCGGGAAGCGGGAGTGACCGGACTCGATGATCACCGGCAGGATCTCGTCGATCGGCTGGGATTTCTCGATGGTCACCATCTGGGAGCGGGGGATCATGATGTCGCGCACGCGCAGCTCGGCGATCTCCAGCACCCCCTCGATCATGTCTTTGGTGTCTTGATCGATGAGGTCTCGCTCTTCGGCATCGGCTATCACGTCTACCAAATCATTGCGGTCTTTTGGCTCGCCCTGGAAGAGTTGGCTGAGTTTGTCGAGCCAGGTTTTCTTCGGCGAGCCGGTACTAGGGTGATCGTCGGTCATTTTTTCTCTTGGTTACTCGCTTCAACACATGTGGGATTGTTTGAATGATATGAGGATAGTCATCGGCTGTTTCAAGGCAATGACTGTCCCCCCTTAACGCTGCGTTTTACTCTTCGTCGTTCAGATAAGGATCGGCAAAACCGAGCTCCTGCATGATGTCGCGTTCCAGCTGCTCCATCTCTTCGGCTTCCTCATCTTCGATATGGTCATAACCTAGCAGATGCAGACTGCCGTGCACAACCATGTGGGCCCAGTGGGCCATGAGGGGCTTGTTCTGCTCGTTTGCTTCCTGTTCCACCACCTGACGGCAGATCACCAGATCGCCGAGCAGCGGCAGCTCCAGACCGGGCGGTGCCTCGAACGGGAAGGAGAGCACGTTGGTGGGCTTGTCCTTGCTGCGATAGGTGAGGTTGAGTTCGTTGCTCTCCGCCTCATCGACGATGCGTACCGTCACTTCGGCCTCTTGCTGGAAGCCGAGGATGGTGCCGTCGAGCCAGCCTTGCAGCTGGGTTTCGGTGGGCAGGCCGTCGGTGCTGGCGCTGGCCAGTTGCAGATCCAGGATCACACTCATTGGGCACTCTCTTTATGGGATTTTTTGGCCGCCAGCGCGTCTGCCTGCTGGGCATCGAACGCCTCGTAGGCTTGTACTATGCGAGCCACTACCGGATGGCGTACCACGTCCTTTGATTCAAAGAAGTTGAACGACAACCCTTCGACACCCTGCAGCACGTCCAGCGCATGGCGCAGGCCGGATGTCTGGTGGCGGGGCAGGTCAGTCTGGGTGATGTCGCCGGTGACCACCGCCTTGGCGTTGAAGCCGATGCGGGTCAGAAACATCTTCATCTGCTCGGTGGTGGTGTTCTGGGCCTCATCGAGAATGATGAATGCATCGTTCAAGGTGCGGCCCCGCATGTAGGCAAGCGGCGCCACTTCGATGATGTTGCGTTCCATCAACTTCTCGACTCGCTCAAAACCCAGCATCTCGAACAGGGCGTCGTAGAGGGGGCGCAGATAGGGATCCACCTTCTGGGAGAGATCGCCGGGCAGGAAACCGAGCTTCTCGCCCGCTTCCACCGCCGGGCGAGTCAGCAAGATACGACGGACCTCCTGACGTTCCAGCGCATCTACCGCTGCCGCGACCGCCAGATAGGTTTTGCCTGTTCCTGCCGGGCCTATGCCAAAGCTGACATCGTGACGGACGATATTGGCGATGTACTGCGCCTGATTGGGGCTGCGCGGCTTGATGAGACCGCGCTTGGTCTTGACCGTCACCTCTTTGCCATAGGGGGTGCCCGGTGCCGGTTCGTCATCCTGCTCCAGTACCCGTGACTCCGAAATGGCCAGATGGACCATATCGGGGGTGATATCGGTCACCTTGCCACCCTTGAGGGGCTGGGTTTCCACATAGAGGTGCTTGAGGATGACGGCGGCAGCATCCAGTTGGGCTTGTTTACCTGCCAGCTGGAAGTGGCTGTCACGGTAGCTGATCTCGACGCCGAGGCGGCGCTCCAGCTGCTTGATATTGTCATCGAACGGGCCGCACAGGCTTGCAAGGCGCTGATTGTCGGCGGGCTCCAGATGCAGATTCAGGGTCGCGGTATGTCGGCTCACAATATCCTCGTCTCAAGGCACTCCCCATCCGCCGGGCGAATGGGGAGGAGGGGATTAATGGGGGGTGAAGGCGGCTACGCCCAGCTCGTCCGGCACATTGTCCGGGCGGCGTGCCAGGATCTCGCTCGGGGCGGTGGCAATGCGCAGGTTCATCTCGCTCTCGCCGCGGATGAACTTGCCGCGCAGGGAGTTGGGACGCACCTCGGTGATCTCCACGTCGGCAAAGCCGCCGATCAGGGTGTGCTGACCTTCGAAGTTGACCACCCGGTTGTTCTCGGTGCGGCCACACAGCTGCATCGGGTCGAGCTTGGAGGGCCCTTCCACCAGGATACGCTGGGTCGAGCCTAGCATGGCGCGGCCAATCTGCATCGACTGATTGTTGATGACGTGCTGCAGACGGGCCAGACGGGCTTTCTTCACTTCCATGTCGACATCGTCGGGCATATCGGCGGCCGGGGTGCCCGGGCGCGGGCTGAAGACAAAGCTGTAGCTCATGTCAAAGTTGATCTCTTCGATCAGCTTCATGGTGGCTTCAAAGTCTTCATCCGTCTCGTTCGGGAAGCCGACAATGAAGTCGGAGCTGATGGTGATATCGGGACGGACGGCCCGCAGGCGACGGATCTTGGACTTGTATTCGAGGATGGTGTGCGGACGCTTCATCATGGTCAGGATGCGGTCAGAGCCGCTCTGCACCGGCAAGTGCAGGAAGCTGACTACTTCCGGGGTGTCCTTGTAAACCTCGATGATGTCGTCGGTGAACTCGATCGGGTGGCTGGTGGTGTAACGAATGCGATCGATACCGTCGATGGCGGCCACCAGACGCAGCAGCTCGGCGAAGGTGCAGATGCCGTCATCAAAGGTCGGGCCACGCCAGGCGTTGACGTTCTGACCGAGCAGGTTCACTTCGCGCACGCCCTGCTGGGCGAGCTGGGCGATTTCGTAGAGCACGTCGTCCAGCGGTCGGCTCACCTCTTCACCGCGGGTGTAGGGCACCACGCAGTAAGTGCAGTATTTGGAGCAGCCTTCCATGATGGAGACAAAGGCGGTGGCCCCTTCGGCGCGCGGCTCCGGCAGATTGTCGAATTTTTCAATTTCGGGGAAGGCGATATCAACCTGGGCGCCACGGCCCTCTTGCACTTGCTTGATCATGGCGGGCAGGCGATGCAGGGTCTGCGGGCCGAACACGATATCCACATAGGGAGCGCGTTGACGAATCGCATCGCCCTCTTGAGAGGCAACGCAGCCACCCACGCCGATCACCAGACCGGGCTTTTTGGCCTTGAGTTTTTTCCAGCGACCCAGCTGGTGGAACACCTTCTCCTGCGCTTTTTCGCGGATGGAGCAGGTATTCAGCAGCAGGACATCTGCCTCTTCGGGCTCTTCGGTAAGGGTGTAGCCATTGCTGGCATCCAGCAGGTCGGCCATCTTGGACGAGTCATACTCGTTCATCTGGCAACCCCAGGTTTTAATGTGAAGTTTCTTGCTCATTGCTTCTCTTGACTTGTGTTGAAATCGGCATGGTCAAAGGACCGCGCATTTTACTCCGCAATCTGGATACTGCCTAGCTAATATCCAGCTGGCAATGGTGCTCACCCGATACCTGTTGCCCGTGAGCTCAATAAGCTTTCTCCTTGATTTGACGCAGCAATTCCCCGTTTGCCTCACTGTTTATCAGGCGCCCTTGCGCTATCATGTTGCCATCCGGTTCACGTCCGGGCGTTGTCGCCGGACGCACCCTTTCAGGAATAAATGTATGGAACAGTGTGATATCGCCATCGTCGGCGCCGGCATGGTGGGCGCTGCCACTGCCTGTCTGCTGGCGGCCCAGGGCCTCTCGGTGCGGGTCATCGAAACTAGCCTGCCGGAGCATTACGCGCCAGCGCAGCCGCTGGATCTGCGGGTCTCCGCCATCAGTCAGGCCTCGGTGGCGCTGCTGGAGCAGGCCGGAGCCTGGCAACACCTGCAACAGATGCGGCTCTGCCCCTATCGCCGACTGGAGACCTGGGAGCTGGACGGCTTTGCCACCCGTTTCAGCGCCGCCGATCTCGGCCTGCCCCAACTCGGCTACATCATCGAGAACCGGCTGGTGCAGCTCGCCCTGCTCAAACGGATGGAAGATTTCCCCAATATCCAGACCCACACCCCGGCGGCGGTGACCAGCCTGCGCCAGAGCGCGGATGAAGCTGTGCTGACCCTGGATGACGGCACCGAGCTGGCCGCCCGCTGGGTGCTGGCCTGCGACGGCGCCGAATCCCACACCCGCAAGCTGGCTGGCATTGGCGTCTCGCGCTTCGAGTACCGCCAGCACTGCATGCTGATCAATATCGACACCGATTTCGCGCAGGAAGATATCACCTGGCAGCAGTTCACCCCGAGCGGCCCGCGTGCCTTCCTGCCGCTGCCCGGCCAGCACGGATCCCTGGTGTGGTATGACAGCCCGGCCCGCATCCGGGCGCTGGCGGCCATGAGCAACGAGGGGCTGGCCGCCGAAGTGCGCCGCCACTTCCCGAGCAGGCTCGGCGGATTTACCGTCACCGGCAAGGGGAGCTTCCCGCTGGTGCGCCGCCACGCCAACGACTACCACGCCGGTCGGGTGGTGCTGCTCGGCGATGCTGCCCACACCATCAACCCGCTGGCGGGGCAGGGGGTCAACCTCGGCTTCAAGGATGTGGCCTGCTGGGTCGATCTGCTGCAAGGGGCTGGCGCCGACTGGCATCAGCTGGCGCTCGCCACCCGTTATGAGCGCCGTCGTCGCCCCGACAACTTGCTGATGCAGTCGGGGATGGATCTCTTCTACGGGGTGTTCAGTAACGAGATTGGCCCCCTCAAGCTGGCCCGCAATCTGGCCCTCAATCTGGCGGACAAGGCGGGCCCGCTCAAGGAGATGGCGCTGCGCTACGCGCTGGGGTTGGTTTAGTCGCGAGGCAGGGCATGAGGCCATGACGCAGCGATGGCCAACTTGATGCCCCTCGTATTTTTTATCTTGCCCCCTCGTTTTACCCTCTGCCAGCGGTTGCGCGGGTGCTTTGTGAGGGCGATTTGGTGCCCGGATGGATAGTAACAAGGATGGACAGATGCGTTATCAGGGACGAATCGCGAGCTGGAACGAGGCGCGCGGCTTCGGGTTTATTACGTCAGAGCAAGATGGCGCCGAACCGGCAACCGCAGGAGAGCGTGGTACAGGGTTGTTTGTGCATGTCACGGCGTTGCAATCAGATGGTCGCTTGCCCGAGAAAGGGGAGCGAGTCACTTATCTGATCGGCAGTGATCAGGATGGCAAACCGCGGGCGCTGCAGGTGTTTTTCCCCGATCGCCCGCTCACGTTGGCTGATGTCGGGCCATCGGCCGTGCGAGCTCCCACATCATCAGCTGCGCCATCATTTCGGGTGGCAAGTCAGCCGCCACAGCCCACCGCGACCAGACCGCGAATTAACCCCTACCGGCGCCGCAAGAGCAGCTGGCGCGGCAAGCTCATTCCCCTGTTGGTGCTCGCCGGTCTCTTTTCCATCTATTCCCGTTTCTCGGCCGAGTCGCAGGACCCCTGGCCGACCTCCTCCGTTAGCGGCAGTGACAGCGGCCTCAGTGAGGTCTCGCTGCAACCGGCCCAACGCTACCAGTGTGATGGCCGACAGCATTGCTCCCAGATGACCTCCTGCGAAGAGGCAACCTGGTTTTTGCAAAACTGCCCGAATACCAAGATGGATGGGGAGGGGGATGGTATTCCCTGTGAAAACCAGTGGTGTGGTCATTAGCGCCCACTTATTGGATTGATAAATAACAGGTATTTCATTTAATTTCTGGCATGGAATTGTGGGTTGGAATCTTGCCGGATCGCCTTGCATCACAAACTGTGGTCTCAGTTGGCTAAGTGGCATTTGGGTGCTTTACTCAATCTGCTGATTCAATTGTTAATAGGTGGCGATTCGCCACTTTTGCCACAGGATGGCCACCATGGTGGATGAGATACAGGGGTTGCCGACTCGCTTCGCCGAACGGGCCCACTATCTGGCAGCATTGCTGGATTCGCTGGAAGACCAAATTTCGGTGATAGACCGAAATGGGGTGATCCATTACACCAACCTGGCCTGGGACAGATTTGCGGAACAAAACGGCATGCCCAAGGGTTATAACTGGCTTGGCGTTAACTACATGGGGGTGTGTGACGGTTCAGATGAACCCCTTGCCCAGAGTGCGGTGGAGGGGATCCGGCGGGTGCTTAGCCGCGATCAGGAGACCTTCTATCTGGAGTATCCATGTCACAGCCCCGACGCCCAGCGCTGGTTCATGATGCGGGTGGCGAAGGTGATCGGCGTTGAAGCCGAGTTTTATGCCATCGCGCACATCAATATCACTGAACGCAAGTTACTGGAGCAGGAGGTCGAAAAACTCTCCTTGCATGATCCCCTGACCGGGCTGGCAAACCGGCGCCTGTTCAACAGCTTTTTGCACAGTGAGTGGCGGCGCAGTGTGCGCGAGCAGACCCCGCTCTCTCTCATCATGGTTGATCTGGATAACTTCAAGGCATGCAACGATCATCTGGGTCACCAGATGGGGGATGGCTCTCTGCAACTGGTTGGCCATCTGTTGCAATCTTTTTGCAAGCGTCCGGCCGATCTGCCTTGCCGCTTTGGGGGTGACGAGTTTGCCCTGATCCTTGGCAATACCGACAGTGCTGCAGCCTTGCAACTTGGTGAGGAGATCCGTCATGCCATCAACGATCTCGACATCGTGGTGGCAGATAATATTCAAGTCAGCGCCAGTGTTGGCATTGCCACCTATACGGCAGAGCATCCGCTGGATTGTGAAAACGCGCTGCTGGCAGCTGCTGATGTGGCGCTCTATAGCGCCAAGGGGGCAGGGAAAAATCGCAGCCACTGTGTCAGTTGTTGAGAGCCTCCTGTTATTCATGCTGCGCCCCCGTGATGGGGGCGCACTGTTTTAAATAAGATCTACGAGTCTCAACGTTCGGGCAGTGCCGCGATCGGGGTGGGCTGGCTCGCAATGGCCAACTGGATGAAGTGATCCCGGATGGGATCGGCAAAACCTGGGTTCCATACCATGCTTATCTCCCACTCTGAGCAGGGGCCGGAGAGGGGATAGAGGGTGACATCGGGGCCTGCGATAAAGCTGACACTGCGGGGCAGGATGGCGTTGCCGATGCCAGCCGCCACCAGCGCTACCAGCGTCTGGATATCCTCGGCTTCCTGGATCATGCCGGTCAGCCGGTTGGCGCCGAGAAAACCGGCGATCTGCTGGCTGAGACCGGGGCAGCGGTGGCCGACCATCTGCAGCAGCGGTTGGCTGGCCAAGGCTTGCTGGAGATCGAATGCGGCCGGGTCGGGCGTGGTCATTCGGGTCGGTACCGCCAGAACCAGCCGATCGGTTAGTAGCCGGTGTTCCTGCAGCTGAGGGGTGTCAGGTCGGCGCATAAAGCCCAGTTGCAACTGGCCGGAGAGTAGCTGCTCCTGCTGGATGGCGGAGGGCATGTCCTGCAGATGGACCATGACGTTGGCAACCTGTTGCTTGAAGCGGGCCACCAGCGAGGGAGCCAGTGCAAAGCTCGACAGGCCGAAACCAATCTTGAGCCGCCCTGCCACGCCGCTGGCGAGTGCCAGCGCATGGCGCTCAAATCCCTTGCCATGTTCGACCAGCGCACTCGCCTGGGTGAGTAGCTGGGCGCCGATGGCCGTCAGCTCGGCGCCGTGGCGACCGCGATTGAACAGGGTGCTGCCGAGCGCCTGCTCCAGCCCCTGGATCTGCTTGGTCAGGGCCGGTTGGGTGATGAACAGGCGGGTGGCGGCTTCCCGGTAGTTGGCGGTGTCGGCCAGCGTCACAAACGCCTGCAGTTGCCTCAGGTCGAATTTCATTCCAGTTGGTTATCTAAGGTGGCGATTTGTTGATTATAAATTATCTAATCGACTTGTTCTAATGGTCCGGTAAAGGGAGTCGCGGCTCCCTCAGACCTGAAACAAGGAGCCATATCATGTCGACTCAACGTTATCTTTTTTTGATCAAGGGCACGCTGGTGCTAGCCCAGCCATTGGCAGCACCTGAGACGGGGGAGCTGCTCGCCAGCCTGTTGCAACAGGGGTTTGTGGTCGGCCCCTTGCCGGTGTGGGCTGGCAGTGCCGAACAAGCGCTGGCCTGTTACGAGCGTGCCGCCCAGCAGCAGGCCTTTGCCGATGCGCTCTCTGGCGCTGCGTCTGAGCTGGCCGGGGTGATTCCATGAGTGCCAATCTGAGAACAGAAATGAGCGCCGACATGAGCAACATCACCTTGTCGGTATCCGCCCTGCTGCTCGATATGGATGGCACTCTGGTCTGCTCGACCGGCGATGTGGAGCAGGTGTGGCGGATCTGGTGCCAGCATCACCAGCTTGCCCCCGAGCCGGTGCTGGCGATGTGCCACGGCATGCGCTCGCGGGAGGTGATCCGGGCGCTGGCCCCGCAACTGGATGTGGAGCGGGAGGCCGCGCGGCTCGACGAGCTGGAGATGGTGCATACCGGGGGCGATGCTATCGCAGGAGCTGGCGAGTTGCTGTGCCGCTTGCCGCTACAGCATTGGGCCATCGTGACCTCCGCCAGTGAGCGGGTTGCCCGCCACCGCCTGCGTTGTGCCGGTTTGCCGCTGCCCAACCTGCTGGTGGGGGGCGAAGCGGTGCTCAATGGCAAACCCGATCCCGAACCCTATCTGCTGGGTGCCAAACGGCTTGGCGTTTCGCCCGCTCGCTGTCTGGTGTTCGAGGATGCGCCGGCCGGTATCGAGAGTGCCCTGCGCGCAGGTTGCACCGTGGTGCAGGTAGGGGGTGAGGAGCCACTCAATCCGGCGGTGGTGGCGGTGATCCGCGACTGGCGCGAGGTGAAGGTGGAGTTGAGGGAAGGCGAGTCCCTGCTGGTGACGCTGCCCGCCTGAGCGTCGCAGATCGCGCGCTGCGGCGGCATATTGCGGCATGAGCCATCGCCACCGCCTGCGGCAATAAAAACGCCCCCGATTTACGGGGGCGTTTTGCTATCTCAACCGTTATTTGAACACGCGGAAACGGCTGGCGTCGTCGATAAAGGTCTTGTCGCCGGCCGGTTGCTTGATGCTGCCAAAGGGCATCTGGGCGCGCAGCAGCCAGCTGGCGGGCAGATTCCACTCCTTGCGTACCGCCTCATCGATCAGCGGATTGTAGTGCTGCAGGGAGGCGCCGATCTTCTCCTGCGCCAGGGTTGTCCAGACTGCAAACTGGGCGATGCCGGTGGCATGTTCTGACCAGACGGGGAAGTTGTCGGCATACAGCGCAAATTTTTGCTGCAGATCCTTGATGACGTCGGTGTCCTCGAAGAACAGCACGGTGCCAAAGCCTGCGCGGAAGCTGCCATCCACCTTGGCCTCGCTCTGGGCATAGGCTTCCAGCGGCACAATCTTTTTCAGCTCGGCTTTGACGATGTCCCACAGCTTGTGGTGCTGGGCGCCAAACAGAATGACGGCGCGAGAGCTCTGGGAGTTGAAGGAGGAGGGGCTGTGTCTGATGGCATCCTGGATCAGGGCCGTCAGCTGCTCCGGCGTATGGGACACCTGGTCGCCCAGGGCATAGATGGTACGACGTGCTTTGATCTGCTCGATAAACGGACTGCTCATAACATCTCCTTTGTTTGCCTGATAGTCACATCTGGTGGGTGGAGCAAAGCCATCCGGCTCCAATCGCTCAAGGTATAGACTATACCACCCTCTCAAGATCAGAGTGTTAACCGGGAGTGATGATGCTTTTTCCTGATAGTTGATACTGGACCCGAGATTTTTGATTCATAGCTAATATGAATGTTGCCATTTGAACCGTTTAGATCTGACGGCAATCAATAATTCATAGTGGATATCGCCCTAAAATCAGTCCTTATCAATCTGGTCTATGGATGTGATGTGAGTCGGTTCCCCCTTGATAGACGCTATTACGTACTCGCTCTTCTCTCCTTTGTGCTGGGGTTCCTGGTGCTGCTTGCAACGCTGATCCTGGCGGCAGCCAGCTATGTGCGTGATATCGACAAGACGGTGGCGGGTTTTGGTCATATGGCCTCCTCGGTTGAAGCCGCATTGATCCATGAAATGGTGCAAGTCAATGAGCGGCAGCTCGCGGTGTTGGAAGCTTCTTTGGATAAACAGGCGATTGCCCGTGGTGAGCCGGCCAACAACCCAAGTTGGGCCATTGCTCATCAGATCAAGCGCAACAGTCATTACATCTATTTTTACAATCCACGGTTTGACCTGATCAGCTGTTATCCCGAGTGGGTGCGGCCTTCCGGTTATCGAGCCTCGGTGCGCCCCTGGTACAAGGTGCTGTCTCTGCCAGGGGATAAGACGGTCTGGCTTGGCCCTTATCCCGAATACAGCACCGGAGAGCTGATCCTTACCTTGGTCAAACGAGTGCGAGATGACAAGGGTCACCTGCTGGGGTTGCTGATGGTGGACATGTCATTCAAGACATTGCAGCAGGCGCTGCAAAGAACAGTAGGGAACAACCCTGCTGCGCTCTATCTCACCCTGCGCGGCAGTAATGAGCTGATCGTGGGTAGCCATCTTGAACTGCTGGATAGAGAGGCGGAGAAAGTGGTGGACGGGCACAACGGGTTTGGCCTCGATGTGCTTTGGCATGGCACTCATATCAAGCGTGAGCTGGAAGAGATTGGTTGGGATCTCAACATCTATTTACCTCCATCAGTCTTTCGTGACGGCCTCAAAGAGTCCCTTTTGATGGTGGTGCTGCCCCTGTTATCACTTTTTTTGATCTGGTTTCTCAGCATAGGTTTTCTGGTGCGGATATTTCGTCAGGAACAGGCATTGGTATCCGGTTCACTGAGCGGGATTGTCCAGGATCCGGCAGCGACCGAGCCGGTTGCAGAAGCAAATACCTGGTTTGTGCACAGCAGCCTCAGTGAAATAGAGCAGGTGCGTGCCACCTTTCTCAAGGATCAGGATTTGCTGCTGCGCGATCCGCTGACCGGCAGCATGAACCGGCGTGCTTTCGAACAACATAAACGGGCGCTTGAGCAGACCGAACTGCATTTTTGGCTGCTGCTGTTCGATGTGGACTGCTTCAAAGGGATCAATGACACCCTGGGTCATGCCTTTGGTGATCAGGTGTTGGTTCGGGTTACCCACATTCTGGCCGAAGAGTTTGGCGAACATGCGGTCTACCGGATTGGGGGGGATGAATTTGCCGCATTGGTGCAACTTGAGCGCAGTGAGCTGGAAGCCGCTCTGGTTCATCTGCTCTATCGGGTACGCAGTCAGGAGTGGCGCGAGTTCAAGGGGCGGGTCACCCTGAGTGCGGGGGGCGCCAGCCATCAGCAGGATGGCACCGCGCTATTTGAACGGGCCGATGTGCTGCTTTATCAAAGTAAGCACAGCGGGCGGGATTGTTGGCATCTCTCGGCAGGGGGCGAGGTGAGCCGCAAGGAGCAATCCTGACAATAAGTTGTCTGATGACGCCAGCCTCTAATGCCCGCCCGCAGGGGATCTCGTTGATCGCCTGCGGGCGGGCAAGGTCTAGCTGAACAGCAGATAGGAGAGAGTCATGCAGCAGATGATGCCCGAGATGATGGGCACCGAGGTGCGCTTGATGATCTCGATGGGGTTGCTGCCGGTAATTGAGGCGATGACGATGATCACCGCGGCCACCGGCGACATGGAGCGGATCAGGTTGGCGGTGAGCTGCATTGGCAGCGCCACTGACACACTGTTGACACCGACCTTCTCGGTGATCTCGGGAATGATGTTGATAAAGGAGTAGAAGACCGCCAGCCCGCTGCCGCTGATAAACCCGATCAGCGCCGCCGTGCCGGAGAAGAAGAACATCAGGATGGAGCCGACCCCGTCGATGTGCTTCACGCTCTCCACCAGGGTATCGATGATACCGATGGCTTTGAGCCCCTCCACCAGCATGCTGGCCGCCACGATAAGCGACACCACCTGAGCCAGACCCGTCCCCATGCCGGTAAAGAAGATGGCGAACTCCTTGCTGGTCTCCTTGATATTGCCTTTGCGCAGCAGCTCCACCCCTATGGTAAGCAGCAGGCAGACGAAGGTGATCTCCACCAACCCCAGCGAGATGTGGGTGAAGAAGATGCCGAACAACAGCACCAGCACCAGCGGCAGCACCGGGAAGAGGCCGTAGTAGGCGGGTGGCAAGCCGGTGGGCAGGGCGAGGGATTCATTCTTCTCTTCCAGTCCGCCGCGCGCCTGCTGCCGCTTGTCCATCGCCTTCTGCCAGAAGTAGTGCACCACTGCCATCAGTGCCAGCGTCGGCAGCGAGATTGGAGCGTGGTAGGAGACGATGTACTCCACCAGCGGGATCCCCAACTTCTGGGCAGCCAGCACGTTATCGGCCCCCAGCGGACTTGGCATTATGGTGGCTGTGGTGGCAATGACGGCCCCGGCGGTGAGGGAGGACATATTCGACGCCTTGAGCACCGGATAGAGGGTCGCCATCAGCAGCACTGCCAGACTGGCGGCACTCGGTACCACCAGCGAGAGCAGGTTGCCCAAGAGGAAGATCACCGGCACCAGCAGATAGGGGGAGCGGATGCGGCTCAAGGGGCGGGTCAGCAGCATAACGGTCACGTCGTTGGCGCCGATGTGGCTCATGTAGCTGGAGAAGCCGAACAGCACCATGATGGTGAGGCCGACATTGCCCATCTGGCTGATGAAGATCTGCTTGATCTGGACGAAGGGATCAAGCCAGCTGAGGCCGCTGCTCTGCGCCGCAGGCAGTAGCGGGTGGCCCAGTCCGACGGCGGCAAACATCAACAGCAAACCTGCGCCAAACAGCACTATCTTGGAATCGTAGTTTTTGGCGATGAGATAGCCGCAGATGACCAGGATCAGGGTGCTGACAATTATTTCCAGCATGGTTCCAACACTCTCTTCTTGATATGAATTGGCCAGCAAGCTGGCGGTTCGGGATCAGATGGCGCGGGCAAGGGTCTCCATGCACCAGGCTCTGAATCCGGGCACGTCGATATCGAAGCACACCTCGGCGTTGGGCGGCCGCTTGAGCCGGTTGTTGATATCCACCGAGGTGGTGCCCAGGGTGTGCTCGCCCCGGGTTTCGATGGCCACATGGCAGGCTTGGGTGGTGAACAGATCGGGGCGCACCAGATAGGCGATGGCGCAGAGATCGTGCATCTTGAGCCCGGTCTGCATGCTGCCGCCGCGATAGTGGCCGAACAGGGCGTGGAGCATGGCACCGGTGCGGTTGAGGGCTGGCAGCATCGCAATCATCTCGCCGGTCAGGGTCGCCCGGCTGGTGACATCGAGCCCGCACATCACGATGGGCAGGCCGCTGCTGAAGACGATGTGAGCCGCCTCCGGATCCACGTAGATATTGAACTCGGCATTGGGGGTGTGGTTGCCCCGGCCAGCCGAGCCGCCCATCAGCACGATCCGCTCGATCTTCTCCCGGCACTCGGGGTGCAGGGTGAGCAGCAGGGCGATATTGGTCAGCGGCCCGATGGGCACCAGCGTCATGGGGCGTTCGCTGGCCAGCAGGGTGGTTTTCATGGCTTCGACGGCATGTTCCGGCAGCGGCTGTTGCTGGGGCTCGGCAAACTCGTAACCGTCGAGGCCGGAGTGGCCATGGATATGGCTGGCATTGTCGAGGGGGCGCACAAGGGGCTGGCTGGCCCCTTGCGCCACCGGCACCTCTTTGCCAAAAAAGTGCAGCAGGCGCAGGGTGTTGCGGGTGGTCTTGCTGACATCCACGTTGCCAGCGACCGTGGTGATGAGCGCCAGCGCGACCCCGGGGTGAAAGAGGGCGGCGGCGATGGCAACGGCATCGTCGATGCCGGGGTCGGTATCCAGAATAATGGCGACAGGGTTCACTCTGTTCTCCTCGATGTTAATCGGCTTGGCTGGCATCGGCATGGGGCCAGCTGCAAATGAAGGGGTTGACGATCTCGCGGGTCAGGCCGTCGGTGAGGCCGAGATCGGTCAGATGGGGCCCCGCATTGCAGGCGAGGCAGGTTCCTTCGATGGCCTTGAAGACCCGGTAGGGGGGCTCCCACTCCACCACCCGGCCGCTAACTTCCCGCAGGGCGTGGAAACTGGCCGCCAGCTCGCTGGCTGGCAGGTCGGATAGCATACCGGCGATGGGCATGGCGACGTGGGCCAGCACCTCACCCTGCTGAACGACCGCCATGCCGCCTCCGCTGGCGATCAGGGTGTTGGCGGCCAGCATCATCTCTTGCGGGTCGCGCCCCAGCACCACCAGATTGTGGGAGTCGTGGGAGTAGCTGGTGGCGATGGCACCTTGCAGCTCGCCCCATCCCTCCAGCAGCGCCAGCCGGGTGCCCGCCTGATGGCGGCCGTGACGGTGTTGCACCGAGATCAGGCTAAACCCCTCCGGCACAATCACCTGACCCTCTTTGACCTCTACTTCGGTTTCGCTCCACTGGGTGAAGCGGGCCCCCTTGATGGTCTTGAAACGGGCACGCCCCGCCGCCAGCCCAGGCACCCGGATGACGAAGTCCTCCAGAGTGCGCAGGGGGATCTGCATGGTATCGCGCGGCGCCTGGCAGCCAGCGACAGGCATGGAGGGGGTGAGAATGGCGCCATGGCGGGCGACCCGCTGGCCGCCGCTGTAGACCCAGAGCGGGTTAAGATCGGTGAGGTTGTCAAACACCACCAGATCGGCGCAGCGGCCCGCAGCAACCAGCCCCAGATCGTTGCGTTGCAGGCGGATGGCGGCATTGAGGGTGGCCATTCGCAGCACATCGGGCACCGCCAGCCCCAGCTCTGCCAGCAGTTTGACCAGCGCAATCATGCCTCCCTTCTCCAGCAGCATGTCGGGCGGCACATCGTCGGTACAGAGAGTGATTTGGGAGGAGAGGTGGGGCAGCTGTTTCAGCGCCGTGACGATCTCCGGCAGCAGGTAGGGGTGGGAGCCGCGCAGTTGCAAGGTGAGCCCGGCCCGCAGCTTCTCCAGTGCATCGGCTGCCGAGGTGAGCTCGTGATCCGAGCTGACCCCGGCGGCCAGATAGGCTTGCAGCCGGTTACCGCTTAGGCCCCGGGCGTGCCCCTCAATCAGGGCATTGCGTTGCAAACCGGCGTGCAGGATGCCGGTCATCCGTTCGCTGCCGCCCAGCACCCCTTGCATGTCCATCACTTCGGCGATCCCGGCGACTTCCGGCCACTCCAGCATGGTCGCCATCTCGGGGCCATGAAACTCGGCCCCCGACATCTCGAGGCCCGGCGTCGAGGGGACGCTGGAAGGGGCGGCGCAGATCACCCGCAGCGGCAGGTTGCGGCTGGCGTCGATGGCGTAGCGAACCCCCGCCAGCCCGAGCACATTGGCCAGCTCGTGGGGATCCCAAAAGATGGTGGTGGTGCCCTGCGCGACCACCACATCGGCGTAGCGCTCCGGCGTCAGGTGGGAGCTCTCCACATGGACATGGCTGTCGATAAGCCCCGGTGAGAGATAGGCTCCGGCCAGATCGTGGATCTCGCTCGCCTGCTGGCAGGTGCCGACCGGATGAACGCTGGCGATTAGCGGGCCGACCAGCCCCACATCGGCGGGGCGGATCTCGCCGGTCACCATGTCGATCACCTTGGCATTGGTGAGCAGCAGATCGAAGGGGACTTCACCGAGGGCCGCCTGCACGGCGCGGCGGCGCAAGTTGAGGGATGCATCTTGTTCACACATGAAGGAGATGGCCTGACAAGGGGAATAATGGGCACACTTTAGGGAGGGGATTGGCCCGTGCATAGCGCAAAGAATTTATAACTGGATAAGAAAGGGTTATGCTGCTGCAAACGTTTTCTCCGGTTGTCTCTTCCATGTCTGAACCCTGGCGCCGTTTGCCTGCGCTCTCTCTCAAGCAGATCCAGTATTTTGTCACTCTGGCCCAACTGCGCCACTTCACTGAAACGGCCAACCAGATGGCCATCAGTCAACCCGCCCTGAGCAGTGCCTTGCGCCAGATTGAATCAGTGCTCGGCGGCAAACTGTTCCATCGTACTGCGCAGGCGGTCACCCTCACCGAGCAGGGGGAGGCGATCCTGCCCCACGCCAAGGGGCTGCTCAATGTGGCCCACGCCGCTTTCGCTGACATGCAGCAGGTGATGGCCGAAGGGGGTGATGGCACCCTGCGTATCGGCTTGATCCCGTCGGCCTGCGCCCTGATGTTCCCGCTGGCGGCCGCCCGCTTGCAGCAACAGTTTCCTTGTTTGCGGGTTGAGTTTCAGGATCACACCAATGATGGCCTGCTGCTGGCGCTGGCCGAGGGAGCGCTGGATGCGGGGATTGGCGTGCTGGATGGCGAGTTGCCCGACTCGCTGGAGGTCACGCCGCTGCTGGACGATGCGCTGGTGGCGGTGGTCAACCGGCAGGACACGCTGGCAACGGAGGATGTCATCAGTTGGCAGGAGTTGACCCACCGCGATATCGCCCTGTTTGCCAGAGGCAACGTCAGCCGACAGGTCAACGGGCTGGCCCAGAGCCAGTTGCCCGGGCTCAAGCCCAGATACACCACCGACTATGTCGAGACCCTGCACGGTCTGGTGCGTTCGGGGCTGGCCATCGCCATCCTGCCCAGACTCTATACCGCCCATCTCTGTGATCCCCAGCTTAAGGTGGTAGATCTACATCAACCGGTGCTGAGTCGTACGCTGGCGCTGATGTGGGCCAAAGGACTCTCCCGATCGACCCGCATCGATGAGGGGCGCGCTCTGTTGCGCAGCACCATCATCGAGCAGCTGGGCAGCCAGCACGGCTGAGATTGCGTCACCCAACCCCGTGCTGGTGACAGGAGCTGTCCGATCGTCAGCAGTCGGCAGCGGTGCTGCGACAGCCTCTCGGCCCTGCCGAGGGCCGCGCCATTCCTGTGAAATGCAAATTTTCTTGTGGTTATTCAAGTGATTGAATTCAATCTCTCGGGTCATTCCTGAAACCGGGTTTCAAGCGAAGAGCTACCCGCCGTCAGGCCCCCACTGGCGTGCCGCCTGCCGGTTTGTATAGTGCTGGGGAAATTAATCAGGTTTGACAGGAGTATCCATGGAGATGAATAGCGGTGGCATTCGCGCGCTGGCTTTGCTGGGGGCGTTATTGCTGGGCAGCACTTCTGCACACGCCTCCGAGACCCTCAACACCATTCTCGGTGGCGGAGCGGGCGGGGTGGCGGGCACCATGATCGGCAAGGAGCTGGGGGGTGATACCGGCGCGCTGGTGGGGGCCGCCTTGGGCGGTGCTGCCGGTGGCGCAGCGACGGCCAACAAGGGCAACAAGAATGAAGCGGCCCTCGGCGGCGCGGTGGGGGCGCTGGGTGGCGCCGCCATTGGCAAGAGTGTCGGCGGTGATACCGGTCAGTTGATCGGGGCCGGGGTCGGCGGGGCGAGCGGTTCGGCCATTGGCGCCAAGACCGGTGATGGTCACAAGAGCCAGGATCGCTATTACGATGATGACGATGATCATCACCATCATAAGCACCACAAAAAGCACAAGAAGCATAAAAAGCACGGGGGGTACCATGATGACTGATGCCGCCTGGTTGCGTGCAACAAAGTGAAAGAGGTGGCCCGTTGGCTTGCCTGCAATAGATAGCTCCCCACCTTGGTGGGGATGTTTGTCACATTGCGGGGTGCTGTTTCCTCCACGTCTTATCTGCATTTCAACTCGCGCCCTTGACCTGGATGGTGAGCCATCCCCGATTTACCCCATCTGGCCGACAACCTATTGGCATATGCAAACCTGGAGGGCCTATGTCTGCTGCTTGTGGCATCTGGGTATCTAGGCAGCTGGGCTTGTGGATTGTCAGGGGAGGGGCTGCAGGCCGTTAGCTATGGGGGAGCAAGAGGCAGGCCTGAATACGCAGCTTTATGGCATACTCCCCAGCCAGCCATGCCCGAGGAGATAATTGATGGCCAAGTATGACAAAGTTTCCCCCGAGACCCAGCAGGAAGCGGTGAAGATTGCCCGTGCCAACCAGAAGCCGGGGCAGACCAAAGAGCAGACTCAACTTATCGCGCAAGGGATCCAGAAAGGCATCGATGAGTACAAGAAGCAGATGAAGGCGCGGGCCCGTGAGGCGAGTCGCCAAAAGAAGCTGCAGAGCAAAGCCAAACAGTCACAGGGCACACCACTGCCAGAGGATCAGGACGACCAGATCGAATTGGTAGAAGTGACTCGTCAGCATCCACTGCCATGGGTCTTGCTAGGGCTGAGCTGGTTGGGTTTTGCCGCAGCCTGGTTCTGGCGCAGCTAAAGCGCCCGGTAGCAAATCTTTGCCCGGGATCCTCTTCACAGCCCGGGCCCGGGCTGCTGGTCATCATCCGCGAAGAGTGCTTAAATCCCGCGCCTGTTGTGCCTGCCCCCGATTTTCAGACGACTTGTTTTCAGGAAAAATGTTATGAACCCCGCACCGCTCTATTTGCTGGCCCCTTTTGTGTTGTTTCTGGTGACCATGCTGCTCTATCGCATCTCGCCGCTGCGCGCGGTCGCTGCCAGTGGAGTTCGCTGGTTTATCCTGCCCGCCTTCACCCTGTTTATTTTGTTGATCATCATCAATGGTGCGGCCGATCCCGCCTTGCGCAATCCGGCGTTCCATTGGCTGATGCCGGGGCTTGGCTTTGCCCTGAGCCTGTTTCCGGCGCTGCCCAAGGCGCTGGTGCCCCGTCTCGCCATCAAGGAGGGGGTCTTTGCCGCGCTCGGCCTGATGTTGATGAGCCTGGCCATGGTCTACTGACCGGCTGACCACTGCTGTTGACATGACTCAAGGGGGGCTCTGTGACGAGCCCCCCTTGTACAAACAATGGCCTGCAGGCATCTTGGTGAAAGGATCGCCAGCCAGGAGGCCAGATGGACAATCAGCCCGATTTCATGGCGCAGTGGGATTATCAGGATCCCGCCGCCGACCTGCAACTCGAGCTGGAGTTGCTGACCCAGATCGCCCGCACCCATTCGCTGCAACGCCAGTTTGAGCAAGCTCACCAGCTGCTCGACGAGATAGCACCCCGGCTCGGCGACGCCACACCAAGGGCCAGGATCAGAGCCCTGCTGGAGCGGGGTCGCACCTTTAACTCGGCAGGTGACAAAGCCCGCGCCAGAACCCTGTTTGAACAGGCATGGCAGCTGGGGCTCAAGGAGAAGGAGCTCTATCTCGCCATCGATGCCGCACATATGGTGGCCATCTCGGCTCCGCTTGAAGAGCAGAGCCGCTGGCATCAACTGGCGATGGAGCTGGCGGAGCGCAGCAGCGATGAGAAGGTGCGCGGCTGGCTGGCCACGCTTTATAACAATCAGGGCTGGACCCTGTTCGAACTGGGCCGCTTTGATGAAGCCAAAATCCTGCAACAGAAGTGTCTGGCCTGGCATCTGCAACACAACAATCGGGCCAAGGCTTTTATCGCCCGCTGGAGTCTGGCCCGGCTGACCCGAGCAAAAGGTCTGCATGAGGCTGCGCTGGCTGAATTGGTGCAGCTCAAAATCGATATGACCGAGGCTGGCGAGCCTGAGGATGGTTATTTGTTTGAGGAGATGGGTGAAAACGCGCTGGCACTGGACGATCCGGCAGCGGCAGAATATTTTGCCCGCGCCTGGTTCCTGCTATCACGGGATGGCTGGCTCAAGGTCAATGAGGCGGAGCGACTGGCTCGCCTCAAGCACCTCGCCAAGCTCTGAACACCCCGAAAATAGAGAGAGCGGCTCGCGCCGCCCCTCACTTGCTTCAATGTCATTATTCTCTGGATCGATTCCGCTCCGGCACCAGGGATAGTGCCGCTCACTCAGGTCAGGCTGGCCTCTTCCCAACCCTGCTTCTTGCGATAGATGGTGGAGGGGCTGATCTCCAGCAGCGCCGCCGCCTTGGGAATATTGCCGTCACAGCTGGCGATGGCCTGTTCGATCACCTCTTTTTCCACTATCCAGAGCGGACGGATCGGCCCGCTTGCTGCCCCATTGACAACCGGAGTCGATGCGACTGCCGCGGCAATTGCCGCTGGCAGTTGGGGACGAACCCCATTGAGCGGTGGTGGCAAAATATCCGGGCTGACCAGCTCTTTGTCGTTTAGCACCACGATATTGCGCACTACGTTTTGCAGCTCGCGGACGTTGCCGGGCCAGGGGTAGTCGATCAGCACCCTGGCCGTGCTGGGGTCGAAATCCTTGAAGCGCTTGTTCTCCTCTTTGGCATAACTCTGCAACAGGGTGCGTGCCAGCAGCAGAATATCTTCACCCCGCTCCCGCAGGGCCGGCAGGCTGAGGGGAATAACATGCAACCGGTAGTAAAGATCTTCACGGAAACGGCCAGCCTTGACCTCCACCAGCGGGTCACGATTGGTGGCGCAGATAAAACGCACGTCGACGGTTTCAAGTTTGCCGCTGCCGACCCGCTGCAGGGTGCCGGTCTGGATAAAGCGCAACAGCTTGCTCTGCAGGTCCAGATCCATCTCGCAGATCTCGTCCAGAAACAGGGTGCCGCCATCGGCCAGACTGGCTGCTCCTTTACGATCCCCCTGAGCACCGGTAAAGGAGCCTTTCACATGGCCGAAGATCTCGCTCTCCATCAAATCGTGGGGAATGGCGGCGCAGTTGAGAGCAATAAAAGGTTGATCTCGGCGGGGACTGCACTGATGAATCGCATCGGCACACACCTCTTTGCCGGTACCGCTCTCACCGGTAATAAAAACGGTCGCTTTGCTGGGCGCCGCGCTCTCGACGATGCGATAGACCGCCTGCATCGGCATAGATGCGCCGATAAAGCCGAAAAATGAGCTGCGCTCGAAGTTCTCCTTATAGTGGGCGACCAGCGAACTTAACTGTTGATGCTTAAGGGCATTGCGAACGGTGGCACAGAGCCGCTTGCTATCGAATGGCTTGGTCAGAAAATCAAAGGCACCCAGACGCATCGCCTCCACCGCCACATCCACCGAGCCGTGGGCGGTGATCACCACCACGGCGCAAGGCAGCTGTTGTTCGGTGATCATCTGCAGAATATCCATACCGGACATATCCGGTAGCTCCAGATCGAGCAGCACCACGGGAGGTGGGCTGGTCTGCAACTGTGCAAGCGCCTGCTGGCCGCAGTCGGCCAGTAACACCTCATACCCCTCCAGCCGCAGGTACTGTTCATAAACTACCGCCAGACTTCGGGTATCTTCCACCAGTAGAACACGCGGTTTGTTTTCAGCCACTGGAGTCATCCTTGTATTTGATTTTGCGATCTATTTTGTCTGCACCAGCGTTTATATCCAACGCAGGGAAACCCTGTTATCTCGCGATTATAAGGCATATACAAGTAAAAACGGCTCCCTAAGGAGCCGTTTTTACTACAGGTATTTCATTACTTCTTGGCGTCGTCAGCGGCCGGCTTTTCAATCGCCAGCAGCTCTACGTCAAACACCAGCACGGCGTTTGCCGGGATGGAGCCTGCACCGTGCTCGCCATAGGCCAGCTTGGACGGCAGGAAGAACTTGAATTTGGAGCCAACAGGCATCAGCTGCACGCCTTCAGTCCAACCCGGGATAACCTGGTTGAGCGGGAAGGTGGCTGGCTCGCCGCGATCGACGGAGCTGTCGAACTTGGTGCCATCGGTCAGGGTACCGGTGTAGTGAACCTTGACGATATCGGTGGATTTCGGCTTGGCGCCATCACCCATCTTCTCGACCAGATATTGCAGGCCAGATTCGGTGCTCTTCACGCCCTCTTTCTTGGCGTTGGCAGCCAGATACTCGTCACCTTTTTTCAGGTTATCAACAGAATCTTTCTCAGCCTTGGCCTTGGTCAGTTCGTTGATTTTGGCATCGTAATCTTGCAGTACTTTCTGGATCTCTTCGTCAGTCATCTTGGCTTCTTTACCCAGACCGTCGGTCACCCCTTTCAGGATCACGGCGTTCTCCAGCTTGATGCCCAGTTCCTGCTGACGCTCAAGGGTGTTAGCGATATAACGACCCATGGAGAGGCCAATTGCGTAGCCGGATTGCTCTTCAAAGCTCTTGGCTTCAGCTTTGGTGCCCTCTGCAGGCTTGCTGGCCTCTGCCTTTACTTCGGCGGTATTGGCCGCAGCAGGCTTCTCGTCTTTTTGGCAAGCAGTCAGACCGACGGCAACCGCCGCAGCCAACAGGGACACCTTCAGAAATTTGTTCATCAGTTTCTCCAAACTCCAAATACCGCTCTCGGTTTCATCGTGAAATGAGAGGTTTATCGTGATAAGCGCCTTATACTAACGCCGTGATCGCAGGTAACAAAAGCATGAGACCGCAAAAATGATAAAAAGTGCTATTTATCTGGTGAGCCTCTGTTTAATGCTCACTGGTTGCGAGCAGAGCTCCCAACCCAGCCAGCAATTGACCCTCGCCAGCACCGGTCTGCTGACCGCTGATCTGGCCAGTGACGGCAAGTTGGCCATCGTTTCCAGCATCAGTCAGGGCATTATTGTCTGGGATCTCGAACAGAACCGCCAGCGCTGGCGCTGGAAGCAGTCTGACTCGCCGGATGATCTGGTTTTCATTACCCGTTTCTCCGAAGACAATAGCCATGCCATTACCGCAACAACTGACACCTTTGCCACCTGGCGGTTACAGGATGGACGATCCCAAGGTTACTACTCTCTTCCTGAATCCAAGCTGAGGGATATTGCGCTATCAGCCAATGGGCGCTACGTGCTGATCGGTCGGGAAGATGGTAAAGCGGAATGGCTCGATACCCAAAGTGGCCGTCGTCTGCAATTTCTGGGGCATACCGAACAGATCAATACGGTGGATCTGTCGGCCAATGGCCGCTACGCCCTGACGGGGGGTAATGACTACAGCGCCTATTTATGGGATACCCGCAGCGGTCAGGTTATCTGGCGCTTTAACCATGGTGGTCGGGTGGTGATGGCCAGGTTGGAGCCGAGCGGTCGCTATGCATTCACCGCCGACAGCAGCCGGGCCAGCATCTGGGATCTGAAAACCGGCAAGGAGGTGAGCCAGCTGCAATATGATCACCGCTTCGAGGTCTACACCAGCGCCCGTTTTGTCAACGATGGCAAGTGGCTCATCACCGGCGCCCCTTCCCGCCAGCTCTCCCTGTGGCAAGTGAGCGATGGCGCCCTGCTGCAGCGCTGGCGTGTCTCGCCGCAACCCAAGGTGAAACCGCCCAGTGCAGTGGTCTATGGCGTCGCTTTGCGCGACAATAGTCACTTGATCAGTGCCAGTTCCAGTGGGCTGGCCGAAATCTGGACAATCAAGTAAGGACCCGAAGGCCCATGAGTCAGCAACTTAACGATCGCATCGAAACCCTGGAAACCCGTCTCGCTTATGCGGAGTACACCGTAGAGCAGCTTAATGGGGAGGTGACGACCCAGGGCCGTGAGCTCGACCGGCTCAAATACCAGATCCAGCTGCTGATCGACAAACTGCAAAGTGTACAGCCCAGCCAGATCGCCAGCATGGCCGAAGAGACGCCGCCACCGCACTACTGATCAGGCAATTTCCGTTGTCAGGCAACCTTGCCAATCCCGGTCGCCAGCCAATAAAAAACCCGCGATAATCGCGGGTTTTTTATCATCAGCGTGGCTGTGATCAGTGTTGATGGCCCTTGCCACCACAACCGCCACCACCGCAGCAACCGCCATGGCCCTTTTCAGCGCCGTGATCGTGGCCGTGGTCATGACCGTGACCAGCACCGCCACAGCAGCCGCCATGCTGGTGATCATCGTGATCGTGATCATGACCATGGTCGTGACCGCAACCTTCATCGCCATGGACATGGCCATGTGCCAGCTCTTCAGCAGTGGCAGCGCGCACGTCCTGGATCTCGACCTTGAAACGCAGCGTCACGCCCGCCAGCGGATGGTTGCCATCTACCTTGACGAACTCTTCCGAGACTTCAACCACGGTGACCGGACGGTGACCGTCATCGGTTTCAGCCACGAAAGTATCCCCTTCGGAGACTTCCATGCCATCAAACAGCTCACCCGGCACTTCTTGTACCAGAGTCTCGTCATACTCGCCGTAAGCCTGGGCGGGGGCCAGGGTCACTTCGAATGCTTCACCTACCGCGCGACCTTCCAGCTCGGCTTCCAGGCCAGAGACCAGGTAACGAGTGCCGTGCAGATAGACCAGCGGCTCTTTGCCAACTGTGCTGTCGATGACTTCACCGTGCTCGTCGGTGACTGTGTATTCCAGCGTAACCACGCTCAGAGGAGCTACTTTCATGTCAGGATCCTGCGGATAGAAAAAAACGGGCTCAGAATACCTTAAAAAATGAGCCGCGCATATGCCATGGCTGGCGCAATAATGTCGAAAAAAACGGCATAAACTGCAGCGGTGAGTCTCATTCCGGTAGTCGTAGTGGCTATTACGGGCGGAATACCCCGATCACCTCTTCCGCCTCGCGGGTCAGGCTGTCGACCTCGGCAGGGGTTTGCACCTGGGTATCGCCACAGGCGACGCAGGTCACCTTCTCGACTCCATGCTCCAGATACAGCATCATGTTGTCCAACTTGCCGCACGCCGGGCAGACTGCACCGGCAATGAAGCGTTTTTTACGTCTGGTTTCCATTTTTGTTACCTCCAGGCAGCATCATATCAGGGTTTTTACATGCATCATGCCATCGAATACCACCATTTTTCTTGCCACGGCTTGCAGGCGGGCAACCGCAAACGGACCCCGGTCGGGCAACTGTTGCGGATAACCCGGGGCGCCGCGCTGCTGAGACTGGGCCAGCATGAGCTGCTGTTGCCCGCAGGTCGTTGCTTCTGGCTCTGCGCCGATGCCCTCGCCGCGTTCAGCCCGCTCAGTGGTTGCCACTACGATCAACTGAGCGTCTCGCTGCGGGTTGAGCAACCGCAACAGGCCGGGTGGTTGCAGACTACCCCTCTGCTCGATGCGCTGCTCGATTCGCTGGCCCAGTGGCAGCGGCCACAAGAATGGCAGGGGATATATGGTCAGCGGCTTCAGGTGATCCTGGACGAGCTGCAACAGTGCACCATTAGTCAGCAAGGGGAGCCGAGTTTGCAGGCATGCTGGCAAGCGCTGGCCAATGGCAGGCCAGAGAGCCTGCAACTGTGGGCACAACAGGCCGAACCGCCAGTAGAAGGGCTTGCTCTGCAACAGCAGTGGCAACTGCTGCAGGCACTCAGACTGCTCAAGGGCGGTAGCAAGCCAGCCGTGGTTGCCAGCAAGCTGGGTTATGCTGATGAGGGGGCGCTGCAAGCCGCCTGCCAGCAATGGGGCGTTAGCGGGAGTGGCGAGTAATCGCCGGCTTGCTCGGCTATCGCGCCAATTTAATTAGCTGAACTAGTTCAGTTTTTTGCCAAGTGGTCGTTAACAAGGAAGGGTCACCGCCTGTGATCCTATATGCTAGCGGCCCGAAATGAGTGCCAACGTTTTGACCAACAGGACATCTGCCATGACGAGCAAAGCCAATCAATCCCAGGGCATGTTGCTGTTTCATCTCTCGACCAAACAATCCTTTGCCATCGGTACCCTCAAGGTGAAGGAGATAGTGCCTTATACCAGGCTGACTGCGCTGCCTCACTCTCACCCCACTGTGCTGGGGGCCGCCAACATGCGTGGTGCCACGATTCCGGTGATTGATATGGCGATGGCGGTGGGTTATCGCCCGGTCAGTCAGGAGGAGCTGGCGCACTGCTTCATCATCATTACCGACTGCCGCCGGACGCTGGTGGGTTTTCTGGTGCGGGGTATCGACAAGATCACCGAGTGTAACTGGCGTGACATCGAGTCGCCCCCAGCCGCACTCGGCCACAATGTCTTCGTGACCGGGGTAACCCGAGTCAATGACCAGCTGATCCAGCTGCTGGATGTGGAGCTGATCCTCTCCCGGGTCTACCCGGACGATCCCAGCCACCTCTATCCGGTGTTGACCGATGTGCAGCGGGAGCGGATCAAGCCGATGCGGATCCTGCTGGTCGATGACTCTTCCGTCGCCCGCCGTCAACTGATGGCCGCCCTCGACTACATCAATATTCCCTATGAGGTCCGCTCGAACGGTAAGGATGCGTTGAGCCTGATGCAGGAGCGAGCCAGCCAGAAGAGTCCGATAGACATTCTGGTCAGCGATATCGAAATGCCTGGGCTCGATGGTTATGAATTGGCGTTTGAGGTGCAAAGTGATAGCAAGCTGGCGGGTGCCTACATCATCTTGCACACCTCGCTCTCCAGCGAGATCAGCGTAGAGCGGGCCCACCAGGTGGGGGCCCATGAGGCGCTGACCAAATTTGAGGCCAACGAGCTGGTTCAGGCCATGTTGCGTGGTGCCGAGCATCACGATCGTCTGCTGCAATAATGCGGCTATCCGGTGGGAGATGCGATCCTCTTGCCCATCTTAACCAAAACAGACTGAAACCATGCTGATCGAGAGCCACTTCCACGCCCCCTGGTGGGCCCGCAATGCTCATCTGCAGACCATATTGCCCAAATGGCTGCGCCGCATGCCAGCCCGCTTTGTGGCTGAGCGGTTTGAGCTGCGGGAGGGGGATTTTGTCGATCTTGCCTGGAGCGGCGAGGTAAGCGCGGATGCGCAGCCGCTGGTGGTGGTGTTCCACGGGCTGGAGGGGAGCATTCATTCCCACTATGCCAAGGGACTATTTGCCCACCTGCAGCAAGAGGGTAGGGAGGCGGTACTGATGCACTTTCGCGGTTGCAGCGGCGAACCCAATCGTCATTTGCAGGCCTATCACTCTGGCGCCATTGGTGATGCGCAAGAGCTGATCGCCGAGCTGAGCCTGCGCTTCCCGGGCAAACCGCTGATCGCCATCGGCTTTTCACTTGGCGGCAATATGCTGGTCAATCTGCTGGCGCGGGCTTGCCCTGAAGCACTGAAGGCGGCAGTGGTGGTCTCGGCCCCGCTACAACTGACCAGCTGTGCCGAACGGGTTAATCAGGGCTTCTCCAAGGTCTATCAGAACTATCTGCTGCGTACCATGCGCCGCAATTTGCTAAATAAAATCAGCCGCCAGCAAAAAGCAGGCGAACGTTGGCAGCCAAGGCAAGTGGAGCAGATTGCCACCCTGCGGGAGTTCGACGAACAGGTCACAGCGCCGCTACATGGCTTTCGCAACGCCAGCCACTACTATCAAAGCTGTTCAGGCCTGCCCCTGCTGCGTCAGATCCCCATCCCGACCCTCATCATTCACGCCGCCGATGATCCCTTCATGTCACACGCTGTCATCCCTCAGCCGGAACAGTTGTCTCCCATGGTGCGCTATGAGCTGAGCCAGCGTGGCGGCCATGTCGGCTTTTTGCACGGCACCCCCTGGCGGCCAAAGTTCTGGCTGGATGAACGGATCAGCCGTTGGCTGGCTGAGTGTCTGACTGAGCCATGCGATAGCAGTTGCGCCCTTCGGCCTTAGCCTGATAAAGAGCCCCATCAGCCCGGGCGATGACCCGGTCGAGTGATTCTCCATTTCTCCACAAGGCGATCCCCTGGCTCACGGTGACATAGGGTGCCACACAAGAGTAGGCATGGGGCAGGGAATGGCGCGCCAGCGCCGCAGCAACACGCTGGGCCACTGTCTCGGCAATGTTCAGGGTCGCCTTCGGCAATAACAGCACAAACTCCTCACCGCCGTAACGGGCGACCAGATCGTCCTGACTTCGTACCACCTCACGCAGATATTCAGCGACACTTACCAACACTTCGTCGCCGCGTTGATGGCCATAGCCATCGTTCAGCTTTTTGAAAAAATCCACATCGAGCAGGATCACCGCAAATGATTGATCCTGCAGCATGGCCTGCTTGATCGTACGCTCTCCGACCAGGTTGAAGTGGCGACGATTGGCCAATCTGGTGAGCGGGTCTTGCTTGGCTTGACCATCCAGCTGGCGGGCTAGCTCCAGATTCTCGTACTCCCGGGCAACTGCCAGCACGAACCAGTCGTACAACATTCGTCGCCCCGTCTCCAGCAACAGCATCAACCCGGCTACCAGCAAGACATGCATGGCAAGAAACGGAACCTTCACGGTCAGGGGTTCGATAAGCAGATAGAACAAAGGGGGAGCCATAAAGCAGTAACAGAGGCTTTTTTCGCAATAAAAGGCGATCAGGGAGGTCATCAACAGCAGACTGAGGGACATAAAGGCCAGGCTAAAGCCTCCTCTCACCTCGGTCACTGCGGTGGCATAGCCCACCATTGCCCAACCTGTCCCCCACAACAGCGCATAGACCCGCAGGCTATTTAGCCACTCTCGCCCTGGTCTGTGCTGCAGCAACCAGCGCAGCAACGGATAAGTCAGATTGGCGGCCGCCATGATCCATAACTGCCACTCATAGCGCCAGGGCAGTTTGTTGTCGATCACCAATTCGGCGTTCTGGTAGACATAAAAGCGGGCAAGCAAGAAGATGCTGCCTAGCAGATTGGCCACCCAGAACCAGCGGATCCCCTGGCTCAATGCCTGACGGCGAATGCTCCATAGATGGTCGTCGAAATCGGCAGCTTGCGAGTGAAAATGAGCAGAGAACATCTCAGATCCTACCAAAAAACATATAAACACCTTGCGCTCGATGGTCACAGATAGAAAATAGCGCCATTCTGGCTAATAGAACTTCCATCATGATTATTCCCTGGCAAGAACTCGACGGCGACACCTTGACCAACCTGATCGAGCAATTTGTGCTGCAAGAAGGCACCGAATATGGTGAACAGGACGTATCACTCGAGGTCAAAGTAGACGCGGTGCGATCGCAATTACAGCAAGGCAAGGCGGTTATCGTCTATAGCGAGTTGCACGAATCGGTCAATATCGTAGTGAAAGATCGTTTTATCGAGCAATCTTGACCAACTTGCGCCCCTGATCTTATAACGACACTCCCAAGGAAGAGAGAATTCTATGTCGGCCAAGCATCCCATTATTGCAGTCACCGGCTCCTCCGGTGCCGGCACCTCCACCTCCACTAACGCTTTTCGCTCGATGTTTCATCAGTTGGGTTATACCGCGGCGGTGGTAGAAGGTGACAGTTTTCACCGATATACCCGCCCGGAAATGGATGTGGCGATCCGCAAGGCGCGCGAGCAGGGGCGTCACATCAGCTATTTTGGCCCTGAGGCCAATGACTTCGGTTTGCTGGAGAATTTTTTCCAGGGCTATGGGCAGGATGGCAATGGCCAGTATCGCCGCTATCTGCACAGCTTTGACGAGGCGGTGCCTTTTAATCAGATGCCCGGTACCTTCACCCCCTGGCAGAATCTGCCCAGCAATACCGATCTGCTGTTTTATGAAGGGCTGCACGGCGGCGTAGTCACCGAGGATCACAATGTGGCGCGCCATGTGGATTTTCTGATCGGCGTGGTACCCATCGTCAACCTGGAGTGGATCCAGAAGCTTATTCGCGATACCTCGGAGCGGGGCCATTCCCGGGAGGCAGTGACCGACTCCATCGTCCGCTCCATGGATGACTACATCAACTTCATTACCCCGCAGTTTTCCCGCACCCATATCAACTTCCAGCGAGTGCCGACGGTGGACACCTCCAACCCCTTCAGTGCCAAGGTGATCCCGAGTCTGGACGAGAGTATGCTGGTGATCCGGTTTCGCGGTATCAAGCAGGTGGATTTCCCCTACCTGTTGTCGATGATCGATGGCTCTTTCATCTCACGAATGAACACCATTGTGGTGCCGGGTGGCAAGATGGGATTTGCGATGGAGTTGATCCTGCGCCCGCTCATCCAGCAACTGCTCGAAACCGGAAAAATAACCTGATTCAAAGGAGTTCATGATGCGGTTTGCTTATCTTTCTGTGGCGCTGCTTGCCCTGCTGGGCGGGTGCAGCAGTGGGCCATCGGCCCCCACGCTGGAATCGGGCACCATGGTGGTTCGTCCGATCAGTGACTGGACATTTGGCGCCACACCGCGCTATGCCCTGGCTGAGCAGTATCAGTTCGCCGGAGAACACGCTGAAGGCTGGCTGGAGCCGATGCAGCAAGCAGTCAGTCAACAACTTGATGGCAAGGGATGGCGCAGTGTGCCCCTTGAGGAGGCCGACCTCTGGGTGGCTATCGGGGTCGCGGGGGGCAAAGATATCAGCGATGGCGAGATTTTCTCACGTCTGGGCATGACGCCGGGGATTGGAGCATCTGCCAGTGGACGCAAGGGCACGCTGGTGATCGTGTTGCTTGACCCTCGCAGCAAAAAAGCAGTTTGGAGCAGTGCGATTTCCCTTGCCAGCGAGGCAGCTATCGCCGAGGGGCAGCGCCAGCAACTGAGTCAGCAACTTGCCGCTGAATTACTGGGGGCCTTGCCTACCCGATAAGCCATATACATGGCACTCATCCGGACCAAGATAAAAAAGCAGCTTGCCATCTGGCAAGCTGCTTTTTTTTGACGGGACGCTTGTGGTCAAAACAAGGGCGCCGCCTCAAGGGAGAGTGCATTCATCTATTTACGGGTACAGGTCAACAAGGTGACCTCTTTTTGGGTCAGTGTGGTCTGTTTTTCCTGATTCCAGAAGGTGGTCACGCTGTCAGAATATTTCTCGCCAGACTCCGACTCGACTCGAGCAAGCTTGTGGTAAACCCCGTTGTAGGGGAACTGCACCATGTCAGCCTGGGCATCATAGGTCACGGCTAACAGCTCTTCACCACACTGATACTGGTTGTATTGATACTGGGTCGGCTGTGGGCTGGTACATGCCGCCAGACCCAGTAGAGGAAGTAGGGCTATCAATTTTTTCATTGCACTTTCCTTATGTAATGGCCTAACGCCATGGCTTTTCCACGTAACAATTATCAGTTATCAGGCTTCAAGAATTTGATAACTATGGGTAATTTGTACCGCTTTTTCCAGCATCAGGGAAACGGAACAGTATTTTTCCATCGATAGCGTCACAGCTCTCGCAACCTGCTTCTCTGCCAGCCCGGTGCCGGTTACCACAAAGTGCAGGTTAATTTTTTCAAAAACGCGCGGGGTGCTCTCTACCCGTTCACCGTTCAGTTCTACGTGGCATGCGGTCACTGATTGACGTGCTTTCTCGAGAATGGAGACCACATCAATAGAGCTGCAGCCACCCACCGCCAGCAGGATCATCTCCATCGGGCTCACCCCTTCTCCCGGATTAGCACCATCCAGGGTCACGGTGTGACCGGATTCGCTCTCACCGATAAATTTCATCCCTTCCACCCAGCTGACTTTGGCTTTCATCTTGTTCATCCTGTTGCTTGTTATGGCGTGTTCATTATGTCCCTAGCATACCCCAGCTATCGAACCGGTGGCATCTCTGCGCCTGATGCTCAGAAAGCGACGAGTTGGGAGGGAAATAGATCAAAATCAACATCTGTTACCGCCATCTTCCCTAGAATGACCCACGCAGCGCAGCAGGCATTACTCAAAGGGCTCTTTCAAAAGCCCGCAAAGCCTTGTCAGCACAGGCAAAGGCTCTTATCCTACTGCGACTAATACAAGGAATGGCAAGATTGGCAGCTTGCCCGGACGCACAAGTCCATAAAAAGACACTACAGAGGAATTCTCATGGTCATTGGCAAACCGCAAAGCGATCCCACCCTGGAATGGTTCTTGTCGCACTGCCACATTCATAAGTATCCCGCCAAGAGCACCCTGATCCATGCGGGTGAAAAAGCGGAGACCCTCTATTACATCGTCAAGGGTACGGTGGCCGTCTTGATCAAGGACGATGAGGGCAAAGAGATGATCCTCTCCTATTTGAACCAGGGCGACTTCCTGGGCGAAATGGGGATGTTCGAAGAAAATGACAATCCTGAGCGTTCTGCTTGGGTGCGTGCTAAAGGCTCCTGTGAAGTCGCAGAGATCTCCTACAAGAAGTTCCGCCAGTTGATCCAGGTCAACCCGGATATTCTGCTGCGTCTCTCCGGTCAAATGGCCAAACGCTTGCAACATACCAGCCAGAAAGTGGGTAACCTCGCTTTCCTGGATGTGACCGGCCGGATCGCCCAGACCTTGCTCAACCTGGCTACCCAGCCAGATGCCATGACCCATCCGGATGGCATGCAGATCAAGATCACCCGTCAGGAGATCGGCCAGATTGTCGGCTGTTCTCGTGAGACTGTGGGCCGCATCCTCAAGATGCTGGAAGAGCAGGAGCTCATCTCTGCCCATGGCAAAACCATAGTGGTTTTTGGCACCCGCTGATTGTTGAACCAATGACCGGATAATGGTCTTGGGATCAAAAAGGCTGCTACGGCAGCCTTTTTGGATCCTCTCCCCTATAATCCCGAACGCCCTTCCCTGTACCATGGCGTCAGCCAAGAGAGTTTGTATGCATCTTCAATGCCCCCGTTGCCGCAGTCCGCTCCATCTTCATGAGGCCTCTCAAGGCCGTTATTGCGACAACAAACACCATTTTGATCCGGCTCCGGAAGGTTATCTGGATCTGATCCCCGGTAATAAAAATCCCAAAGACAGCGACAGCCGTGCGCTGATGCGCGCCAAACACCACTTTTTGGAGCAGGGGCACCAGCTGCCACTGGTCGAGGCAATGGTGGGTCTGCTCTCCAACTTGCCCGAGCAAGAGCTGATCCATCTGGGCTGTGGCGAGGGTTACTATTGCCGTGCGCTGGCTGCACGCCTGCCCGGTTGGCAGTTTAGTGGCATCGATATTGCCAAGAACACCATCTTTGCTGCCAAAAAGGCCCAGCCAGAGAACCAGTTTGTCATTGCCGATCCTGCCCGTGCCCCGTTACAACCGGGTAAAGCACAGGTGTTGCTGGTCAATGACCTCAAGGTCAAGAGCGAACTGCTGGCGGACTGGTTGGCCCCAGGCGGTTACCTGCTCTATTTGCAGCCGGGTCCGCGTCATCAGTGGCAACTGCGGGTCAGCCTCAACCCGGTGAGCATGGAGCATCCCCTGAGTTGGCCCACTTTGCCGGGGCTGACCGCAATGGGGCAACAGCGCTGCCAATTCGCCCTGCAGATGGATCAAGCCCTGCGCAGCTTTATTCTGGAAACCAGCCGTCTTGGCTGGCGAGCCACTGGCGAACAACGCCATGCCTTTATCCAGCAAGGGCCGGATGAACTGGAACAGGATCTGCTGCTGACCTTGTGGCAAAAGCCGCTCTGATAGCATGAAAAACGGCCCTGTTTTGTTGAAAACAGGGCCGTTTTTGTGCCTAAGAGAATATGTTATCGATGGATGCTGAAGGTGGCTTGCGCCATGTTTGGCGACACATTCCCCCGACGAACCGCCACCCCTTATATGAATGTGCAGGATGTTACCCGCCCTGCACATTCATCTATCTATCCGGCCAACGGGTGTGCCCTTGACTCCTTGCGCATCGCCCGCCACATCACCAGTACCAGCAATGAGCTGCAAGTCGGTAGCGCCAACCAGACACCGGGTACCCCCCACAGGGTCGAGAATCCCCACAAGAAGCCGCCGATCAGCACCAGCTTGCCGCCGGTGAGCAGTGAAGCGATGCGCGCACGATTGATGGCTTGGAAATAGGTGGCCCCCACCAGCAGTAACCCTTCCATCGGCAAGCCCCAGAAATAGAGCCAGATCCCGAGGCTAGCCACTGGCAGCAAGGTTGCGTTGTCACCGGCAAACAGATAAACCGCTCCTTCCGGCCATAGATAGAGCGGTATCATGGCGCACAGGGCGATCCCCAGCGTCACCCCGAGGGCCAGATTGCGCACCCGCAACACCCGCTGCCAGTGACCTGCCCCGGCGTTAAAGCTGGCGATGGGCTGGATACCCATGGCGATCCCCTCGAACACCAGATAAAAGAACGCCTCGGTGTAGCTGATCACCCCGTAGGCGGCCACATGCAGCGAAGTGCCCACCGCCAGCAGCGCCTTGTTATGCAGCGCCAGTACCACCGAGAGGTAGAGGTACATCAGAAAGCTCGACACCCCGAGTCGTATCGTTTCGGCCATCAGCGCGAGATCAGGGCGCAGGGTGTCCCAGCTGATCCGCAGCTGGCTGCGCGGCGTGAAGAAGTGCCACAGACAGGCAAGGCCGGTGACGGCCTGGGAGATCATGGTGGCCGTTGCCACCCCGGCCAGCCCGAACGGGAACACCACCATCAGTAGATAATCGAGCCCCACATTAAGTAACCCTCCTACCACCATGATGATGGTGACAAACCCGGGTCGGCCATCGTTGCGTAGCAGTGAGCTGAATGCCATCGACAGCACTGCAAATACGCCGAGCCAGGCGTAGGCCTGCAGATAAGCAAGACCTGCCGTGAAGATCTCCCCTTCCGCCCCCATCCAGGCCAGCATGGGCTCGCCATAGCGGATCCCGATAAAGCTGAGCAACGCCGAGGCCAGCAGCACCATCACCAGCGCATTGCCGACGATATGGCGGGCTTTGGCCGGGTTGCCCTGCCCCAGATAAAAGGAGACCAGCGACGAGGCTCCCATGCCGATCAGGGCCCCCACCGCATAGAGCACGGCGCAGATGGGATAGGCCAGCATAAGACCAGCCATGCCGTCCTGACCGAGCAAGTGGCCAACGAAGATGCCATCGATGGTGACATAGATGCCAGTGATCAACATGGCAGCCACGGTCGGGGTTACGTAACGCCAGAAAAGGCGAGATAGTGGGGCAGTGCCCAGATCAACAGCTGACATGTTCGGCTCAGTGGAGGGAAAGCGGCGAGGATAATAGCGAAACAGCGCAATAACTGCCTGTTATTTATGTTATGAATCATTAATGTAGACGGCTTTACCCGTCTCCCTGAGCTGTTTTAGGCTAGGGCCACCTCTTCTGAATGGAAACGAGCCTCATGTTGCAACGCCAGCTCACCCTCCTGTTGCTCTCTTTGGTGTTAATGTCGCCAGCGGCACAAGCCGAAACCCTGTTGCAGTGCGTACCCAAGAGCGATACCCCGGAAAATCAGAAGCTGTACGAGATCTATCAACAGATCGACATTCACCTGAGCCGCGGCTGACCCTCGAGGTAAAAGGAGCTGAATATGCAGATTATTGCCCACCGTGGCGCCAGCGGTCTGGCACCGGAGAACACCCTCAAAGCGATGGCCAAAGCGCTGGAGTTGGGAGCGCCAGCTATCGAGATCGACGTGCAGGCGGCCGATGGCGAGTTGTGGGTATTCCACGATCGGCGGTTGGAACGCTGCAGCAACGGCAAGGGGGTACTGACCGAACAAGCTCGCGCTTATCTGGAGCAGCTCGATGCCGGTGAGGGGGAGGTGATCCCGACCCTGTGGCAGGTGATGGAGATCATCGCCGGACGCTGTGAACTTCACATTGAGCTCAAGGGCGCTCATACCGCCGATGCGGTGGCAGCCCTGACCCTGCGGGCAGAAACAGAGCTCGGTTTTGCTGCCTGTCAGTGGGTGGTCTCCTCCTTCCACCACCCTGAGCTGGCCCGATTTGCTGCTTTGCGGCCCGATATCCGGCTCGGCGCCCTGACCGCCAATCTGCCGTTTACACTGGCGCAGTTTGCCGAAGATCTGGGGGCCTGGTCACTCAATTGCGATGTGGATTTTGTCGACCGGATGCTGGTTGAAGATGCCCATAGGCGCGGGTTAAAGGTGCTGGTTTATACCGTTGATTATCCTGAGGATTATGAAACGCTCGCCAGCATGGGGGTCGATGGAATCTTTACCAATCGACCCGATCGTTTGCTGGTGCCATGAGGGCGCGATACACATATGGATAAGCACTGATTTAGGCACTAACTTTAAATAGCAGTTCGGGATACAAAAAGTTCAACAACGGCCGATAGCTACTGGCTCATAACAATAACTTGCACATACACACTCTGACTGACGCTCACAAGGATGTAACCATGAACTTATCCATAAAAAACAAGCTGGTCCTTGCGATAGGGATCATCATTCTGGTGATCACCGGCCTGCAAGTCTGGTACAACACCACGCAACTGCGCAGTGAAACCCAGCGTCTGGTCTGGAACATCATTGACGAAAGCTCCATGGCCAACGTCAAGGGGATCTCACGCTGGGTCGACTCCCGGATCAGCATAGTCAGCACCACCAAGGAATCATTCGCCAAAGAAGATGAGCCCATCAGCCATCTGGCCCAGTCGATGAGCGCAGGTGGCTTCGATCTGGTCTATGCCGGTACCGCAGATGGCAAGATGATCCAGAGCAAACCGACCGATCTGCCTGCCGGTTATGATCCCCGCCAGCGCCCCTGGTACCAAGATGCCATGGCGGCAGGAAAACTGGTCATCACGGCGCCCTATGCCGATATCTCCAGTGGCCAGTTGATCGTTACCATTGCCGAGCCGTTTCAGCGTGGCAATACCCAGGGGGTCATCGCCGGCGACGTCTCTATCAGCGCCCTTATCTCGGATATTCTGGCGGTCAGCTCCGAAGGGACTTATGCCATTCTGGTAGACAGCAATGGCACCATTATCGCGCACCCTGATGCCTCCCTAAGCTTGAAACCCGCCACGGCACTGGCACCCGAGTTGACCGCATCTTACATCAACCAGATTGCCCATGACGGCATGATCAACGAGCTGGTGATCAGCGGCAAGAAAGAGGTCTTTGACTTCAACGCTATCCCCAATACCAGCTGGTATTACGGCATGATGGTGGATGAAGAGACCGCCTACCAGTCGGTACGCAGCATGGTCACCTCCTCCCTCATTCAGGGGCTCATCACCATACTGATCGTGGCTGGCTTCTCCTATGTCGCCATCAACGGCTCGCTGGCCCCCCTGAAAACCCTGGGCGAGGCGATTGCCGATCTCTCCCGTGGCAACGGCGATCTGACCCGCCGCATCAAGATCGAGCGTGAAGATGAGGTGGGTGCTGTTGCCAAACACGTCAACACCTTCATCGACCGGATCCATGTCATGGTGCAGGATATCTCCAACTCCTCCGGTCAACTCAACCAGCAGGCCAAGTCCTCCCACAGCATGGCGGAGAAGGCCAATCAGGGGCTGGCACGCCAGCAAAACGAGATCTCCCAGATCGCCACTGCGGTACACGAAATGTCAGCCACTGCGGTCGAGGTAGCCAGTAACGCTGAGCAGACAGCAGATGCGGCTCGTTCGTCTTCTAGTAGTTGTGAGCACGGCAAGCAGGTGATCGCTCGCAATCAGCGCTCCATCACTGATCTGGCGACCCAGGTAGAGCAGGCCTCCAACATCATTCAGGAGCTGGAGAAGAACGCTCAGGAGATCAACACCATCCTTTCTACCATTCAGGGCATTGCCGAGCAGACTAACCTGCTGGCATTGAACGCGGCGATTGAAGCCGCCCGGGCGGGCGAACAGGGTCGAGGTTTTGCGGTGGTCGCCGATGAGGTGCGGGTATTGTCACAGCGTACCCACAGCTCCACCGTCGAGATCCGCAGCATGATCGAGACTCTTCAGCGCAACACCCAGGGGGCTGTCAGCACCATGCACGAAGGGCAACAGCTGGCACAAAACAGCGTGGATGATGCCAACAATGCCACCCATGCGCTGGAGCAGATCACCACCTCGATCAACCAGATCTCCGACATGGCGACCCAGATTTCCAGTGCCGCTGAAGAGCAACGGGCCGTCACCGATGAGGTAAGTCGCAACATTCAAGCGGTGAAAGATGTGTCCGACGAACTGGCGGTAGATGCGGACAGCTCTCGTAATCTCTCTGAACAACTTAAAAATATTTCGGGGGAGCTGAGCAATCAGGTCGGCATGTTCCGTATTTAACACTGATAGCCAGTGGCCTGTTGGCCAGCCTCTGATACAAAAATCCCCGCCTTGTCTGGCGGGGATTTTTTTGATCTGCAGATCATGTTTTAGTGCGGGTTCGTTCAGGGGCTAAGCCCCACCTTCATCTGGATGCCACGCTTTGCACCGATACGCTGTGCAGGGTCAGCAGATGCAAACCCGTTGACCTGGGGGGCGCTGCTGGATGCGGATTGCAGCGCTGTGGTTCAGACCAGCCGGTGCTGGCGGCGACCGGCAGCGAAAGCGTTGATGTTATCTATCAGTTGATCGGCCAAGCGCTGCATCGACTCCTCGCTGGCCCAGGCCACATGAGGGGTCAGAATGAAGTGGGGGTATTGCAGGGCCTTCATCAGCGGGTGATCGGGGGGCGGAGGTTCGACACTCGCCACATCGAAGCCTGCGCCACCGAGCTGGCCATTGGCCAACGCTTGCAGCAGCGCCTCCTCATCCACCAGTCCACCACGGCCGACGTTGATCAACAAAGCTCCCGCTTTCATCAGCCCCAGCTCCCGCTCGCCAATCAGGTTGCGGGTGTAGGGGGTCAGCGGGCAGTGCAGGCTGATCACATCCGAGCTTTGCAGCAGTTCATCGAGGGGCAGGCGATCCTCATCGTGGCTGGCGCCAACCTGACTCTGGGCGTAGCGCACCGTCATCCCCATCCCTTTAGCTCGCTCGCCAAGCGCTTGGCCAAGGGTGCCCTTGCCGATGATGCCGATCTGCTTGCCGTGCAGATCCATGATGTTGTGGTCGAAGAAGCAAAACTGGCCGCTCTGTTGCCAGCGCCCCTCCAGCAGCGACTGGCGCCAGCAGAAGAGGTTGCGCGACAGGGCCAGCATCAGCGCCATGGCGTGCTCCGGCACCGAGGGGCCCGAGTAGTTACGGATGTTGCACACCCCGACGTTGGCGGCGCGGCATGCTGCCAGATCCACGTTGTCACTGCCGGTGGCAGCCAGGGCGATAAGCTTGAGATCCGGCAATTGAGCCAGCTCTGCGGCACCGATCCGCACCTTATTGATGATGGCGATGCTGGCATCTTTCAGCCGCTCCACCACCTGTTCCGGGGCGGTTCGCGGATAGCTCTGCCAGTGGTGGGGGAAGTCTGGGTGATGCAGGGTGATGCCCGCATCCAGGGTATCGCTGTCGAGAAATACGATTTGCTGCATGGACCTGCCTGCCATTTTTCCGAGTCGAGAGGCAATGATGCCAAAGAGAATGCGGTCAGGGCGAGCCTGCATCTGCGTTATGTCGGGGCTTTATCCGGCGGATGTGAGCTTGCGCGCGCTTTGGCGTCTGATTGTTGCTGCGGTGGGGTCTGCTTAGAGCCAGCCCAGATGATTGAGCCACCCCTGAATGCGGGTGGGGGTCTCCCCCAGTTCCATTAGCGCGTAGGGACGATAGTTGAGTTTGTGGCTGCGCCGGCTCTCGCTTCTACGGGCCTCTGCGGCTAAGAGTGGCCAGCGGCCGCCATCCTCCTGATAGAGATCGAGGGTGGGGATGGCAGCCTGCGCCACTTGTTTGGCCAGCATCTGATTACTCTGCTGATTGGGGAAGAAGCCGTCGAGCAGTACCAGCGCATCGGGGGCGGGCAACTGTTCGCTGGCGATGAGATTAGCGGTCCAGGCGGCGCCGGTGCCTTGCGCCAGGATCAGCTTGAAGCCCCCCTCTTGCAGCTTGGCATCGGCCAGCTTGCTGATCCGCTCGGCAAACTGCTTGCGAAATTCGTCGCTGTTTTTCGCTTTTTTCTCGGCGGCGGGGTCGAATTCGGTCTGTTGGGGGGAGGGGAGCAGCAGCAGGGTATCAAAGCCCAGCTGACCAAGGGCGCGGGTCAGTTGCCACAGTTGGCCGCTGCGCTGCCAGTCGGGCAGCAAAATGGCCAGCCCCAGATAGTTTTCACTGTCGTGTTTGGCGAACAGCACCGTCTGCTTGTCGATCTGGGTAGCATCGGGTAGCCCTTTCCAGTCGCTGGCTTGCCAGTGATCGAGAGGGAGTGGTTCGGCGACGGGGGGCGTGACTTCGCTCGCTTGCGTCACGTTGCCAGCCAGCATGGTCAATAACAGCAGTGATAAGGATAATCTGGCCATAGTATGCACCCCCGGTTAACAGGGTTAGCGGCGGCGGCAGGATTTTCTGAAGGTGGGTAGTGTGATGGCAATGCGCAGGTAATAAAAAAGCGAGCCGTTGGCTCGCTTTTTTGCAATCAATTCAAAGCGGTCAATTAGTTGACGCGACGCTTGAATTCGCCGGTGCGGCTGTCGATTTCGATCTTGTCACCGATCTCTACGAAGGCGGCAACAGCCAGCTCGTAGGTAGTGCCCTTCAGACGGGCAGGCTTGGTCACTTTACCGGAGGTGTCGCCACGAGCGGACGGCTCGGTGTACTCAACTTCGCGAACGATAGTGGTCGGCAGTTCCACGGAGATGGCTTTCTCGTTGTAGAAAGTTACTTCGCAGATGTCTTCCATACCGTCTACCAGGTAGTTCAGCGCGTCACCCAGGTTGTCTTTCTCGATGTCGTACTGGTTGTACTCGGTGTCCATAAAGACATACAGGGGATCGGAGTAGTAAGAGTAGGTGCACTCTTTACGCTCCAGCTGAACCACGTCCAGCTTGTCGTCGGCCTTGAAGACGGTCTCGGTGGCGCTGCCGTTCAGCAGGCCTTTGAGCTTCATTTTGACCACGGCGGAGTTACGGCCGGATTTGTTGAATTCAGCCTTCTGAACCACCATCGGCTCGGTACCGATCATGACTACGTTACCAGCGCGGATTTCCTGTGCGGTTTTCATGTAAAAAATTCCTGTTCGTGAAACGGACGGATAAAAACTGCCAGATTATATACGGCTTTCTAAAAATTTCACCAACCGCGTGACGAGATCCCCATCCCGGAGCAACTTCTGTGACCAGCTTCGCCCATGTTGCTGCCAAATGGCGCTATATCGGGGCCATTGGGCCCAAAGTTCGCCTGTCTCCTCCCCCTGATTGAGGGCATGGCTGAAATTTCGTAGCCATTGGGCTGCGTCTGCGGGCAGTTCGGCCAGATAGTGATCGAGAAAACCGTCCAGTTTGATCATGTGGGCCTGCTCTTCTTGCGGGTAGATGTGCCACAGGAAAGGGCGGGCAGCCCACTGGGCCCGCACGAAGGAGTCCTCCCCGCGCACCAGATTGAGATCGCAGCTCCACAGTAGCCGATCGTAGCCGGCCTGATCGGTCATCGGCAGCAGCTTGATGGTGAGATTGCCCGAGTGGAGCAGATCTCCCGCCTTGGCGGCGGTGATGACCTCTTCAAGGCCTGCGCCGCGCAGCACATCCTGTAGCGAGCGGCCCAGCGGCAGCAGCAGGGTGATGGGGGTAGCGCTCTGGCACCAGCTGTTGACCAGACTTTTCAGCGCATCGCTTTCGTAGGTAAAGAGGCTGACTCGCAGCTCGTGCTCTTGTTGCGCTGGCAAACCGAGACTGGCCCAGTAGGCGGCAATGCCTGCCTTATCCTGTTGCCACCGCTCTCGTTCGGCGATGAGCCCCTGCTCGCACAGGAGGCCACCGGTTTTAGCGGTAAAGCCCGGGAAGAAGAAGTATTTGTTGAGGCTCTGGTTGCCGACCCGTTGCGGCGAGGCGAGGGCGTGGCAATCCTCGACCCAGCTCTCTGCCGAGAGGTACTCCAGATTGATCCAGCAGGGGGGGCTGGGTTGGCTCGCCATCTGCTCGGCCATTCGTTCAATGAAGGGGGCGGGCAGCTCGCAGGCAAAGGCCTCGATCACCACCTTGGCCGGGGTCATGTCAGTCGGCAGGGTCTCATGCCAGTGCTGGATATAGATGCCCTCGACCCACTGGCCATCCTGCGCCGGATCGAGCCCCGGACAAATGCGGGCAAAGCTTGCCAGATCGTCCACCCAGAGTCGCACCTGTACTTCATTGCCGTGGGTGGGGATCTTCCCCTCTCGCTTCAGCTGGCGAGCGAGCCGCCAAGTGACGCCGATGTCACCGAAGTTGTCTACGACGCAACAGAAAATATCCCAGTCAAAGGGGGGCAGGGGGCTGGTCATGGCTCGGGGTTCCAGATGCAAAAAACCGGTGCGCAGGGTAGCACACCGGTGGATTGGCTTCTAACCGTCAGCGCGTGACGGCGGTCTGCTGCAAGTTACTCCTTGCCGTAGACGTTGTTCTCCTGCTCGTGTACCCGGATAAAGGTAGTGCGCTTGGTGAGTTCCTTGAGCTGACTGGCGCCAACATAGGTACAGGTGGAGCGCACACCGCCCAGAATGTCACGCACGGCGTTCTCGACCGGACCACGATAGGGCAGCAGCACGGTTTTGCCTTCGGAGGCGCGATACTCGGCAACACCACCGGCGTGCTTGTCCATGGCGCTGGAGGAGCTCATGCCGTAGAACTTCATGAAGGGCTCGCCGTTCACATCAACGATCTCGCCGCCGCACTCCTCGTGGGCTGCCAGCATGCCGCCCAGCATCACGAAGTCGGCGCCGCCGCCGAATGCCTTGGCCACATCACCCGGGCAGGTGCAACCACCGTCCGCGACGATCTGGCCGCCGAGGCCGTGGGCCGCATCGGCACACTCGATGATGGCGGAGAGTTGCGGATAGCCGACGCCGGTCTTGACGCGAGTGGTGCAGACAGAGCCCGGGCCGATGCCAACCTTGACGATGTCGGCGCCGGAGAGGATCAGCTCTTCGACCATCTCGCCGGTCACCACGTTGCCCGCCAGAATGACGTGGTTGGGGCAGGCTTCACGAATTTTGCGCACGAATTCGACGAAGTGTTCGGAGTAGCCGTTGGCCACGTCGACACAGATGAAGCGCAGCGCTTCGGACATGGCGAGGATCTGGCGGGTCTTGGCGAAATCTTCAGCCGAGGTGCCGGTGGAGACCATCACATGGCCCAGCAGCGCCGGGTCGGTCTCGTTGACGAAAGCTTGCCACTGCTCAAGGCTGTAGTGCTTGTGTACCGCGGTCATCATCTCGAAACCGGCCAGCGTGCGCGCCATGGCGAAGCTGCCGACGGTATCCATGTTGGCGGCGATGACGGGTACGCCCTGCCATTGGGTCTGAGTGTGTTTGAAGGTGAACTGACGGGTCAGGCTTACTTGGGAACGGCTCTTGAGAGTAGAGCGCTTGGGGCGGAACAGGACATCCTTGAAACCGAGCTTCAAGTCTTCTTCGATACGCATTACAAATTCCTTATTGAGCCTTGTTGAAAGTCACTTTTGCAGTGGCAAATTTTCGGCAGGCGCAAAAAAACCGGTGGTTTTCAGGCCCTCCGGTTTACAACAGTGTAGGCAAAAATCCCTTCAGAACAAGACTGATAATTTGTAAATCCTTGTGGTAGCCTTTGGCGTCACAACCTGAGGTTAACCACCAGTTTCATCCAGCACCGTTCAGTGCCTTGCTCTCCTTCGATATTCCTTCCCGCTTGGGCCGCCGTTCGGCCACCCCTTGTCGTCTCTCTCCTGACCAGCCAGATATTATCCAAGTAGCTGAAATAAATCGGATTGACCCACAATGGGACTGTGGTAGATCTGAGCGCAGGATTGACAAGGCAGGGCAGTAAAATGGGCAAGATGATGGTGGGGATCGCCTTGATGCTGGCACTGTGTGGCAGTGCGCTGGCTGAGACCCCGACCAGCTATGGCTGGATCGAGAAGGGGCTTATTTTGCCCACCGGCGTGGCGGTGAAGATGAAACTCGACACCGGGGCGCTCACCTCTTCCCTCGATGCGCGCTCCATCACCAGATTCAAACGGGATGGCAAGCCCTGGGTGCGCTTCATGCTGGTGGTTACCGATGCCGACAGCGGCAAGCTGGTCAAGCAGCAGTTCGAGCGGCGGGTCGAGCGCAGCGTGACGGTGCGCGGGGCGGGCGGTATGGAGCAGCGGCCAACGGTGACCATGTCCATCTGTCTGGGGGACAAGGTGTATGAGGAGTGGTTCACCCTGCGGGATCGCAGCAAGATGATCTATCCGGTGCTGCTGGGCCGCCGGCTGCTGGCCGAGCTGGGCCCGGTAGATGCCAGTCGAACCTTTACCGTGCAGCCAGCCTGTCATTGAAAGCAAACAGCCCGCATCGCGGGCTGTTTGCTTATCGCTTATCTTGCCGGCGGGAGCGGGAGTAACACGCTCACCTCCAGCCCCCCTTCCGGCCGGTTGTGGACATCGAGGTCGGCGCCGTGCAACTGGGCGATGCGCGAGACGATGGCCATGCCAAGGCCGACGCCATCCCCCTGCTGGGGATTGACCCGAAAGAAGCGTTCATACAGCCGGGGCAAGGCACTGGCGGGAATGCCGGGGCCGTTGTCGCTCACATCCACCCTCACCCGGTTGCCTTCTCGCTGAACCCGCACCCTGATCTCGCCCTCCGGCTGGGTGTAGCGCAACGCATTGTCGATCAGGTTGCTGAACAGCAGCTCGAGCAGGGTGGCCTGCCCCATCACCAGCAGCGGAAATTCACACTCCAGCGATAGCTGCTGATCCTTCTTGAGCGCGATGGGAGCCAGCGTCGCCAGGGTGCCTTGCAGCAGGTGGCCTATCTCCAGCTCGGTCAGCACCAGTCCCTGCTGGTTGTCGATACGGGCCTGGGTCAGCAGTTGGCGGATCAGCCGATCGCTGCGATCGAGGGCTTGCAGCATCTTGTGCAGGGATTGCTGGCGGCTCACTTCATCTTCGGCAGTCAGGGCATTTTCACTGTGGATCCGCAGCACCGCCAGCGGGGTGCGCAGCTCGTGGGCCGCCTCGTTGGTGAACTGCTTCTCCCGCTCTATGGTCTCCGCCAGCGCCTGCATCAGCCGGTTGATCTCGTTGGTGAGGGGCGTCAGCTCCTGCGCGCTTATCTTGAGGCTGAGCGGGCTCAGGTTGGCGGGGTGACGTTCGCTGATGGCCTGGGCCAGCTGACGAAGGGGGGCCAGCCCGCGGGTGATGAGCCACCAAAGCAGGGCCAGCAGAAAGGGCAGGGTGATCAGCAGCGGCAGCATGGTGAGGGTGGCCATCTTGCTGGCCAGTTCGCTGCGCTCGTCGTCCCGCTCGGCTACCACCAGCCAGGTCTGCTCCTGCTGGTTGTAGAGAGTGAAGGTGCGCCACTGGTGATTATCTTTTTCGACCGTGTCGAAGCCGATAGCCAGGGTGACCAGCGGCTGCTCCGGGGCGCTGGGGGCGCGCAGCAGCAAGCCGCCCTTTTCATCGAGCAGCTGGAAGTAGAGATTGCGTTCGAACTCGTGGCCGTAGGGGGTGATCTCCCGATCCTCGCCGGTCAGGTTGAGGCTGGGGTCTTTTTGCCACTCATCGGGATTTTGCGCCTCCCACTCCTGATAGACGGTGCCATTGGCGGGCAACTGCCCCTGCTGGGCCATATAGCGGGCCAGCAGCTGGTTGGTGATGCGCGCCGACTGGGCTAGGCGCGCATCAAACAGCTCCTCCATTTCGTGGCTCGCCTCCATGTAGCCGATAAAGGCGCTGATGGTAAGACTCAGGCTCACCAGCGTCAGGATACCGGTGAGCAGAAAGCGGCGAATGGAGCGGGGGCGTTTCATCGTGCGGGTGTCCGGCTTGGCTGTTCGAGCTGGGGAATGATGTAGCCGACCCCGCGAATATTGCGGATGAGATCGCTGTAGAACTTCTTGCGCAGATGGTGGATATGCACCTCTACCGCGTTGCTCTCGGCCCCTTCATCCCAGCCGTAGAGGCTCTGTTGCAGCTGATCCTTGCTCAGCACCCGGCCGCTCTGGCTGATCAGCTCCTGCAGCAACTTGTATTCGTGGGGGGTGAGTTTGACCGCCTCCCCCTGATAGGTGACCTGCTGGGATTCGGGATAGATAAGAATATCGCCATACTCCAGTACCGCCTGAGCCTGCCCCTTGCTGCGACGAACCAGGGCGCGCAGGCGGGCGTTGAGCTCCTGCAGGGCGAAGGGCTTGACCATGTAGTCGTCGGAGCCGGCATCGAGGCCGACCACCCGATCGTCCAGCGCATCGCGGGCGGTGAGGATCAGCACAGGCAGCTGGTGTCCTTCACGTCGCAACTTGCGCAGCAGGCTGAGGCCATCGATGTCGGGCAGATTGAGATCGAGGATCAGGGCGGCGAACTCGTCGCTCTTGAGGGCAGCCAGAGCGGGCAACCCCTGTTGCAGCCAGTCCACCGTGTAGCCGCTATGGCGCAGTGCATCCTGCATACCATCCCCCAGCATCACATCATCTTCTACCAGCAGGATCCGCATTCTTTTCTCCCTGTTTGTTGGGTGTCGCGATCTGGCTCAGCGCCAGGGCGTGCCGTGGCATAAACAACCCTGCCCACCAGTATGCAAGCTGGTGGGCAGAGTTTAAATAGTTCTTTGATCCATCTGGGTTTTATAGCTTGGCCAGCCGATCGCGGATCTCCATTCTGCGCCCTTCGTCGGCCACTTCGCGGCCCGGGCGGGCCGGGGCGGCCAGCGCCTTGTCGAGGTAGGTTTTGGCCTCGGCCTTGCGACCCTGATCCAGCAGGAAGTCGCCATAGAAGAAGTTGGGGTCGATGCCATCCGGATTGATGGCCAGCGCCTGCTTGAGCAGCTGCTCTGCCTTTTCGTCATCGCCAAAGCCGACCGGCCAGCCGGGCACCTGATAGTAGAGGGATCCCAGACTGGTGTAGGCGGAGCCGTCCAGCGCCTTGGGATCCTGCTTGAGCGCAAGCTCCAGCTTGGCCTTGGCCTCTTTCACCAGCCCCAGAGCCCCCAGCCCCCCTTTGGCCCCCGCCCAGGTGCTCTTGACGATGGCCGACCAGATCAGCAGATCGGCACGAAAAGGCTCCTTGGCGCTGGCCGCTTCGGCCCGGGTGCTCAGAGTTTCGAGGCAGCTCTCTTTCGCCTTGCCGGTCTGTTGATACTGGCAGACGGCCCACTGTTGCTGGATGGGGACGAGGGCATCACCCGCGGCCATGACCGAGGAGGACCCCAGCAGGATGGCGATGGCACAAGAGGTCACTGATTGACGGACAAAATTCATATTAATGCTCCTTCTTGGTCGGGATCGGGCGGGACAAGTCTGGTTGTGGCGCACTGTTGGCGCCGGCATCAGCCGTCCCTGGCTGAAGATGACGGGCATAACGTTTGATGATCGGCAGCTGTCTGGCCAGCGCTTTATCGACGATGCCGGGCAGCAGGGCGTTGAGCCGCACGAACAGTTTTTCCGGCCAGCCGAGCCAGCTGCGGCGGGTTTCGTTGCACAGGGCGATGACCGCCTCTTCCGCTACTTCCTGCGGGCTGTCGGTCTGGGTGCCGAGCGCTGCATTCATCTCGTAAGCCGCTTCGGAATTGAGTTTGGTGCGGGTGGCGCGGGGGGCAAAGTGCAGCACCTTGATGCCGCTGCCCTCCAGCTCCCGTCCCAGCGCTTCGCTAAAGCCGCGCAGGGCAAATTTGCTGGCGCAGTAGACGCTGTAACCGGGGTAGCCGATGCTGCCCAGGCTCGACCCCATGTTCATGATGATCCCCGGCTTGCGCATGGTTGGCAGCAGGGCACGGGTGAGCTGGATGGGCGCCTCGATATTGAGCAGCAGCTGGCGCTCCACCTGCTCGAAGCTCTGATCTTCCAGCCAGGCAAACTGGTTGCAGCCAGCGTTGTTGATCAGGATGTCGATCCCGTTCTCCAACGCCGGGTGTTGCAACAGCTTGGCCCGCTCCTGGGCAGAGCCGAGGTCGGCGAGCACCACCTGATGGCGCTCGGGATGCGGCAGTGACTTGCACAGTCGCTCCAGCGCTGGACCGCGGCGGCCGTGCAGCAGCAGGTGGGCCCCCTGGGCGGCCAGCTCCTGCGCCAGCTCCTCACCTATGCCACCGCTGGCGCCGGTGAGCAGCACGAGTTTCCCTTCAAGCTTCATGGTGTGGGTTCCCTTTTTGCTGTCTGCTGCCGATTTACACAGTGGCGGTGAGGTTGTAGAGCATCTCGCCATAGAGGCGGTAGACCACCTTGGCCCCGTGGATGATGGCCGCCTGATCCGCCGGGCTCTCGACCCGATCCATCAGGGATTCGAAGAACTTGAGGTGCTCCTGATCCAGAGTACCGTGGGAGCTCAGGTAGCTCATCGCTTGTGGAGGCAGTCCGAGGCCGCTCTTCAGCTGGTCGGCGACGGTGAGGGCGATGGCCACGCTGGTGCCTTCCAGTACCTGCACCATGCCGAAGAAGCCCATGGGGTTGCCGCGCTGGATCTGGTCGTAGAGGAAGGCCACCATCAGCTCGATGGGCAGCCCCGGCTGACCGTGGCGTACCGCCTCGGCATCGCCGCCACAGGCGCGGATATCATTGAGGATCCACTCCTGATGGCCATACTCCTCGTCGATGTACTCGGCAAGGGCACCGCGTACCCACTCGTACTCCTGACCCAGCTTGCCGCCGGTTGCCATCAAGAGCGGAACCGTCTGGCGCACGTGGTAGTAAGCCTGCGCCAGAAAGGCGAGATAGGTGTCACGGCTGATGTCGCCACGGCGACAGGCTTCGATGATGGGGGCGTTGAACAGATGCTCGCGATCCTGGGCAGTAGCTTGTTGCAGAGTCTGGTAGAAGCTCATGACGATTCTCCTGTAAGGCATTGGCTAATTTGCTGGGAAAAGTGTTGGTAAATCTCGTTGCGACGAGGGCGCCCGTTGGCGGTCAGCAGCCCGGGATGTTGATCCAGCGCGACCGGCAACCAGTGGTGCAGCCGGGCATAATCGGGTAAACGGCTGTTCAATCCTTCAATTTGGCGGGGCAGGTCGGCTTCGGCTCCCGGCAGTGGCTGGATCAGCGCCACGTTGGCGGGCTGGCCATCGCCAAAGACCACGATACGGGCGATGGCGGGACAGAGCTGGGCTTCAGCCTCGACCCACTCGGGGGAGAAGTTGCGGCCAAAGGCGGTGATCTGGACATTCTTCTTGCGTCCGGTGATATGGAGGTAGCCCTCATCATCCAGATGTCCCAGGTCGCCGGTGGCGATCTGCTCCGGCTTGGGCTCATCGTCTCCCAGATAACCCAGCATCGGATTGCCGCGCACCAGGATCTCGCCATCATCGGCAATGGAGACCTGGCAGTGCGTCAGGGGGCGGCCCACGCTACCCGGCTTGTCAGCGTTCAGGCTGTTGAGGGCGACCACGGAGCCGCACTCCGAGAGGCCATACCCCTCATAAACCGGCAGGCCAATTTGGCGCGCATGAGCGATAAGGTCGGGGGCGACCTTGCCGCCACCGACGGCGATAAAACGCAACCCCTTGAGCTGCTGGATCAGCGTCGGTGTGCTGGCACACAGGGCAAGCAGCAGGCGCAGCAGCTCGGGCACCAGCACCAGACTGTGGGTTGGCCAGCGCAGCAGCGCCTGGGCCAGCATGGCCGGGTTGAGTGAGCTGGAACCGGTGAAGCCGAGCTCCCCGAGCGACGGGATGCGGCTGCAGGCGCCGGTCAGCAGTGGTACATAGAGGCCGGTAATGTTCTCGAGCAGGGTGGCCAGCGGCAGCAGGGTGAGGTGTTTTTCTACCTGTGCCGGGGAGACGCGCTCGGCCAGTGCGGCGCTCACCGCCATCATCTGGGCCAGTGACAGACAGACGCCCTTGGGCTGGCCCGTGGTGCCGGAGGTGTAGGTGATCTTGGCCGTGCCCTTGGGCAGCACCGGACGATTGGCCGGGGTGTGGCGCCACAGCGGCAGTTCACCAGTGACCAGTTTGAGGGGCTCTGCGGCATGCCACCCCTGATGGCACGGTCCCACCAGTGCATCGGCGCCGCTGCTCTCCAGCAACCACTCTTGCTGGGCCAGACTGAAGAAGTGGGGGACCGGGATGACCACGATCCCCGCCTTGCTACAGGCCAGATCCATCAATGCCCAGGGCAGGCCGTTATCCAGTTGCAGGGCCAGGCGGCTGATCCCCGCCTGTTCCAGCTGGCTGGCCAGCCGTTGAATTTGCTGCCACAGAGTCTGGTAATCCAGCAGCTGATGGCTGTCGCGCAGTGCCGGTTGTTGCGGCATCTGGCTGGCGTGTTTGGCGATGACGTCGAACAGGTTCATTGGGCGCACCTTTTGTCGCTATTGATGCAGGTGTGGCTAAAAAGGGTCGGCATGGGGACCAGCAGGTTGAGCAGCAGGCTATTCTGGGCCAGGACTTCACGACCCTGATTGATATCGCCCACCATCACTTTGGGTTGGCAGCGGTAGTATTCGCCCCAGGCTGCGGCATCTTCACCTACCTGATGAGCCTGGGCGGGGGCCAGTTCCACCGGGTTGAGGCGCAGACGGGTGAAGCTGTTGCGCAGCTTGGCGGTGCCGGTAAAGACCACGTAGTCGAGGGCGTTTTCACACAGCAGACGGCACAGCGCTGCAAACATCAGGCGGGCATTGCCCGGTTCGCTGCAGGCCAGATTGCCCACTTCGATAATGCGGTTGCGTGCCGGATAGACCCCGAGGCGGGTATTGATGGCGGCCTCGATGGGTTGTTCCAGATACTGTTCCAGATAGAGAGGCCCCTCACTGGCATGATTGAGACCACAGGCACCGACCAGTGTCCCGTCTGCCCGATAGAGCCCCAGCAGGCAGGGGAGAAAATGGGGGATGCGGGCATTGAACTCGAGGGTGTAGGCGGCCTGGATATAGGCTTGCAGCGCCATGACCTGCTGCTCTGATTCGGCCAGGATCAACCGGTAGGGGGCTTGGATCTCGGTGGTCATGGGTGACTCCTTCTCTTTTGATGGGTTTAGAGTAAAAGGGCAAACTTAAGAAACCCTTAAGGAGCAAAAAAAGTTGTCAGCGACGCGGCAGGCAGGCAATCTGCGCCGCTGTCACTGTTGAGGAACCACCATGTCATCCACCGTCTGCTGCCCCCTGTGTGCCAGCCATCGCAGTTATCCCCTGCCGGTGGCAGGCAAGCGCTATCATCGCTGCCTCGCGTGCGAGCTGGTCTGGCTGGATGCGGGCGATCATCTGGATGAGGTGGCGGAGAAGGCGGTCTATGACGGTCACGACAATCGGGTGGATGATCCCCGTTATCGCACCTTTCTGATGCGGGCTTTTGGCGAGGTGCTGATCCGGGTGGCAGCGCCTGCCAGTGGCCTCGACTTTGGCTGTGGCCCGGGCCCTGCGCTGGTGGCGATGGGGGGCGAGGCGGGTTACCAGATGGCGGGGTACGACAAGTTCTACGCCGATTTTCCCGAGTTGCTGACGCGCCAGTATGACTTCATCACCAGTACCGAGGTGATCGAGCACATTGCCGAGCCGCGCGCCGTGCTGGCGCAGTTGTGGGATTGCCTCAAGCCCGGTGGCCTGCTGGTGTTGCAAACCCAGCGGGTGCTCAGTGACGAGCGGTTTAAAAACTGGCGCTATCGCCACGACCCGACCCACATCGTCTTCTTTGCCGAGGCATCGTTTCAGGTGTTGGCAGCCAGCTGGCAGGCCGAGCTCAGCTTCCCTCACGCCGATGTGGCGGTATTGCAAAAAGGCACGCCCTGAGGCGTGCCTGCTGATGGATGGTTTTAGGAAGTAGTTAAATGCCCTGCATTTAACGTTATCAGTTATTTATCCAGCATGATGCTCAACAATTTGTCATCTTGCTTGTTGTAGAGCTTGGAGACCAGCTCGCCAAACAAGAAGGCAACGTTAACGCCCTGTCCGCCGTTATATCCAAGGGCATAATAAATATTCTGATTCGTACCGGTGACGCCGATCATTTCATTCTTGGTTGTGGTTTCTGCAATGATCCCGTCCCAGGTTTTTTCAATTTTGATCCCTTTTATTGATGGATAGAGCTCACCAATACGCTTGGAGATTTGAGCTTCAATCTTTTTCAAATCACCGGGGTACTGCAGGTCATCCCCCTTATTGTATTCGACGCTACCACCACCAATAACAATGCGATGGTCAGCGGTCATGACCATGTGGTAGGTGGCATCACTGTCCGTTCCGGCATATTGGTCGTCATACCATGAGATGTTGTTTTTCCAGCCAATACTGTTGTATTGCGCATCCGTCAGTGGGGCCGTGACTGCCACTTGAGTGTGAGAGGGTTCAATATCATCAGGCTTGAAGCCAAGCGTCTTTCCGGCATAGGCATTGGCTGCCACAACAATATTTTTTGCGGTAACTTCATAGCGTTTTTCATTGACCTTGACTGGCAATGAAATCAGCTTGCCATCTTCTTCATATTCCAGCACCGGGCTGTTTTCATAGATGACGACCCCGGCATCTTCCGCCAGTTTCTTGAGCGCGGCGACCAGCTTGCCCGGGTTGACCATGCCGCCATTGGGATCATATACCGCACCGACCAGCTCTGGTGAGCCGAGCATATTCACGGCTTTCTCTTTGCCCCACAATTCAATCGGCATGCCCAGTTTTTTGGCCTGAGCCACATACTCTTTGGCATCATCCATATTTTCAGGGTTAAAAATCCCCAACGATTGGCCATTGAGTACGTACCCCGGGTCAATGCCGGTCGATTCGGCCAACCGTTTAATCCGGTGCATGCTATTGACGGTAATGTCATAAATCTCTTTATGATTCGCTTTGTGATCACCCATCACAAAGCCGCCTTCGCTATAGGTTTGCGCCAACACCAGAGCGCCATTACGGCCAGATGCGCCATTGCCGACCCGCTTTGCTTCCAAAATGACCACAGTGCTGGCCGGATTGGATTTCTTGATATGGTATGCGGCAGATAATCCCGTATATCCACCGCCGATGACGGCGACATCCACATCAATATCTTTATTGAGGCTGGCGTTTACGTTGGGCAAGAACTGAGCCCAGTAACTCTGATTGTCATCATAAAATTTGGCGATATTTTCCTCGTTGGCGAAGGCGTTGGTAGCGAGTGTGCCACTCAACGCGATCAGCGAAAAAATAGTGCCTTTTAATACCGGAAATACACGCATGTTGACTCTCCATTGATAGTAAAAAAATTCGCGCGAGATTTAGCTAATTCGATGTCAGCCAGCAATGCTGGCGTCTCTTGTCAAACGTCGGTTGCTGCTGCCAACCCATGCTGCCCGCTCTATCACCCCGCAGTGTGTCGGGCAGCCATGGAAAATGGATGTCAGTGCTGCGGGCCAAACCGCAGGTTGGCAGATACATAGCGCGTTATGGCTCCAGATAGCCGCGATCCTGCCAGTGATAGAACATCAGGGCAGATTTGACGCCGATTGACTTGAACGGCTCAGGCGGCAGCCACATCGGCAGGGTCTGTTCGGCGTGGTTGAACCAGGGATGCTCCTTGCCTTGATAGAGGCTGGCAACGATGTCGCCAAACAGGAAGGAGAGGTTGATGCCGTGGCCGTTGTAGCCGAGGGCGTAGTAGATGTTGTTGTGGTCCCCCATAACTCCCACCGCTTCGGTGCTGTCGCCGGTCATGCCGAGCACCCCGTCCCACACCTGCTCAAATTTGATCCCCTTGAGGGCCGGATAGAGGGTCACCAGCTCGGTCATCATCATCTCGCTGACCCGGTTGAGGTCGCCCTTGTAGTTGAGGCCGTCGTTGAAGACGTACTCGGCATTGCCGCCGCCGATGACGATGCGGTTATCCGGGGTCAACACCAGATGGAACAGGATATTGCGGGTGTCGTAGTAGGGCACCTTGCTTTGCCACTGAATGGCGTTGAGCTGATCCCGGGTAAGCGGCTCGGTGACGGCGCTCTGGGCGTGCACCGGAAAGACCCGGCCGCTGAAGTAGCCAAGCTTGGAGGTATAGCCGTTGGTCGCCAGCACTATGCTGTCGGCGGTCACCTTGTAGTTGTCGGCCACATTCAGTTCGATCTGCTTGCCCTCCTTGATCCCCATTACCGGGCTCTGCTCGTAGATGGTGACGCCCGCCTGCTCCACCGCCTTGCGCAGGGCATTGACCAGCTTCATGGCGTGTACCTGACCGCCATTGGGGTCGTAGACCGCCCCCACGTAGCGATCGGTGCCGAGTTTTGCCTCTGTGGTATCGGCGTTCCAGTACTGGAGCGGGATGCCGAGGCGATTGGCGGTTTTCACATAGTCGCGGTACTCGGCGATATCCTCCTCATCGAGGATCGCCTCCACATAGCCATCGAGCTTGAGGTCGGCCTCGACGCCGGTTGAGGCAACCAGCGCCTGCAGCTTGCGCATGCTGGCGACGGTGAGATCGTAGTGGCGCTTGCTCGCTTCCCCCTCTTCGTAGAGGTCCATCACCTCGGAGCCCGGCAACACCATGCCGCCGTTGCGGCCCGAGGCACCACTGCCCACCTGCTTGGCTTCGAAGATGGCGATCTTGAGCGACGGATTGGCCTTGGCCAGATGCCAGGCGCTGGAGAGGCCGCTGTAGCCGCCGCCGACGATGGCTATATCCACCTTCATGTCTTGCGCCAGCGGGGCACTCTCCTCTGCCGGTTTCTCCTTGAACCAGTAGCTGGTGTTGGGCTCAAAGTCGCTCATCTTGGGGCCGCAGGCGGCGAGAAAAAAACAGCTGATGCACATGGTTAACGCTCGTTGGCAAAGGGTGGTCGGATTCATCTTCTACTCCGGTTACAGATACAAAATGTCAAATCATTCAATCGGGTTGGGCGGTATTGACCCGGCGGCCGATGTCTCGCAGCCGGGCCAGCTGATCGGCCAGACCGGGCCCCTCGTCGAGACTGGTGACGAAGTTCCAGAGGTAGGTCATCACAGCATAGACATGGCCTGCCGAGACCTGGGGCTGGGCCATCAGCATGGTGATGGCCAGCAGGAACAGCAGGGAGGCGCTGATACCGACCGCCAGAAAAGCGAGCGCCTCCCGATCCGAAATCCGGATGCGGAGCCAGGCCAGCGCACGGTAGTGGCGGGAGAGACTGGCTGACTGGGCATGGGTGACCAGCTTGACCTCGTGTTCCAGCCGATCGTTGAGCCGCTCGTGCAGCAGCTGGTTCTTGCGCGAAAAGCCGGGCAGCAGCAGGCCGAACAGCAGCAATACCCCCATACAGGCGATGCCGACCCAGAACTCGATCACCATCAGCATCACGGCCGCCCCGACGATGGAGATCAGGCTGGTGGCCAGGATCGGGATATGTTTCTCGAAGAAGTCGACAAACTCCCGCGCCAGGGTGACCCGCGCCACTATGGTGGATTGCCGCTCCTGCTGCTGGCGCTGGGTCAGGATCACCGGCACCGCCAGCGCCGCATAGATATGGGTAAAGGTGCGGGTATCGACCGCCCGGCGCAGGGCGCCGATCAGCCAGAACAGCAGCACGATGAGGGCGTAGCTCGAGGCCTGCCACCACTGTCCCTTGACGATGGCGTCGATGGCAAAGCCGGCAAACAGGGGATAGACCACCAGCAGGATGTTTTCGAGGGCCACCAGCGAGAAGGTGCCCGCCAGCTTGAGGGGATTGGCCCGCGCAATCGCCCCCAGCGAACGACCGGCCGAGTGTGGCAACGGCGTAGCCTGCTCGTTGCAACTGGCTGCCGAAGTGGTTGGTGTTGTCATGGGTTATCTCCTAAGATGTCGGAAATGCTAAGTTTGAGCGAGTGCTCAAAGTTTGTTTGAGCGGTCGCTCAAAGTCAAGCAGATCGATTGGTATCGCAGGAGGTCAGATGGCACGCCCATCAGCAGAACAGCGTAAAGAGATGATCATCGAGGCCGTACTGGCCCTGTTTCGAGAGAAGGGGATGGCGGCATCGTCAACCCGTGATATTGCCGAACGTACCGGTCTGGCGCGCAGCCACGTCTACCACTATTTCAAGGATTGGAAGGAGCTCTGCCTCTGCGCCGTGGAGCGTTTCACCAGTCAGGAGATAGCCGAGCAGCGGGAGTGGCTATTGCCGCTGCCTGCCCGCGAAGCGTTGCCGCTGTTCGTGCGGGACAACCTGCCGACCAGTCAGGATGCCTCCTGGGCCATCTATCTGGATGCCTGGAACGAGTCACTGCGCGACCCTGTGTTTGCCGAGAGCTACCGCAAAATCATTTTGGCGTGGCGCGAGGTGCTGGAGCAGATCCTGCAAAAGGGGATCGACAGTGGCGAGTTTGTGGCGGGCGATGCCCGGCGACTGGCGCGCCAGATCACCTCGCTCATCAACGGCTATGCCGATGATCTCATTCTGGAGCCGACCCCCGAGACGGTCGAGGCCACTTATCAAGAGATCATGCAGGTGGTCAATCAGCTGGTCTTGCCCCCGGCCCACTCATAGCTGCGCAGGCACACAAGGGGGGGAGGCGCGCTAGCGTGGTGCCTCCCCCGGTTTTGTTGGCCACCAGCCGGGCGTGCGATGGCCAGATACCAGGGAGCGGTTGTTGATGTCGATTACCCATTTGTCACTGCAAGATGCTCGTCATCTGCAGCTGGAGGCGCAGGGGTTGCTGGCCCCCCGTCGCAGCAAGGCGACCCCGGCCGATCTGCTGGCCACCATTCGCCGCATGGCGCTGCTGCAGATCGATACCATCTCGGTGGTGGCCCGCAGCCCCTATCTGGTGCTGTTCAGCCGGCTTGGTCACTATGAACCGCGCTGGCTGGAGCAACTGCTGGCCGACGGCGAGATCTTCGAATATTGGGCCCACGAGGCCTGTTTCGTTCCCCGCGAAGATTACCGGTTGCTGCGCCACCGGATGCTCGACCCTGCCGCCATGGGCTGGAAGTTTTCGGCCAACTGGCTCGCCACCCATCAGCAGGAGATCGGCCAGCTTATCGAGCGCATTCGTCAGCATGGCCCGGTGCGGGCGGCCGACTTTGAACGCACAACCGGCAAGGGGAGCGGCTGGTGGGACTGGAAGCCGGAGAAGCGCCATCTGGAGGTGTTGTTTACCACCGGTCAGCTGATGGTGCGGGAGCGGCGCAACTTTCAGCGAGTCTATGACCTGGCCGAGCGGGTCATCCCCGAGTGGGACGACCCGCGGGATCTGCCGAGCGTCGAGCTGGCGCAGCGGGATATGGTGCGCGCCAGCTGTCGGGCGTTGGGGCTGGTCAAAACAGGCTGGGTTGCGGACTACTACCGGCTGCGGCGCGGTAAGTACGACGCCCTGCTCCATCAGCTGGCGGACGAGGGGGAACTGTTGCCGGTACGCGTCGAGGGGTGGCAGCACGGTGCCTTTGTGCATGCATCTCTGGCCGATGAGCTGGCAAGGGCACAGGCGGGCACCCTCAAGGCAACCCATACCACGGCCTTGTCGCCGTTCGACCCGCTGGTGTGGGATCGCAAACGGGCCAGTGAACTGTTCAACTTCGACTATCGCATCGAGTGCTATACCCCGGCCCCCAAGCGCCAGTACGGCTACTTCGTGTTGCCACTGCTACATCGCGGCAAGCTGGTGGGCAGGATGGATGCCAAGGCCCATCGCCAGCAGGGGATCTTCGAGATCAAGAGCCTCTACCTGGAAGCCGGGGTGAGAGTGACCCGCCAGCTTGCACAGGATCTGGCGAAAGCCCTGCAAAAGCTGGCTGACTGGCACCAGACGCCGCAGCTGCGTTATGGTGCCATTCCAGCCAATTTGCTGGCGTTGTGGCATGAAAGCGCCCCTGCAAAGTGAGGTCTATCCCTTCTGGGCTAAGCTGCAAGGGGGATAAACAGTTCGGGAGCAGGAGATGAAGCGAGCGGGAACATGGTGGGCTGGATTGGCGATAGCCATCTTGTCCCCCGCGTTATGGGGGCAGGAGCAGCCGGTACAGATCTGTCTGGGGGATGGCAACGAGTGGGCCCCTTTTACCTACTGGGAGCGCAAGGATGGGGTGCCCGATACCAGCCGCCTCACCGGTTCGGCCACCACGCTAGTGCTCGATGCGTTGCAAAAGGGTGGATTGTCGCACCAGATCCGCTATCTGCCCTGGGCGCGAGTGCAGCAGGAGCTGGCGGATTATCGCCAGAATGGTCTGTGTGAGCTGACCTGGGATGCCAGCTACAAGCCGGAGCGGGCCGAGTTTGCCTTCTACAGCGTGCCCCTCTATTACACCCACCTCGGTTTCTTCTATCTCAAACGCCGTTTCCCCGAGCCACCGGATCTGCAGACGGTCAACCGCTCCCGGGTGTGCGGGGTAATCGGCTACAACTACACCCCCTATGGGTTGGCGCAGGAGCCACGCCGGGTCAAGCAGTTGCAGCAGGCACTGGACATGATGGAGCGGGATCGCTGTGACTTTCTGCCGAGTGAAATAGAGCCGCTGATGAGCGGCATCAGCCTTGGCATCTACCACAGCGAGAGCGGGTTGCTGCATCTCGCCCATCCCGGTCGCAAGGGATTTTATCTGCTGGTGAGCAAGGGCTCCCCCCGCGCCCATGAACTGGTGAACACCCTCAATCAGGCGCTGGTAGCATTTCAGGAAGGGGGGCATGCCGACGAGGTGATGCGCCGTTTCTTGTCACCGATGGAGTAACCGCGAAGCGCTGCAATCAGTCTGTGGGCGCAGATGAACAGAGGGCCAGCCGGTGCGAACCGGCTGGCCCTTTTGGTTAATCAGGGACAATAAAAAACCGGGCACGAGGCCCGGTTTGGTCAATCAGTTAGATGCTCGGTGATTACTGGAATACCAGCACCATCAGCAGACCAACGGTAATGGCAGATACCAGGAAGGCAAAGCCATAGAACACATAGTGGTGCAGCTTGGTGGTGTGGATCCCCAGATCGTGCAGACCGTGGTAGATACGGTGCATGCCGTGCCAGATTGGCAGGGCGATGATCACCAGCAGGATGCAGGCACCCCACCAGGAGCTAGCGAACGCGTGCACGCGATCAAAGCTCATGGTTTCTACGTCCATGATACCCATGGGTACCAGCAGACCGGTGATGAGGACAATGACCGGCAGCAGCATGGCAACGACCATGCCACCCGCACCAAACAGACCCCAGTAAATTGGTTCGTCAGAACGTCTCATTGTTTTCTCCTCAGGCCACGATGATCAGGACAAGCAGGGAAACCACCGCCAGCGCCACATATTGGACGAGTACGATCGGCTTCTCTGGCACCAGGTCTTCACCACGGAAGATACGCATGGCTTTCGGCGCCAGGGCGAACCAGGTCTTGGCATGGAACAGGCACGCCGCCAGGGCGATGACATGGAACAGGATGGCGATCGGGCTTTGCAGGGATTCCAGCCAGCCGTTGAACGCTTCCTGACCCTGAACCAGACGCATCAGGCCCCACATCAGCACGACGGCATAGATGGAGACGAAGATACTGGTGCCTTCACGGATCATGTAACTGGTGTAAAAGGAGCTCTTTAGCCACCAGTCTTTCTTCATTTCGCGGACGTAAGGCTTACGTTTGCTATTGGTGTTGTTCATGGTCTCATTCCTGATCTCAATCTGGCTTGAACATGGCGATCATGTAGTCCTTGGCGCTTTCGACCTTGCCAAGCTGGATGGCTGCGGCCGGATCCACACCTTTCGGGCAGACTACCGAGCAGTAGCCAACGAAGGTACAGCCCCAGACGCCTTCGTCCTGGCTGATGATCTTCATCCGCTCTTTGGACGCGCCATCGCGGTTGTCGGCGTTGTAGCGATAGGCCAGAGCAAGTGCTGCCGGACCGGTGAACTGCTTGTTGATGCCATATTGCGGGCAGGCTGCATAGCACAGACCACAGTTAATGCACTGGGAGAACTGGTGATACTTGGCCATTTCAGCAGGGGTCTGCTTGTATTCGCCATCACACAGGCTGCGCGGTTCGCTCGGGATGATGTAGGGCTTGATGCTCTCCAGCTTCTCGATGAAATCGGACATGTCGACCACCAGGTCACGCTCAATCGGGAAGTTGTTGAGCGGCTCGATAGTCATCTTGCCTGGCAGATAGTCGCGCAGGAATGCTTTGCAACCCAGCTTGGGTACACCGTTGACCATCATGCCGCAAGAGCCGCAGATCGCCATCCGGCAGGACCAGCGGAAGCTCAGGGTAGAGTCCAGGTGATCCTTGATGTATTGCAGGGCATCCAGCAGAGACATCTCTCTGAGGTACGGTACCTGGAAGGTCTGCATCCAGGGTTCATTGTCCTGCTCCGGGCGGTAGCGCAGGATTTCAATTTCAATCATCTCAGCCATTCTTCTTAGCCTCGTCTTGTTTCTCACCTTCGGAACCGTACACGCGTTTGGCCGGTTGGGATTTAGTGATCTTCACATCGGAATAATCGATGGTCGGGGCGCCTTCCGGTGCGTAGAAGGAGAGAGAGTGCTTGAGGAAGTTCACGTCATCACGCTCTTCATAACCGTCCAGACGCTGGTGGGAACCACGAGACTCTTTACGGTTGATGGCGGAGTGAGCCATGGCTTCGGCCACGTCCAGCATGTAGCCCAGTTCGATGGCGTACAGCAGGTCGGTGTTGAAGACAGAGGACTTGTCGTTGATCTTGACCTTCTTGTAACGGGCTTTCAGCTCGTTAATCTTGTCGATGGTGCCCTGCATCAGCTCTTCGGTACGGTAGATACCGACACCGGCTTCCATGGACAGACCCAATTCGTTGCGGATATCCGCCGGATTTTCGGTGCCGTCGATGTCCATCAGCGAGAGGTGCTGTTTGATCAGCGCTTCGGCTTTGGCGAGCAGTGCTTCGGTATTGCCGTGTTGCTGAGTCGCTGCGAATTCGGCAGCCTGTTCACCAGCCAGCTTGCCGAATACCACGATCTCGGACAGCGAGTTGGAACCCAGACGGTTGGCACCGTGCAGACCGACGGAGGCACACTCGCCTGCGGCGTAGAGGCCAGGCATGCGGGTTGCGCACTTGTTGTCAGTCTCGATACCACCCATGGTGTAGTGGGCAGTCGGACGTACCGGGATCGGCTCTTTGGCCGGATCCACACCCACGTAGGCCTTGGCCAGCTCGCAGATGAAAGGCAGACGCTCTTTCAGGTACTTCTCGCCAAGATGACGCAGGTCAAGGTGAACCACGTCGCCCATCGGGCCCTGGATCACGCGGCCTTTTTGCTGCTCTTGCCAGAATGCCTGCGAGAGACGGTCACGGGGACCCAGCTCCATGTGTTTGTTTTTTGACTGGCCAATCGGTGTTTCCGGGCCCAAGCCGTAGTCTTGCAGGTAACGGTAGCCATCTTTGTTCAGCAGAACACCACCCTCACCACGGCAACCTTCGGTCATCAGGATACCGGTGCCTGGCAGGCCGGTCGGGTGATACTGGACGAACTCCATATCACGCAGCGGTACGCCGTGACGATAAGCCAGCGCCATACCATCACCGGTGACGATGCCACCGTTGGTGTTGTAGCGGTATACACGACCTGCGCCACCGGTAGCCATAATCACGGATTTGGCCTGGATGAAACGGGTAATGCCGTTCTGGATGTCAAAGGTCAGCACGCCTTGCACACGGCCATCATCCACGATCAAATCGAGACAGAAGTGCTCATCGAAGCGCTTGATGGTCGGATATTTGATAGAGGTCTGGAACAGGGTATGCAGAATGTGGAAACCGGACTTGTCTGCTGCAAACCAGGTGCGGGGGATCTTCATTCCACCAAAAGGACGCACGTTGGCTTTGCCATCCGGCTTGCGGCTCCAGGGGCAACCCCAGTGCTCAAGTTGGACCATCTCTTTGGTCGCGTTGTTGACGAAGTAGTCGACCACGTCTTGCTCGCACAACCAGTCACCACCGGAAACGGTGTCATTGAAGTGGTTTTCGAGGGAGTCGTCATCGCGTACTACGCCTGCAGCACCGCCTTCCGCAGCCACTGTGTGGCTACGCATCGGATAGACTTTGGAAATCAGGGCGATTTCGAGTTCCGGATGGGCTTCTGCAATGGCGATAGCGGCACGCAGGCCAGTACCACCGGCACCGATGATGGCAACATCGGTCTTGATAATATCCACATCTGCCTCCTTAGGGATAGATTTGCTGGGCACAATTTTGCTCTATGAAAAAAATTCAGGCTTGATGCAAGTCAAACTGCTAGGTTTTAGTCCGTTTTTCTTACTGGTTTTTTTGTAAAACACCCAAATCCCTGGATGAAAATGTCGTTATTATCGCCATTTATGGTGTTGCTGAGCAGTTAAACACCTTGCTATGAATACTTTAACCCCAAGATTATACGTAGTTTTCTTTCAACAAAATGCGAATTGCCTCTCTTTTTAGGTATTTTCAAAAAAATTTTAAGTTTTTAATTATGTCACTCGTTTGACAATAGTTATCATTTGTATTTGCCATGAAAATAAGTAATCCAATGTCGACCATCAAGCAGGGGCTTAAGGCCACAAGTGGATAACGAGAGCCATGATGTCGCAGGAAATGAGTGGCAGACAGGATCTTGGGTCGAAGATCACAATTAGTAGAATTTGTGGGTCATCGATGAAAAATGGTCATCTGCAGTTTGTTATATTGGCAACCCAATTGGCAACCAACCTCAGTACAGAGTTGTTAAATAACATAATAATCAAGGTGATATGGAAATGAATAATAACTTTATCAAAGGCAGCTTGGCTCTGACCGTGCTGGCTGCACTGACTGGCTGCAATTCCTCTGCCAATGGCGTTGCTACGCCCTGCACCGATAATGTCTGCAAACTGACCATACTGCACACCAACGATACCCACGGCCGTTTCTGGCACAACGCAGAAAACGAGTACGGCATGGCTGCCCAGAAGACCCTGGTCGATCGACTGCGGGCCGAGGCCAAGGCCGCTGGCAGCGAGGTGCTGTTGCTCTCTGGTGGTGATGTCAACACCGGGGTGCCTGAATCCGACCTGCAGGATGCTGAGCCAGATTTCATGGCGATGAACAGCATTCACTACGACGCCATGGCAGTGGGCAACCACGAGTTTGACAACCCCCTCACTGTGCTGGAGAAGCAGCGTGAGTGGGCTAAGTTCCCCATGCTGTCGGCCAACATCTACGACAAAGCCAGCGGTAAGCACTATTTTGACCCCTACAAGGTGTTCACGCTGGAGAGTGGTCTCAAGGTCGCTGTATTGGGCCTGACCACCGAGGATACTGCCCAGTTGGTGGATCCTGACAACGTGAAAACCCTGGCGTTTCGCGATCCGACCAGCGAAGCGGCCAAACTGGGTCAGCAGATCCGCAGCAACAAGGAAGCCGATCTGGTCTTCGCCATCACCCATATGGGCCATTACGAGAATGGTCAGCATGGCAGCAATGCACCGGGTGATGTCGAGATGGCTCGCGCCCTTCCTGCGGGTACCCTGGATGCCATTATTGGTGGCCACTCCCAGAATCCGGTCTGCATGGAGCCGAGCACAATCAACAAGTACGCCAATTTTCAACCGGGTGATACTTGCCAACCGGACCAGCAGAAGGGCACCTGGATCATGCAGGCTTTCGAGTGGGGTAAATATGTGGGCCGTGCCCAGTTTGACTACCAAAATGGCAAGTTGACCCTGACCAGCTATGAGCTGATCCCGGTCAACCTTGTCAAGCGTAACGCTAAGGGTGAGCCTATCGACAGCCAGGGCAAGGCCACATTAAATCCAGCCTTGATGCAGTGGGTACAAAAAGAGATTACCAAGGATCCTGATCTCTATCGCACGCTACAGAAATACCAAGATAAAGGTCAGCAGGAGCTAAATGTGCTCATAGGTTCTACCGACGGCCTGCTGGTTGGTGATCGCAACTCGGTTCGCAACAAGCAGACCAACCTTGGGCGCCTCATTACCACTGCCACTACCAGCAAATTGGCGGCCGACTTTGGCATCGTTAACTCCGGTGGCGTGCGTGACAGCATCCCTGCCGGTGATATCACCTATCGCAGCGTGCTGCTGGTTCACCCCTTTGGCAACACAGTCAACAAAGCGGTTTTGAAGGGGAGCGATCTGGCGACCTATCTGGGTAAGGTAGCTACCAAGACCCGCAACACCGGCGGTTATGCCCAGTTTGGTGGTATCAACATGGCGGTAGACTGCCAGGCCAAGAGCGTCAATATCACCAGCGTTGGTGGCAAGGCCTTCGATCCGGCTGCGACCTACAGCTTCGCTATCCCGAGCTTCAGCGCCTCTGGTGGTGACGGTTATCCGAAGATCGATACCATCAACGCCGGGCTGGTGGATGCCGCAGTGCTGAAGGAGTACATCGAGATCAAGAAGGTCATCAATGTGGCTGATTACCAGCCAGCCAACGAAGTGAGCTACCTGAACTCCACTTCTAGCGAAGGGTGTAACTGATTCGTTATCGGGACTTGTCGTCCCTGATGCAGCCCTAAAGAGCTGCCAGTGGTCTGTCTCTGATATACAGAAATCCCCAAGTATCACTTGGGGATTTTTTTCGCCTTGTTTCTCTTGCGTGACCTGACGCTTTTATCACTCTTCATCAATGTTCTGACATGGCTGTCACTGATTGGTCGAGTATGGCTGCCTGGCCCTATTTACATGGCGTTTTACACCGCGTTGCATCACAGGTTTGCGGCGATCCGCGCGCCGAGCGCTGCATTGTTCAGCACCAGCTGGATATTGGCGGCGAGCGAGTTGCCGCCGGTCAGTTCGCAGACGCGGGCCAGCAGGAAGGGGGTTGACGCCTTGCCCTTGATCCCCTGCTCATCTGCTTCACGCAGCGCTTGGGCAATGGCCGCATCGATATCGGCCTTAGGCATGGCGTGTGCGGTCGGGATGGGGTTGGTCACCACGGCGCCGCCCGCCAGTCCCAGCTCCCACTTGAGGCGCAGCGCTTCGGCGATGGCGGCCGGGGTATCGAGCCGGTAATCAACCTTGAAGCCGCTCTCGCGGGTGTAGAAGGCGGGCAGCTCGCCCGTTTGATAGCCGATCACCGGCACGCCTTGCGTCTCCAGATACTCCAGGGTCAGCCCGATATCGAGGATCGACTTGGCGCCAGCGCAGACCACGGCTACCGGCGTCTGGGCCAGCTCCTGCAGATCCGCCGAGATATCGAAGGTCTCCTGCGCGCCGCGATGTACCCCGCCGATACCGCCGGTGGCAAAGACCCGGATCCCCGCCATGGCGGCGATGATCATGGTGGAGGCGACCGTGGTGGCCCCCATTCCCTTGCGTGCCAGCACGAATGGAATGTCGCGGCGGCTGCACTTGGTCACGTCGTGGCCAGCCCGGCCCAGCGCTTCCAGCGCACCGGCATCGAGACCCACCTTGAGGCGGCCGTCGAGGATGGCGATGGTGGCCGGAATGGCGCCGTTATCGCGCACCACCTGCTCCACCTGACGGGCCGTCTCCACGTTCTGCGGATAGGGCATGCCGTGGGAGATGATGGTGGATTCGAGGGCGACCACCGGTTTGCCAGCGGCCAGCGCGGCAGCAACTTCCGGTTGGATATCGAGGTAAGCGTTCAGCATGAGTACTCCTCCAGTATGCGGTCAACGGCGGTCTTGCTCAGACCGGAAAAAACGGTATCGGAACAATTGACGGTGAGGGCGGCGCAGCCCAGGGCAAAGCGGGTGGTCTGGGCGATGTCGAGCTGTTGCAGCCAAGCGTGGGCGAGGCCAGCCATAAAGGCATCCCCGCCGCCGGTGACGTTGAGTACCGGACTGCCCAGCACTGGCAGGTGGCCTTGCTGCTCGCCATCGCTGTAGAAGATCCCCTGTTCACCCAGACTGAGGAACAGCCGCTTGACCCCGGCGCGGTGGAACCAGGCGGCCGCCATGGGCCAGGTTTCGGGCCCGGCGATGGTCATGCCGCACAGCTGCTCGGCCTCGCTGCGATTGGGTTTGAGGGTGTGGATCTTGCCAAGCCAGGGGCGGATCTTCTCCACCTTGGCTACCGAGACGGTATCGACAAAGATGGCGTGATCCCCCTGCCGTTCGAACAGCCAGTCGAGGGTGTGGATGGCCAGATTGGTGTCGAGTACCCAGAGCCGGGCACCGCCGAGAAAGCCACCGAGCGGGGTTAGGCGGGCAGGGGTGAGCTGCTCGATAATGGCCATATCATTGATGGCACAGCTCATTTCGCCGCTGCCGTCATGCAGGCTGAGGTAGCAAGAGGTGGTGTGGCCATCGAGCACCAGGGTCTGGCGCACATCGACGCCAGCCCGCTGGCTCACCTCCAATAGATGGTGACCATACTGGTCGTTGCCGACCGTGGTCAGCAGCCGGGTATCGCTACCGAGCCGCGCCAGATTCTCGGCGATATTGCGGCCAACTCCACCCGCCGAGGTACGCACCTTGCCAAGGTTGGAGTCGCCGAGCAGCAGGTTGTCGTGGCTGGTGCCGCAAATATCCATATTGGCACCACCGATCACCACCACGTAGGGGCCTTCTCGCAACACATAGCCTCTGCCTTGCACATACCCCTGCCGGATCAGGCTGGAGATGTGGCTGGCCAGTGCGGAGCGGCTGATGCCAAGGCGATCGGCCAGATCCTGCTGGGCAATCATGGGGTCCTGGCGTAGCAGGGCGAGGATCTCTTGTTCACGCGTCGTCATAGATAACTATCCATTTGCAAACGTTTGTCTATTATTTCCGATAAACGTTTGCTGGCTATCGGCTTGTACAAAATTTGTCGATTGACGCACAAAAAATCGCCATCAGCGATGGGTTGGTGAGCGGTTGAGCCTGGCAGGGTACTTTTAACGGGTCGGTGGTCCCGTTGCTGCTTATAATGGCCGCCACAAGATGAGGAGAGATGATGGAAAAGAGTGCATTCTGCTGTGTGGGGCTGGTCAATCCCAAGTCCCCGGAAAATGTCGGCTCCGTGATGCGGGCTGCGGGCTGCTACGGGGTGGACGAGGTCTACTACACCGGCAACCGCTTCGAGCTGGCGCGCCGCTTTGCCACCGATACCAAACAGATGGTGGAGAAGATCCCGCTGCTCGGGGTGGATGACCTGATGGCGTTTATCCCGCAGGGATGCGTGCCGGTGGTGGTCGATCTCATCGAGGGGGCCACTGCGTTGCCCGACTATGTCCATCCCGAGCGCGCCTTCTATATCTTCGGGCCTGAGGATGGCACCCTCGATCCTGCGCTCTACGGGGCGGTGCAAGATGTGGTCTATGTACCGACTCAGGGCTGCATGAATCTGGCCGCCTCGGTCAATGTGATCCTCTATGACCGCTTGGCGAAGGGGATGAGGGGGGCGTAATTAGCACAGGGCTATCATTCTGGTGTCGGGTTGGCGGCTGCTTTCTGTTCCAGTTCCCTGATAAATCCTTGGTAGTAGTCATAGAGCTGATAGTGTTTATAGATTTCAGCCAGAGTCCCGCGGCGGATCAACTCAACCATCCCATTATCCCAGAGTTGCATCATCCGGTTGCCTTGGGTGGTGTCGGCAAAGATGGGGTAGGTCGGGATCCAGCGCAGGAAGGCGCGATGCAGGTTGGGGGGAATGTCATCTTTCGCATAGAGCACGCCGGCAGTCAGGTAATAGCGATAGCGCTCTTTGCCGAGTAGCTGCAGAGCCATCTCATCGCTATCGATTTCATGCCACTGCATGGTGACAGTAATGTATTTGTCGAATGCCCAGCCCCGTCGCCATACCACAGATTGTCCCTGCAGGCTTTTTTCCCCCTGCCACTTTGGCTGCCATTTTTTGAGCATGAACACGGTCAGGTCATCGGCTGATGCGGGATAGCGAGGTTGTCGGACACCGGTGACTTCATCGCGATAAACCCCCATCGCCATATCCCCCCCTTTTTTGGCTATCACCGCCAGAGCCCGTTTATAAGGCACGATATGGGGGATGACCTGATAACCATGAGGTTGATAGATAGCACGAACCAGATCGAGATAAATACCTCTGCCATCCGGTTGGCAAAAGCCGGGCCAGTCATCGCAATAGACATCAATAGATGCTGCGCGGCAGTTAAAAGAGCCACAGAGACAACAGAGCAACAGGCAGGCGATGCGCAACATGGTCAGGGCAGGCCTTGTGTGAGTGGAAAACCGGATAGCCTGATTTATACCATGGCATCTATTGTGGTTATGCGGAGAAAAAATCTCTCATCTTCATTTTGCGACAGGGTCGAGGGTTATTTGCAGTCGGATCGTTATGATCGAGTAAAGATTCAATAGCACCCCAATCAGTAGAGGAGACTGCATTATGCCATCAATTAAAACTCTGCTCTGTCCTGTCGATTTTTCCCAAATGTCTCGTGCGGTACTCGACTATGCCGTGTTTATGGCGCAGAGCCATCAGGCCCAGCTCAAGCTGATCCACGTGGTTGATCAACTGCACGGTTTTGACAGCTACAAAATTCTGCATATGACGGCAGTGGAAATTACCCATGAGATGGAGCGTCAGGCTAAAACGCAGCTTAAAGAGCTGGTTGCAACCCTGCCGATCCCTGCCACCTTTGATATTCGCTTTGGTCGTGCCGCCGACGAGATCGTCATTCAGGCCAAGGATGATGAGGTGGATCTGATAGTGATGGGTAGCCACGGCCGTTCAGGTATCAGCCATCTGCTGGTCGGTAGCGTTGCTGAATCTGTGGTGCGCCATGCACCCTGCCCGGTACTGGTGGTGCGCCAATAACGCGCCCCGTTTAGTGTGACAAGCGTAACAAGCAAGGCCAGCGATTGCTGGCCTTGCGTTTTCTGGCTCTGTGCCCGCTAGCCGTGGGCGTAGATGACACTGCCACCCTTGATGGTGTCGATGATGGCTCGGGCCTGCTCTTTGGGCAGGGCGGGGCAACCCCAGCTGCGGCCGAGCTTGTCATATTTGCGCAGATGTGTCGGGCTGGCATAGGTGGCGCCGTGCACCACGATGGCACGTTTGCGGGCATTGCTGTTTTTGCCTGGGGTGAGGCCGTCCAGCCGCAGAGAGTAGCCATGCTTGCCCAGATAGGTTTCAGCGGTGCGATAGACGCCGAGGGAGCTTTGTCGGGAGTTGAGCTGGTTGGAAAAGCGCTCTGCGGCCAGCTCACCCGAGTTGCGGCCATGACTGACCCAGGTGTGATAGAGCAGCTTGTGGCGTTTCATATCGATGACAAACAGCCTGCGCTGGGTGGATGGCTTGCTGTAATCGATGATGGTGAGAATGGGTTTGCGCTTGTGGCGCACGGTTTGATAACTGTTGAGTGCTTGGCGAAAGGTCTGTTTATCCAGCTTGCCTGCCAGACCCAGCTGACGATAGAGACTCTGATCCCAGCTGGCATCTGCCGTGCTGCTCCAGATGAGCGACATCCACAGCAGTGGCAACAGCAGCCACCCACTTTGCCAGCCTCTGTTCCCGCGAACTTGCATCATCCGTGAATATCTCCTTTTGTACTCCCTGCCAACCACGCGGATACGACAGCCGATCCGCTTGATAGTTATATGCAAGGGGCTGAAAAGGCGCAATAAAAAAACCGGCCGCAGAGCGGCCGGAAGTAATTCAAACAGTAGACATTGCTTTCACAGGGTATAACTGACTTCCAATTGCTTAGAAGTTGTACTGCAGGGCAAAAGCAACGGTATCGTCGGTCTTCTGGCCCAGCTTGGATTTGTTGGTTGAACCCACTTCGTCCAGCAGATTGATCTTGTAATCTACATAAGCTTTGACGTTGCTAGTGAAGTTGTACCAAGCACCGATGGAGACATATTCGGTCAGGGTATCGTCGATACCGTTAGCGGTGTCTTGCACGTCAGTGCGCAGGTAGGCTACAGAGGGCTTGAACTTGCCGAAAGTGTACTGAGCAACGGCTTCATAACCGTCGTGCTGGTCAGCATAACCACCGTTGACGAACTGGTGGTTCTCACCGTGGGAGTAAGTCGCTGCCAGGTAGAGGTCACCCATGGCATATTTGGCACCGACGCCCATCAGCATCGCATCGTCGTTGCCACCGAAGGCTGCTTTGCGGACTTGATCATCAGTCTTGCGAGCTTGGTTGTAAGCGGCAGACAGACCCAGGCCCATATCGAAATCATAGGCAGCAACTACTGCATAACCCTGGTCAGAGCCTTTGTACCATGTGCCCAGCTTGTCAGAGTCAGCAGCGGTGTTTTCGCCAGTCATCTGTACACCAAAAGTCAGGCCATTCTGGTTGAATACATACTTGGCAACGCCATTGGTACGGCCGGTGCCGAAGACGTCGGTGCCTTTACCCAGGCCATCACCGCCCCACTCAGGCAGCACGTCGGTGTAGTCGTTTACGATCGTAAACAGACCATCTTGACGGCCGTAGCTGAAGGTACCGAAACGGTCGTGCTTCATACCTACAAAGGCGTAACGCACTTCGTTGTTGTCTGCACCTGAGGTTTCCATGTTGTATTCGCCGAAACCAAATGCGGTCAGCTCATTGGCAACCTTGGTCTCGCCGCGCATATTCAGACGGAAATAGCTCTTGTCGCCTTCAGAGGCGTCATTTTCGCTTGCGTAGTACATGCCATGAACACGGCCACCGATTTCCAGCTTGGAATCGTTCTGGTTGTAGACGGTAGCAGCATGGGCGCCGCTTGCCAGCAGCAGGCTGGAGATGGCGATAGTCAGTGCAGACTTCTTCATAAACTTTATTCCTCTGATGTAAACACATGGACCTGTACCGGTCCTTGTTGATGTGTGATCGGATTAGAGCCGATGGGGACAAGGTAGAGCCATTAACCTTGACTGGAGCTGAATCAGAGGTGGGTTACCCATTGATGAGTTTGTTGTTATGACCAAAGTGCAAGCCCCTTCACATACCGTTACACCAAGTAACGCTGTTTTTATCGACAAAGCGCGAGATGTGAGCTCATGGCGCAAGCAAGGTTTGAATCGCATAGATGTAGTGGCCTTGGCCATTTTTCAGGCGCATTGAACCGAGGCACAACAAGATCCTGTGCGGTTACTGGACGTTTTTCACTGTGTTAGCGGTTTGGGTGGGCCGTTAAGGTCAGTGGGATCGCCGTGACACCTGATGAACCTTCCGGTTTACAGGCGGCCAGTGAAGCCGATGGCGATCACTGGCTCAATGAGCGCGCGCGTCTCTGAGTTTGCCGGTTCACAAGGTTGCAAGGGGATGAACTCACTCCTGCCAGATGGGATCGGCCGCCATGCGGGCCAGCAGAAAATCGAGGAAGCTGCGCAGCAGCGGCGACATCTGTTTGCGGGTGGCATACACCCCGTAGACCCCGAGCCGCTTGGGCTGCCAGTCGGTCAGCAGGGGCACCAGTTCTCCTCGTTCCAGATAGGGCTGGGCCGAGTAGCGAGGCTGCAGGCTGATCCCGGCGCCGCCCAGCGTCGCCTCCAGCAGCAGGTTGGAGATATTGGCGCTCAGGTTACCGCTGACTGGCACTGACTCGGGGCCATCCGGGCCATTGAACTCCCACAGGCTCTTGCCGAAGTAGGTGTAGGTGAGGCAGTTGTGCAGCGCCAGATCCTGCACCTTGTGCGGCATCGGATGACGGGCCAGATAGGCCGGGCTGGCACAGACTACCGAGTGGCAGGTGCCGAGACGGCGTGCCACCAGATTGGGGTCGAGGTCGTTGGTGATGCGCACCGCCAGATCGATCCGCTCCTCTACCAGATTGACGGTTCTGTCGAGCAGCAGAATGTCGATGGCCGTCCCCGGGTATTGCGCCAGATAGTCGTTGGCAGCCCCGACCAGCAGCGCTTCTGACAGGGAGTAGCTGCTGGTGATCCGCAGTTGTCCCTTGGGGGCGTCATCCCCCTTCACGGCGATCTGCTCCATCTCTTCGCCGAGCGCCAGCATGGCGCGGGCCCGGTTCAGTGCCTCCTCTCCCGGCCCGGTCAGGCTCAGGCGGCGGGTGGTGCGGTGCAGCAGGCGGGCGCCCATCCAGCTCTCCAGCTCGGCCAGATAGCGCGACACCATGGCGCGCGACATATCCAGTTTCTCCCCGGCGCCGCTCAGGCTCCCTTGTTCGACTACGCTGACGAAGACCCGCAAGGCGGTCAGTCGATCCATGTATGGCTCTCTATATGTTCGATATGTGCAACAGTGATGCGCTGTTAGTGCTGTATTTGCACCCTAAATGATCCAATACACTGTGTCCATCAAATGAACCCCCGAATACTTAATGAGGAATAGATGATGAACAACACCCTGATCCGCAACCTGACTCTGGCCACCACCCTGCTCAGCGGCGCCGCACTGGCCACCCCCCTGAGCGTGACCGTCTACAACCCAGGCGAGAAGGCGATCTTCCCGGTCTCCTCCTCACTGGTGACCGGTGACAAAGAGGCAATCCTGATCGATGCCCAGTTCGACGTGCAAAATGGCCAGGCGCTGGTCGACCTGATCAAGAAGAGCGGCAAGAAGCTGACCACTGTTTATATCAGTGCCGGTGACCCCGATTTCTACTTCGGTCTGGAGCCCGTCATGGCTGCATTCCCGGATGTCAAAGTGCTGGCCGACCAGCATGTGGTTGACCATATCAACCAGACCAAGGATGCCAAGCTGAGCTACTGGAGCCCGATCCTCGGCAAGGGCGCACCGAAGAGCCTGACCGTGCCGCAAGTGATGACTGCCAGCCACCTGACGCTGGATGGTGAGAAGATTGAAATCAAAGAGATGAACACCCCGAATGCCTACCTCTGGGCCCCTTCCATCAAGACTGCTTTTGGTGGTGTGCCGGTTTACCACGGGGTGCATGTCTGGATGGCGGACAGCCAGACCAAAGCTGCCCGCAGCAACTGGGTCAAGGCGCTGGACAACTTGCTGGCCCTGAAACCCGAGCGCGTGGTACCGGGCCACTTCCTGGGCGCTGCGCCCAAAGGCACTGCCGCTGTGACCTTTACCCGTGACTATGTACAGCGTTTCGAGCAGGAGCTGGCCAAGGCGAAAAACTCCGGTGAGTTGATCGAGGCCCTGAAGAAGGCCTATCCGGCACTGCCGGTTGACGATGGTCTGGCCATTGGTGCCAAGGTCAATACCGGCGAGATGAAGTGGTAAGCCACTGAGCCTGCTCTCCCTGTGTTTTTTTACCGGGCCTAAGGGCCCGGTTTTTTATCCAAGATTGACGTGAGAATGAAGATGAGCGAACAACAAACCACCCTCCATTATGTCTATGACCCGCTCTGTGGCTGGTGCTATGGTGCCGCCCCTTTGCTGCAGGCGGCAGCCACCATTGCCGGACTCAAGATCGAGCTGCATGCGGGCGGCCTCTGGCTGGGCAGCCGCCGTCAGCCGATGGGCGAGGCATTGCGTGATTATGTGCGCCCCCATGATCAGCGGATCGAAGCGCTGACTGGCCAGCATTTTGGCGAGCGTTATTTCAACGAATTGCTGCTGCGGGAAGGGTGTCTGTTGGACTCCGAGCAGCCGATCCGTGCGGTATTGGCCGTCACGGCACTGGGGGGTGATGGTCTGGCGATGTTGCACCGGATCCAGCAATCCCACTATCGGGACGGGATCTGGATTGGTGAAACGGCGTTTCTCGCCACGCTGGCGGCAGAGCAGGGGATTGCTGCCGAGGCATTCCAGCAAGCCTATCTGCAGGCTCCCTTGTTACAACATTTGGCGGACAGTCAGGGCTGGATGAAACCGCTGGGTGGTCAGGGCTATCCCACCCTTGGGTTGCTGCACAACGGTCGAGTAACGTCTATCCGCGTTGCCGATTTTCTGGGAGACCCGGATGGATTTCGCCAACATCTTATCGTCTTGAACAAGTGACAATTTCCGGTAAATGGGTCGGGGTGACTTCAGGAGTCCGCTCTTGGGCCGATAGCTAAGCATGCACCGAAACGATATGAAATCCTTCCGTTTTCTGTGCGCAGGCTATGCTCTATATGACCATTCCCGGAGGATGTCACGGGAGTGAAGACCCATTTCAAGGAAGCCCTCATATGTTCAAAAACATGTCTATCGGCCAGAAGTTGAGCGCCGGATTTGCCATTCTGGCCGTGCTTGTTCTGGGGTTGGCCTGGTTCTCTATTAGCCAGTTAGCAAAGCTCTATGGTGATACCGAAACCATAACCGGCAATATGCTGCCTTCTACCCGTTTGGCGAGCCAGATGCACGTTGCCGTGCTGGACGCCCGCCGTTCAGAGTTGGCCCAGGTGATCGGCGGATTGAATAAAGATATGCAAGAGGTGAGCGATCGTACCGCTACCTTCAACAAGGCCAAGCAGGAGTTCGAGCAGGCCGCTCAAAAATATGGGGCTTTACCATTCAGTACGGCCGAAGAGAAGCAGGTCTATGAACAGACGGTCGCAGCAGGTGCCAAGTATTTTTCGGTGCATGAACAACTGATGAGCGCCTTCGCGGCTGGCGATTTGGAACGGGTCAGAAGCTTGCGCAAGAACGAAACCCGCGCCGCGTTGGAAGAGGTGGGAGCCAAATCTTATCGCTTGCGGGAGATCAACAATGAGCTCGCCGAGCAGATGACAAAAGATGTGGAGGCGCTCTACAGCAGTGCCAGAACCATGAGCATTATCGTCAGCCTGGTGACTCTGGGCTTTGTGGTGGTGATTGCCTGGCTGCTGACCGGTCAGATCCGTAACCCGGTGATGGCGTTGCTGGAACAGACCCGCCGGGTATCTTCCGGTGATCTGACCTCCCGCATCGATATGCAACAGTTCAACAATGATGAACTGGGGACCCTTGCCAAAGGATTTGGCGAGATGCAGGACAATTTACGTACGCTAGTCAGTGAGGTTTCCGGTTCCGTGGTGCAACTGAGCTCCGCCACCGAGGAGATGAGTTCGGTGGCCCGTCAGTCGGCCAGTAACATGAGTGCCCAGCAGCACGAGCTGAACCAGTTGGCCACGGCAATGAACGAGATGCAGGCCACGGTGCAGGAGGTTTCGCGTAACACCAGCGATGCCGCCAGTGCGGCCACCTCGGCCAGCGAAACCGCAGAGATTGGGGCCAAGACGGTGAACGACTCCATCCAGCGTATCGAGCGGGTCGCCGGCGCCATCGAGAGTACTGCTGTGGTTATCCGTCAGTTGGGGGATGACAGCCGCAATATCGGCATGGTGCTGGAGGTGATCCGCGGCATTGCCGAACAGACCAACCTGCTGGCGCTCAACGCCGCCATCGAGGCCGCTCGGGCCGGTGAGCAGGGGCGTGGCTTTGCGGTGGTAGCCGATGAGGTGAGAACCTTGGCCAAACGGACTCAGGACTCCACCTCCCAGATCAACACCATCATTGCCGAGCTGCAGCAGCGTGCCGAACAGGCAGGCACTACCATGCTGCAGAGTCAGGAGCTGATGAACACCACAGTTTCTACTGCGCGGGAAGCCGGGGCATCCATCTCCCAGATCAGTGGCTCGGTCAGCAGCATCTCCCATATGAACATCCAGATTGCGACGGCCACCGAAGAGCAGGGAGCGGTGAGTGAGGAGCTCAACCGTAACGTGGTCAATATCAGCCATGCCTCCGAAGAGGTGGCCGCCGGTGCCAATCAGATGTCTCAGGCATGTAACGAGCTGAATCATCTGGCGACTCAGTTGCAGGAGATGGTGCGTCGTTTCAGGGTGTAATAGATCAGCCAGTCAAACAGCCCGGTTGCCGCGAGGTGATCGGGCTGTTGCTATTTGGGACGTGACGGGTGAGTCAGGTTCGGGGCCGATGACTTGTCCTGCAAGGCGATATTGTGCATGCTGATGGCCCATTTCCAGGCAGGACTCTTGCTGTATGAATCTTCGCGATCTCGAATATCTGGTGGCGCTGGATGAGGAAAAACATTTTCGCAAAGCCGCCGAGCGCTGTTTTGTCAGCCAACCAACCCTGAGCGGTCAGTTACAAAAGCTGGAAAATGAGCTCGGGGTGATCCTGATCGAACGTACCTCGCGCAAGGTGTTGTTCACCCCGGCTGGTGATGCCATGGCTCATCAGGCCCGCCGGGTACTCAAAGAGGTGCGCGAGCTTAAAAGTATCGGCCAGCACTTCTCCGAACCCATGTCAGGGGAGATCCACATCGGTTTCATCCCGACCGTGGGCCCCTATCTGTTGCCCCGCATCATCCAGACCCTCCGTGAGCGTTTTCCCCAACTGGAGTTCTACCTCTACGAGGAGCAGACCCAGGCCCTGTTAAAGAAGCTGGAAGAGGGCGAACTGGATTGCGTCATTCTGGCGGAAATGCCGGGGATGGAGGGGTTTGGCTCGATCCAGCTCTATCACGAGCCGATGTGGCTGGCGGTGCCTTGCCATCATCCCGAGGCGCAGGCTAGCCAGGTGCCGCTCGGCAATCTCAAGGGCAAAAAGTTGTTGATGCTGGCGGATGGTCACTGCTTGCGGGATCAGGCGATGGGATTCTGTTTTGCCGGCGGTATCGGGGAGGATCAGCGCTTTAAGGGCACCAGTCTGGAGACCCTGCGCAACATGGTGGCGGCTGGCAGTGGCATGACCCTGATCCCCAAGTTGGCAGTACCTGCCGATCATGATGAGGGAGGGGTGAGCTATCGACCTGTGGTTGACCCTGTGCCGGGGCGTACCATCTCGTTACTCTATCGCCACTACTCGGTACGTCGCCCCTGTTTCAACGAGCTGGCTGCCTCGATCGCCACCTTGATGGCAACGCAGTTGGCGCAATAAAAAAACCGGCAGCCTTGGCTGCCGGTTTGGTCTCTGCCGCGAGGGCGGGCTTAGAAGATATCGTCGGTGGAGACAGGCCCTTCCACATCAGGGTTGTCACCGCCATAGACCTGATTGCCATCCGAGCTGGGCGCTGCGTAGCGGGTCGGCTCGGTACCTTCCTTGAAGTATTCGTCGCTGCCGCTACCGGTCGCCAGCAGGCCGGTTTCGCTGTCAATCTTGACTGTCATTATCCCTTCGGGAACCGGCATCTTGTGCTCGGGCAGCTTCTTGAGGGCGACTTTCATGAAGTCGATCCAGATAGGCTGCGCGGCGCCACCGCCAAACTCGGCACGGCCAAGGCCACGCTGGTGGTTGTCAAAACCGATCCAGGAGGTAGCGACTATGTCCGGGGTATAGCCGGAGAACCAGGCATCCCGTGATTCGTTGGTGGTCCCGGTTTTACCGGAAATGTCGTGACGTTTCAGATCGCGGGCAGCCCGCCAGCCAGTACCACGCCAGCCGTTGCCACCCCAGATGGCTGTGCTCAAGGTATCGGTGATCAAAAATGAGCTTTGGGCACTGATGGTATGGGGAGCAATGGTTGGTGCAAGTGCAGTCAGCGAACCATCTTGTTGCGTAGTATTCTCAGCAGTTGTTGGTTGCTGCATGGTCTCTTGCGCGGGCATCGCCTGCTGTTCGCAGGTGGTGCAGGCAATGGCGGGATTAGCCTGATAGAGAGTGTTCTCCAGGCTGTCGGTGACCTTGTCGATAAAATAAGGGGTCACCAGGAAGCCGCCGTTGGCTAGGACCGAGTAACCGCGAACCACCTCCAGCGGGGTAAATTCGGCAGCACCCAGCGCCAGCGATTCATGGGGCGAGATAAAGTTGCGTGGAAAGCCAAAGCGGGTCAGTCCATCGATATAGGTATCCAGACCGATGGCGCGCATCAGACGTACTGACATCACGTTCTTGGACTTTGCCAGACCAAGGCGCAGCGGGGTTGGCCCATCATAGACGGCCGGTGAGTTCTTTGGCTGCCACATCGGACCTTTTGACGGGTCCCACTGGTTGATGGGGGCATCGTTGATGAGAGATGCCAGGGTGTAGCCATGCTCCAGCGCAGTAGCGTAGAGGAAGGGCTTGATGTTGGAGCCGATCTGGCGACGGGCCTGATCAACCCGGTTGAATTTGGATAGCTCGAAGCTGAAACCACCCACCACCGCTTCCAGCGCGCCATTTTTCGGATTCATGGCAACCAGCGCGGCGTTAACATCGGGTACTTGCGCCAGCAGCAGATTTTCACCTTCTGCTCTTACCCAAATCTGGGCACCGACTTTCAGCACATCGCGCGCCGATTTGGGCGCATAGCTTTGGCGGTCATCGGTGATAAATGAGCGAGCCCATTTGATGCCGTCCCAACCCAGCTCCGCTTCTTTGCCATTCTTAAGTACCAGAGTGGCGTTGCGATCACCCAGTTTGGTGACGACCGCCGCCATCAGCGGATCATAAGTGGGCTGCTTGCCTAGGTGAGCAACGATCTGCTCGTAATCCCAGCTGGTTTCGCCCGCTTTCCACAGCTGTGCCGTCGGGCCACGATAGCCGTGGCGCATGTCGTAGGCAAAGATGCCATCCAACAGTGCCTGTCTGGCGGCCCGCTGACGCTCTGCACTCACAGTGGTGTAGATGTGAATGCCCATGGTGTAGGCATCCTCTCCAAACTGCTCCAGCATTTTTTGCCGCACCATCTCGCCAAGATAGGGAGCGTGGAGGGTCACTTCAGCGCCGTGGAAACGGGCCTTGATAGGCATTTTTGAGGCTTCGTCAAACTGGGCCTGGGTGATCTTGCCGGTTTCCAGCATCCGGCCCAGCACCACGTTGCGACGCGCAAAGGCGCGCTCGGGAGAGCGGATGGGGTTGAGCATGGATGGCGCTTTAGGCAGACCGGCGATAATGGCGATCTCATCCAGCCCCAGATCCTTGACCTCTTTACCGAAGTAAACCTGAGCCGCAGCACCGATACCAAAGGAGCGGTAACCGAGAGGGATTTTGTTGAGATACAGCTCAAGGATCTCATTTTTGGTGAGGTTTTGCTCTATACGCCAAGCTAGGAATACTTCCTTGACCTTACGAATGATGGTTTTTTCGTTACTCAGAAAGAAGTTACGAGCAACCTGCTGGGTAATGGTACTGGCACCCTGACGGGCATGGCCGGAGACGGCCCATACTGATGCAGCACGGATGATACCAATGGGGTCTATGCCGGGGTGTTCATAGAAGCGTGCATCTTCTGTCGCCAGCACGGCATCGATCATCGGTTGTGGAATTTCGTCCAGACGCAACGGAATACGACGAATTTCGCCATATTGGGCGATCAATTCCCCATCGCGACTGTAAACCCGCATAGGGGTCGCCAGCTTGACATCACGCAGTGCGGTGACATCAGGAAGTTGGGGTTTGATATAGAAGTAGATACCGATGAGGCTGGCAACACCCAGCGCAGCACCTAGCATCATGACAATAAACAGGCGAACGAGCCATTTCAGCATGGAAGAACTACCAATCGTCTTAAAATTAGCCAACGGGCGCAGAGTATAGCCCTTTTGCCATCGGGAATTCGAGGTTTTCCTGTGGCAAGCCACCCACCTCAAAATGAGGCGAAAGGTTAGCACTACGGGCCGCAATAACCAAGGATGGCCACCCGGCACCAAGAAAGCGAACCAGGTCACTTTTCGGTATAAACTTTATGACATTGATAGATAGAGCATTTAGGATGAGAGAAGGACTCTTCTGATTGTGTGTCCTACACTCAGTATGAGTAAAAAAACCCAATAACGCATGGATGTGTATATGTTTGGGCTATTCAATAAGGGTTCTCTTTTGCCGCTGGTGGGCATTGACTTTGGTAGTCAGACCATCAAGGCCGTCACTATCAGTGGTCGCCCTGGCAAACTACATCTCGAATCGGTTGCCGATATCCCTACACCCAAAGGGACGCTGGTCGATTATCAATTGCAAGATATCGAGCGAGTCAGCCAATCTCTCAAAACCCTCAAACGCTTGATCGCTGGCAACAGCGAATATGCCGCCACTGCGGTAACGGGTTCCAATGTGATCACCAAGGTTATCCAGACCGATGCTCGTCTTGGCGACAAGGATCTGGAGAATCAGGTGCAGTTGGAAGCTGAGCAGATCATCCCTTTCCCCATTGATGAAGTGAGCCTCGATTTTGAGGTACTTGGCCCCACGTTCAATAATGATGACCGTCAGGATGTCTTGTTAAGTGCCGCTCGGACTGAAAGTGTCAATGGCAGGGTCAGCGCCCTTGCCGAGGCGGGAATGGTGGTCAAGGTGGTCGATGTGGGGGCCCATGCGCTGGGTCGTGCCGTGGTCACTTGTTTGCCAGAATTACAGACCAGTGAGCGGCCCGTCGGAGTGATCGATATCGGGGCCAGCGCCATGACATTTGCGGCGTTGATCAAAGGGGAGGTGATCTACTCCCGTCTGCAGAATTTTGGTGGTGATCAATATAGTCAGGCGCTCTCCTCCTTTTACGGCATGACCCTGGACGATGCTGAACAGGCTAAAACCAAGGGGACCTTGCCGGTCGATCATGAGCTGGATGTGCTGATGCCCCATATCAATTTATTGCTGCAGCAAGTACGCCGTAATATCCAGCTTTTTTGCAGTTCGTCCGGTTATCGGGAACTATCGACACTGGTACTGACCGGTGGTGGTAGTTTGCTGCCCGGTTTGGTGGTGCAGGTCAAGGAAGAGGTGAATTGCGAGGTGTTGCACCCGGATCTGTTCGCCCTGTTTGGCAAACCGAAAGGTGAGGCCGAGTTGACCCATGGCGCCAGGTACATGACGGCATTCGGGTTGGCTCTGAGGAGTTTCACACCATGTCAAATATAAACCTATTACCTTGGCGTGAAGCCAGGGCGCAGCGGCAGAAGAAACAGTTTGGTGCCTTGCTGGGGGTGTTTGTTCTGGTGACGGTGGTGTTGGGGTTCTTCGCCGACTGGTTGGTTGAGCGCCAGATAAGTACCCAGCAACAGCGCAATCAGCGACTGGTGCAGGAGATGGCTATTCTGGATGCCCAACTGGGTGAAATTCGTCTGCTAAAAGAGCGCCGAAAGGAGCTTATTGATAGAATGGAGCTTATCGAATTATTACAGATGCGCCGTAATGTCCCTGTTCGCCTCTTTAATCAGCTTCCTGAACTGGTGCCAAATGGCGTGTATCTCAATACCCTTGCCATGCAGAGCAATACCATTGATGTCAACGGTAAGACCGAAGCCTATGGCCGGGTGGCGAGCATGATGCGGAGGATCGATGCCTCCGGCTGGTTGGGACAGTCGAAGATAAGTACTATTTTTGCAGCCGATGTTGCACCCGTGTCCCTTAGCCAGTTTTCCATGATGTTCCTGATCGCTAACAACGCTACGGTTTCAGCGGATGTGGCCAAGGAGAACCAATGAATCTTCAGCAACTTAACGAGCTGGATTTAAATGACATAACCAGCTGGCCAAAATGGGCAAAGGGGATCTTTATTCTGTTTTGCTGCGTGCTGAGCGGAGGGGCGATTTATCACTATGTGATCGCCAATTCGCTGACCAGGTTAACTCAGGAAACCGGTAAAGAGGCTGAGCTGAAAGGGCAGTTTGAGAGTAAGGCAATGCTGGCAGCAAATTTGGGAGCCTACAAGGCGCAAATGATCAAGCTGGAACAGATGGTTGATACCCAGCTCAAGCAGTTACCCAATACCCATGAAGTTGCCGGTTTATTGGACGACATGAGTTTCATCGCTACTGATAATGGCTTGAAATTGAACAGGATAAACTGGGAGCCGGAACTCAAACACGAGTTTTCGACCGAGCTCCCGATGCGCATTGAAGTGGTGGGAAGTTATCATGAAATTGGCAAATTCACCGCAGATATGGCTGCCTTGCCCCGTATCGTGATCCTCGACTCCTTCACTCTGGGTCAAAACAAGGAGTCGGGAGACCTGATTTCAATGTCGATGCTGGCCAAGACCTACAAGTACAACGGTAAAACTGTGGAGCCGAAACAATGAAACGCAGCTGCTGGTTGTTACCTGCCCTCCTGCTGGCGGCGTGTGGTGGCCAGGAGGATATGGATGCTTATGTGGCACAGGTCAAGGCTAGACCCCCCATCCCTATCGAACCTTTGCCCGAACTTAAGCCTTTTTCTCCTATGAGCTATCAGCAGCGAGAGCTGCGCAGCCCTTTCATGATGCCGCAGCCAGAGGCAAGCGTTGGGAGTGACAGCACTGCCAAACTGAAGCCTGATTGCGCTCAGACTGTGATGGAGAGGGAAAAAGAAGTGTTGGAGAGCTACTCGCTTGCCAGTTTGTCGATGCAAGGTTCGCTAGGTAAAAAAGGTCAGTTGTGGGCATTGGTCCGTACGCCGGATGGCCAGTCGATGCGGGTTGGGCTTAATCAATACATGGGGCTGGATCAGGGCAGGGTTATCAAGATCACCGACACTGCCGTAGATTTGCTAGAAACCATCCCGGACGGGAAGGGGTGCTGGGTCACAAGAGAAACCCAGTTGGCCATGGCCAATGTGCAAGAAAAACAATAATCAGGGACGAACAGCAATGAGAACAACAATAGAGAGTGTATCCAAAGTGGCTTTGCTGTTTTGCGCCAGCGCCTTCAGTCAGGCGTGGGCAGTGGCAACCCTGCAGGAGATCAAGGTCAATCCATTGCTGGCTGATCAGTTGCAGCTGGAGCTCAGTTTTAGTGAACCTGTCACTGGCTTCACGGACCGACTCTCTTATCAACCCAACCAGCTGTTATTGCATGTACCAGGGGCGGTCGGTGCGTTGAAGGTCAACCCGCTGCCGATCCAGCGTCAGGGGGTCGATAATATCAAGGTGGAAGGGAAGGGGGCTGGTCTTGATATCAAGATAGCCCTCGATCAACTGGCTCCTTATCAGGTTCAGCAACAAGGCAATAAATTGCTGGTCTCGTTAGGTGAGGGTGCATCTTCTTCGTTGATCAACAACGAGAGTACCTTGATCGCACCGTCTGCCGTGACTCCCGCCGCGATGCCAGTTGTGGCACCCTCTGCCCTTATTAATTCACAAGTTGTTGCAAAGTCGATGCCTGTTGCCTCGACATCTGCCCCTGTTGTGCTTCCCGCCAGCAAGCCGGTCCTGAATAATTACCAGAGCAGTGGCAGTGGCGCCTATTTCAATACCGTTACAGGGGTCGATTTTCGTCGTGGTAAGGATGGCCAGGGGGAGTTTTTGGTGACGCTTGATAACAGCTCTGCTGCTGTTGATGTGAGCAGTCGTGGCCAAACGGTATTGGCCAAATTTCATGGTACCCGCGTACCGGATAGTTTGCTTAATCTCATCAATGTGCAAGATTTTGCCACCCCGGTATCCCAGGTTGAAGTCTTTCGGCAGGGCAGTGACACGCTGTTTGAATTGTCGATCAATGGCCAGTTTGATTATCGTTATGATCAGGCCGACAAACTGTTGATTATCGAGGTGAAAAAGCGCACCGCAGCTACTGCCGCGAAGCAGTATCAAGGTAAACCCATCTCATTGAACTTCCAGGATATTCCTGTTCGAACCGTGTTGCAGTTGATTGCCGATTTTAACAATCTGAACCTGGTGACGACCGATTCGGTGTCTGGGAACATCACCCTGCGTCTGGATGGGGTGCCCTGGGAGCAGGCACTCGATATTATTTTGAAGGTACGTGGTCTGGACAAGCGGTTGGATAACAACATCCTGCTGGTGGCTCCTGCAGAGGAGATTGCGACCCGTGAGAAGCAGCAACTGGAGAGCCGTAATCAGGTCGCCGATCTGGCTCAGCTTTATACCGAGTATCTGCAAATAAACTACGCCAAGGCCACGGAAGTGGCAGCTTTGCTCTCCTCTCAAAGCACCAAATTGCTGTCTCCCCGTGGTGCAGTGAGTGTGGATGAGCGAACTAACGTGCTGGTGGTCAAGGACACGGCAGATGTCATCAGCAGCATCAAGCGGATGCTCGATATCCTCGACATTCCGGTTAAACAGGTGGTCATCGAGGCGAGGATGGTCACTATTGATGACGGCTTTGACGAGGCGCTCGGGGTCCGTTGGGGGGTGACCAAGAACGATGGTCATGGCAACAGTACCTCCGGCTCCATTGAGGGAAATGACGGCTCTGGTAACAACAATGGTGGTTCGACAATTACCAGGCCATCAGCAGACGATCGGATGAACGTTAACCTGCCGGTCACCAATGCAGCAGGTACCCTGGCCTTCCAGGTCGCTCGTCTGGCTGATGGGACTTTGCTGGATCTTGAGTTGTCGGCGCTGGAAAAAGAGAGTAAAGCCGAAATCATCGCGAGCCCGAGAGTCACCACTGCCAACCAGAAACCGGCACTGATTGAACAGGGTACCGAGATCCCCTATGTGGAATCGTCATCCAGTGGTGCAACGTCAGTGACCTTCAAGAAAGCGGTGCTGAGCTTGAAAGTTACGCCGCAAATTACCCCCGATAACCGGGTTATTCTCGATCTGACAGTCACTCAGGATACCAAGGGGGAAACTGTGCCAACCGGTACTGGAGATGCGGTGTCTATCAATGCCCAGTCCATCACCACCCAAGTATTGGTCAACAACGGTGAGACGCTGGTGCTTGGTGGCATCTATCAGCAAACCATCAAGAGTGATGTGACCAAGGTGCCATTGCTGGGTGATATCCCCGGATTGGGAGCGTTGTTTCGCAAGACCACCAGTGAGAACAAAAAGCGGGAATTGTTGATATTTGTAACGCCGCGGATCGTCACTGACGCCTTTTGAATGCTTTACATGTGAGGGTAAAACACATATAACCTTACGCCCCAATGAGGCAGGGGCGTGAGGGCTGCGGTTGCCAGTCCCGATTTCTATTGAGATAATCCCCCTCCTGATCCATCGCAAGATAAGGTTCATAGGTACCCCGAACGAGTTGTTTTCGGGGTCGTACAGTTTGTAATTACTAACGAAAAGACATGGCTGAGAAACGCAATATATTCCTGATAGGTCCCATGGGTGCGGGCAAGAGCACCATAGGTAGACATCTGGCAGAACAACTGCATATGGAGTTTTTCGACTCAGATCATGAGATTGAGCGCCGTAGTGGTGCCGATATCGGCTGGGTGTTCGATGTTGAAGGCGAAGAAGGGTTCCGGATCCGCGAAGAGAAGGTCATAGGTGACCTTTCAGAACAGCAGGGGATCGTGCTGGCAACGGGTGGCGGTGCCATCAAGAGTCGTGAAACACGCAACAAACTCTCTGCTCGCGGTATCGTGGTATACCTCGAAACCACCATTGAAAAGCAGTTGGCGCGCACACAGCGAGACAAACGCCGCCCTCTGCTACAGACCGAAGAGCCGCCGCGCGAAGTGCTGGAGCGTCTGGCACAAGAGCGTAATGCCCTCTATCAAGAAGTGGCTGACTTTGTCATCCAGACTGATGATCAGAGTGCAAAAATCGTTGCCAATCAAATTGTAAAGCTGATCGGTATGTAATCTAGAGGACGTCCATGGAACGGTTGAAGGTCGAACTGGGTGAACGCAGCTATCCCATCGAGATAGCTGCGGGGTTGTTGCAGCGCCCCGAGGCGCTGGCATCGACTATCAAGGGCAAGCGAGTCATGATCGTTACCAATTCGGTAGTGGCTCCGCTTTATCTTGAGCAGGTAACTGCGCTGCTGTCCGGATTTCAGGTGGAACACCTGGTGTTGCCGGACGGCGAGGCATACAAGAACCTGGCGACCTTTGAGCAGATCATGTCTGCTCTGCTTGAAACCAACCATGGGCGTGATACCACCTTGATCGCTTTGGGGGGCGGGGTGATTGGGGATCTGGTGGGCTTTGCGGCAGCAAGCTATCAACGTGGCATTCCTTTTATCCAGATCCCGACCACCCTGCTTTCCCAAGTCGACTCTTCTGTTGGCGGCAAGACTGCCGTTAATCACCCTCTCGGCAAGAACATGATTGGTGCTTTTTATCAGCCCAAACAGGTTGTTATCGATACCGAGTGTCTGACTACCTTGCCTGCCCGCGAATTTGCCGCGGGGATGGCCGAGGTGATCAAGTACGGCATCATTTGGGATGCTGATTTCTTCAGCTGGCTGGAGCAGAACATGGTGCGTCTGCAACAGCTGGAACCTGCCGCGCTGGCTTATGCCATCAAACGATGCTGTGAAATCAAAGCCGATGTAGTCGGTCAGGATGAGACCGAGCACGGTGTGCGCGCGCTACTCAATCTTGGCCACACTTTTGGTCATGCTATCGAAGCTGAACAGGGCTATGGTAACTGGCTGCACGGTGAAGCTGTATCAGCCGGTACCATGCTGGCTGCCCGGACTGCGCAGGCCCGTGGCGATATGAGTGAAGCGGACGTTGCGCGGGTTCGCGCCCTGCTGCTTGCCGCCAATTTGCCAATTCAAGCCCCTGCCGAGATGGATTTTGCCGCCTTCATTCGCCATATGCGTCGTGACAAAAAAGTGTTGGCAGGCAAGCTGCGTCTGGTGTTGCCGGTTGGTATCGGTCATGCAAAAGTGGTCGCCGATGTATCTGATGCTGAACTATTGGCGGTGATTGAGTCTGGTCGTGACGAATAAACTGCTTAACCTTCCTTCCCAGCGGCAGCTGGCTGATCGGCTGCTGCATCTGATTGAGTTCAATCACCCCTTTATATTTCTTTCCGGTAAGGCTGGCAGTGGTCGAGGCACCTTGTGTGAATCCCTGCTTGGCAAGTTGCCGGAAAAAGTACGGGTGGTGAGCCTGATTGGTACACCCGCCATGAAGATGGTGGATGTGCGCCAATTGTTGTTGCCACAAGTGGTGGCGCGGCCGCTGTTCAACCCACAGGATGCGCTGGCGGAGAGCTTCTTTCGCATGCTGGAGGGAGCTAAACCGGCCACCTTGCTGCTGATGATCGAACGTGCCGATCAGCTACCGGCCGAGTTGCCTGCGGAACTGTGGGCGATCAGTCGACACAATGACACCTTGGCTACGCCGCATCAGCTGGCCATTTTGGTGTCAGGTAGCGATAGCTGGTGCCGTGATCAGAAGTCGCAGCTGAAAGGGCGTGCCATGCCGGCCCTTGAGCTGGAAGTGCCGCCACTGAGCCCGCCCGAGCAGCGCATCTTCTTGTATGAGAAAGCCAAAGAGCTCAAGATCCCGGCGGCCCTCTTGCCCAAGTTGACCGTGGAAGAGATTCTGAAAACGGCGAATGGGCATCCGTCCACCATCATGCAGTTATTGGAGGATATCATGACCGACAGAAGACCCAAGAAGCGTCAGGCAGAGTTGCCTGTCAAGAAAATAGCTATCTCCATCGCGGTGGTAGCCGGTGGGTTGCTGGGGTTGAGTTATCTGCTGCCTGCGTTATTTGACGGGGCAAGTAAGCCCGCACAGCAGGACCCGGCACAGACCACTGCCCTGCCTGTTGCTGTATCGGGGGGAGATCCTCTCACCGTTGGCAATGTAAAAGGGGCGAATGTGACTCAAGGTGTTGACAGCCGCCCGGCGAGCAATCCGAATGGTGTGGTAAAGGATTGGCAGCCGGAAGGTAAAGTGCTGCCAAAGTCGGTCGAAAATGAAGGCCTGACCACCGAATCCGGTAATTACGAAGGGCGTAGGGTGGTGATCTCTGACGAAGTCGTGCAAAAGCTGATGACCGAGCCCAAGGTGAGCGGCGCACTGCCTACTGATGTGGAGGACGAGCTGACCGGCAAGGGCCCGAGTGGTACGTCCGCCAGCGGTGCAGTGGCTGCCACGTTGCCAGTCAATCCGGTGGTGAGTCCCCCCGCGCAGAATGCTGCCCGTGTAGCGACGCCTACCGTGGCAACAGCGGCACCCGTCGCCAGTGAGCCTGCGGCGGTAGCAGCCCCCCAAGTGGCGTTGACCCCGGTCGCAACCCTGAATCAAAAACCGCGTAATCATTACAGCATCCAGCTGATGGGGGCGAGCAACACCAAGGCGGTGGATCAGTTTGTCGCCGAGCATGGTTTGGCGGGCAAGGTGTGGGTCTATCAGACTAAATTCCGCGGTAGCCCCTGGTATGTGGTGCTGCAAGGGGATTATGCCGGGCTGAATCCGGCCAAGAGTGCCATTCGCAAGCTCTCCCCTGCCTTGCTCAAAGGTCAGCCCTGGCCCAAGTCATTTGCCCAGGTACAAAAAGAGTTGAAGCAATAGCCTTGATACCAAATAAGGGGGTAGAATCGTCCCCCTTTTTGGTTCTTGCCTTCTTACACACCGGATTTCCATGAAGAAAACACGCGCTTTTTTAAAATGGGCCGGGGGAAAATACTCCCTGGTTGAAGAGATCGCCGAGCGTCTGCCCGCCGGGCGTGTGTTGCTGGAGCCTTTCGTCGGTGCCGGGTCTGTGTTCCTCAACACGGATTACGATGCGTATGTGCTCAATGACATCAATCCGGATCTGATCTGTCTTTATAACCATCTCAAACTGACGCCAGATCGCTTCATCGCAGAAGCTCGCAAGCTGTTCGTTGCAGAGAACAATCACAAAGCGGCCTACTATCGGTTGCGCATTCAGTTTAATCAGACCGAAGCGACCTTCGATCGCGCACTGCTGTTTCTGTTTCTCAACCGGCACGGTTTCAACGGGTTGTGCCGCTATAACAAGAAAGGGGGCTTCAACGTCCCGTTCGGTTCTTACAAAAAGCCCTACTTCCCGGAAAAAGAGCTGTGGGCTTTCGCCGAGAAGGCGCAAAAGGCGACCTTTATCTGTGAAAGTTATGCCGATGCGATCAAGCGTGCCGAAGAGGACTGGGTGATTTATTGCGATCCTCCTTACGTGCCGCTATCGACCACCGCCAGCTTCACCAGCTATGCGGCGGGTGGTTTTACCCTGGATGATCAGGCTGTACTTGCCCGTCTGGCGCGCCATACGGCGGCAGAAAAGGGGGTGCCGGTGCTGATCAGCAACCACGATATCGAACTGACCCGTGAGCTCTATCGCGGCGCCCGTCTCGACGAAATCCTGGTCAAGCGCACCATCAGCCGTAATGGCGGCACCCGCAACAAGGTGGCCGAGTTGCTGGCGCTCTATCCCCCCGGCATCGAGCCGGAGCAGGGGTTCTACCCTAGCGATAGCGAACTGCTGCCACTGGCGTAACACTTCATACGGCACTCAAGGGTGCCGTTTTTTGTGGGTGACTTGCTCGTGTCCCGATGCGCCGGAGCTCGGGCGGGAAGGGGTCGCGGGCCTATTGCCCCATTTCCCCCCGCATTCGAGTCGTGTTCGCCAGCCTTTTACGTTAAAATTGCGCCGCTTTTTCTCCCTGGCTGCCAATGGATGATGCTGATGAAAGACTTTCTGATTGCCCCCTCGATCCTCTCTGCCGATTTTGCCCGTCTGGGTGACGATGTAGCCAAGGTGCTGGCTGCCGGTGCCGACGTGGTTCACTTTGACGTGATGGACAACCACTATGTTCCCAACCTGACTATCGGCCCCATGGTCTGTCAGGCGCTGCGTGACTACGGTATCGAGGCCCCCATCGACGTGCACCTGATGGTCAAGCCGGTGGATCGCATCATTCCAGATTTTGCCAAGGCGGGTGCCTCCCTGATCACCTTCCACCCGGAAGCGTCCGATCACCTCGATCGCTCCCTGAGCCTCATCAAGGAGATGGGCTGCCAGGCGGGTCTGGTGTTCAACCCAGCGACCTCCCTCTCCTGCCTGGAGTATGTGATGGACAAGCTGGACGTGATCCTGCTGATGTCGGTCAATCCGGGCTTCGGTGGCCAGAGCTTCATCCCCGGCACCCTCGACAAGCTGCGTCAGGTGCGCCGTCTGATCGACGAGAGCGGCCGTGACATCCGTCTCGAGATCGATGGCGGGGTCAAGGTCGACAACATCCGAGAAATCGCCGAAGCGGGCGCCGACATGTTCGTCGCCGGCTCAGCCATTTTCAGCCAGCCTGACTACAAGGCGGTGATCGACAAGATGCGTGCGGAGCTGGCTCATGTCACACGCTGAACGCGCATTTGATTTGGTGCTGTTCGATCTGGACGGTACCCTCATTGACAGCGCCGCCCAGCTGGCGCTGGCGGTCAATCTGACCCTGACCGATCTGGGTCTGGCGCAGGCTGATGAAGCCGTGATCCGTACCTGGGTCGGCAACGGGGCCGACAAGCTGATCCAGCGGGCGCTCGCCTATCGCGAGGCTGATCCCGAGCTGTTTGCCAAGGCCAGACCGATCTTTTTCCAGCACTACAACGCCTGTCTGCTGCAAGGGCTGGCCATGTATGACGGTGTTGCTCCTAGTCTGCGTCGGCTGCAAAAGCTGGGTTACCAGCAGGCGATAGTCACCAACAAGCCGAGCGATTTTGTGGCCCCCATTCTCGATGCCCTCGGCATCAGCGATTGCTTCGTGCTCTGGCTCGGCGGCAACTGCGTTCCCGTTAAAAAACCCAGCCCGGAGCCACTGCTGTATGCGTGCCGCGAGCTGGGAGTGAGCCCGGCGCGCACCCTGATGGTGGGCGACTCCGAAAATGACGTGCTGGCAGCCCAAGCGGCGGGCATGAAGGTGGTCGGGCTGACTTATGGCTATAACTATGGCCGCCCCATTGCAGACTCCCATCCTGACTGGGTGTTCGAGCAGTTTTCCCAGCTCGACGCACTGTTGGTCTAATCGGGCAACCGGGCTGGCTGAATCACAAGGATTAACACTTTTATGACTAAACCAATCGTATTGAGCGGGGCGCAACCCTCCGGCCAACTGACCATCGGCAACTACATGGGAGCCCTGCGTCAGTGGGTCAACATGCAAGATGACTACGACTGCCTCTACTGCATCGTTGATCTGCATGCCATTACCACCCGCCAGGATCCGCTGGCACTGCGCAAGGCCTGCCTTGATGCGGCAGCCCTCTATCTGGCGGTCGGCATCGATCCCAAGAAGAGCACTGTCTTCATCCAGTCTCACGTGCCGCAGCATGCCGAGCTGGGCTGGATCCTCAATTGCTACACCCAGATGGGTGAGCTGTCGCGGATGACCCAGTTCAAGGACAAGTCCGCCCGTTTCGAGAACAACGTCAACGTCGGCCTATTCGGTTATCCGGTGCTGATGGCCGCTGACATCCTGCTCTATCAGGCCAACCAGGTGCCGGTCGGCAACGACCAGAAGCAGCATCTCGAGCTGACCCGCGATATCTGCACCCGTTTCAATAACCTGCATGGTGATGTTTTCACTCTGCCGGAGCCCTTCATTCCGACCGAAGGGGCGCGGGTGATGAGCCTGCAGGATCCGACCAAGAAGATGTCCAAGTCGGATGACAACGAGGCCAACTTCATCGGCCTGCTGGAAGACCCCAAGCAGATCGTCAAGAAGATCAAGCGTGCGGTGACCGACTCTGACGAGCCTGCAGTAGTGCGTTTCGATCCGGAAAACAAACCGGGAGTCTCCAACCTGCTGACCCTGATGTCCGGGGTGACCGGTCGCTCCATCCCCGAGCTGGAGCAGCACTTCGAAGGCAAGATGTACGGCCACCTCAAAACCGAGACCGCCGAAGCCGTGGTCGCGCTGCTGGAGCCCATTCAGGCGCGTTTCCACGAGCTGCGCCAGGATGAGGCCCATCTGATCGCGATTCTGGCCGAAGGGGCACAAAAGGCGCGTGAAAGAGCTGAAAAAACCCTGACCAGCGTATATGATGTAGTCGGCTTCGTTCCTCGAGCCTGACATACTGGGAAGGTGTAGTAGAAGGGAGCTGGGTATTTGCCTGGCTTTCTTTATTTTCTACCCGGCTATTTTGTTTAATTTTTTATTTCAACGTGGGTAATATCCCCAAGAGAAAGCATGTCTGTTCAACCAACTATTTCTGCTGAAGAGCTGAGTGACAAAGGTCACTGGCTGCGTAAATTTCGCAAGGCGAAAAACCTCAATACCCTGCAATTGATGGTCTCCAATGCCATCGACAAACACCATAAAACCCCTGCCGTTGCTGCCGCCATCTATCTGGCTGAATGTCAGCGTGAGCGGGAAATGGAACAGGGTCGTTTTCTCGATCGTTAATTCTCCGCTGTTGGTTATCTCATGCTGTTGTTGATCGATAACTACGACTCTTTTACCTGGAACCTGGTGCAATATTTCGGCGCTCTGGGACAAGAGGTTGTGGTCAAGCGCAATGATGAACTGACCCTTGATTCCATAGCGCAGCTCTCCCCCCGTTTTCTGGTGATCTCCCCCGGTCCCTGTACGCCCAATGAGGCGGGGATCTCTCTCGACGCCATTAGTCATTTCGCTGGCAAGCTGCCCATTCTCGGCGTCTGTCTCGGTCATCAGTCGCTGGCACAAGCCTTCGGCGCCCGCGTTGTGCGTGCCCGCCAGGTGATGCATGGCAAAACCTCGCTCATTCGTCATCGGGGAGAGGGGGTCTTCAAGGGGCTCAACAACCCGCTGCGGGTGACCCGTTATCACTCGTTGGTGGTTGAACGCGAGAGTTTGCCCGATTGCTTCGACATCACTGCCTGGAGCGAGCATGCCGATGGCTCGTTTGACGAGATCATGGGGCTACGCCACAAGACGCTCCCTATCGAAGGCGTTCAGTTCCATCCGGAGAGCATTTTGAGCGAGCAGGGCCATCAGTTGCTGGCCAATTTTCTGGCGCGTTCATAAAAAATTGTGATCGCCTTCTCAAGTTCGAGAGAAGGCAAAAAAAATCTCCCTGACACTTTATTCACCCTCTCTGCTGTCCAAATTATCTCTTGCCAATCCCCCCTGAGTCGTTATGCAATGCGGTTGCCTAAAATCTCAAGGGCAATCGAACATTGTTCCTCATGGGCTGGCTTGTTACAGACATTTTACTTTAGTTCTGTGATAATCCAGCCACGTTTACATGGATTTAACTTTTGGGCGGCAGATTATTCTGTCGCTGATTTGAAGGAGAGTTGTATGTCAGAGTTGTTGGCAGTGACACGTGAAGTGTTTGATGAAGTGATGGTTCCCAATTACGCCCCCGCCAAGATCATCCCGGTGCGTGGTGAAGGATCACGTGTCTGGGATCAGGAAGGGCGCGAGTATGTCGACTTCGCCGGTGGCATCGCCGTCAATGGCCTTGGCCATTGTCATCCCAAGCTGGTTGAGGCCCTGAAAACCCAGGGCGAGAAGCTGTGGCACCTCTCCAACGTGATGACCAACGAGCCTGCCCTGCGTCTGGCCAAGAAACTGGTCGCCGCCACCTTCGCCGACAAGGTCTATTTCTGCAACTCCGGCGCCGAGGCAAATGAAGCGGCCCTCAAGCTGGCTCGCCGCTACGCCATCGAGAAGTTTGGTGAGCAGAAGACCCAGATCATCGCTTTCCATCAGGGCTTCCACGGTCGCACCTTCTTCACCGTCAGCGTCGGTGGCCAGGCTGCCTACTCCGATGGTTTCGGCCCCAAGCCCGGTGATATCACCCATGTTCCCTACAACGATCTGGCTGCGCTGGCTGCGGTTATCTCCGACAACACCTGCGCCGTGGTGATGGAGCCGCTGCAAGGGGAGGGGGGCATCATTCGTCCCACCGACGAGTTTGCCAAAGGGGTGCGCGAGCTGTGCGACAAACACAATGCCCTGTTGGTCTATGACGAAGTGCAATCCGGGGTTGGCCGTACCGGTGATCTCTACGCCTATATGGGTCTGGGCATCACGCCGGATATCCTCACCAGCGCCAAGGCGCTCGGCGGCGGCTTCCCCATCGGCGCCATGCTGACCACCGACGAGATCGCGGCTTACCTGAAAGTGGGCACTCACGGCTCTACCTACGGCGGCAACCCGCTGGCCTGTGCGGTAGCCGAAGCGGTGATCGACGTGGTCAACACCCCCGAGGTGCTAGCGGGCATCAAGCAGCGCGAACAGCTGTTCCGCGAGGGACTCGAGGCGATCAATGCCCAATACCACTGTTTTAGCGAGATCCGCGGCAAGGGTCTGTTGCTGGGCGCCGCCCTGAGCGATGCCTACAAGGGACGCTCGCGCGACTTCCTGCTGGCCTCTATCGATCAGGGGTTGATGGCACTGGTGGCCGGTACCAACGTGATTCGTTTTGCCCCTTCACTGGTGATCCCGGAAGCGGATATCAAGGAAGGGTTGGCCCGCTTCGAGAAGGCGGTTGCCCAGGTGGTTAACGCCTGATTCCAAATTGAGGTGGGGAGCTCTCCCGGCAGGAGCCGGGCCCCCACCTGTCGTCAATGAAAGGGAGTTGTCATTTATGTTGGTTATCCGTCCCATCGAGCAAAAAGATTTTGCCGGGCTCAAGATTTGCGCCATCGAGTCCGGCACCGGCATGACCTCGTTGCCCGTCAACGATGAGCTGCTGCAGCGCAAGATAGACGCCTCTACCCAGACTTTTTCCGACAAGCCCGCTGGCAAGGGCGATTGCCTTTATTTCTTCGTGGCCGAGGATCTGGAGACCGGCGAGATGGTCGGCACTTGCGCCATCGATGCGGCCGTGGGCCTCTCCCAGCCGTTTTACAACTACCACATCGGCAAGGTAGTGCACTCGTCCCCCAAGCTCGGTATCTATAACGTCGTTGAAACTCTAACCCTCTCCAACGACTACACCGGCAACTCCGAGCTCTGCACCCTGTTCTTGCGCGAATGTGCCCGCGAGGGGATCAATGGCCGGCTGCTCTCCAAGCACCGTTTTCTGTTTATGGCCGAGCACCCGGAACTGTTTGACGATACCGTCTTCGCCGAGATGCGCGGCGTATCCGACGGCGATGGCCACAGTCCCTTCTATGAGTGGCTGCAGACCCACTTCTTCTCGATGGATTTTCCCACCGTCGATTATCTGACCGGCATCGGCAAGAAGCGCTTTATCGCCGAGTTGATGCCCAAGTACCCCATCTACGTCAATTTGCTGAGCAAAGAGGCGCGGGCCGTCATTGGCCAGACCCACGAGAAGACCCGCCCCGCCATCAAGATGCTGCAGGACGAGGGCTTCGTGAACCGTGGCTACGTCGATATTTTCGATGCCGGCCCCACCGTCGAATGCGACGTGAAGAATATCCGCAGCGTGCGCCGCAGCAAGAAGCTGCGGGTTCTGGTGGGTGAGCCCATCGGTGGCAAGACCCACCTCATCTGCAACAGCCGTTTCGAACACTACCGTGCCTGCTACGGCAATATCCGGGTCGATCTCGACAAGCACGAGGCCATCATTCCGCCCAAGATGGCGGCGGCGCTCAAGGTGCAGGATGGCGACATGGTGCGGGTAGTTGACCTCGACTGAGGCAAACAGGACAAGCAAACCGATTATCAGACAGGCAGCCGAGGCTGCCTGCCAGCGACAGGGAGTGAATGGATGAGCCAGTCAGTGCAATTTATCGACGGTCAATGGCTTGCCGGTGAAGGCAAGCCGTTCGAGTCACGGGATCCGGCCAAGAACGAAGTGATCTGGCAGGGGGCTGCCGCCAGCGCGGCGCAAGTGGATGCTGCCGTCAAGGCCGCCCGCGCCGCCTTCTACCATTGGGCGGATATGAGTCTTGAGGATCGCCTGTCCATAGTGCGTCGTTATGCCGACCTGCTCGGCGAGCAGAAAGAGGCGCTGGCGCTGACCATCGCCCGCGAAACCGGCAAACCGCTGTGGGAGACCCGCACCGAAGTGGCGGCCATGCAGGGCAAGATTGCCATCTCCATCCGGGCGCACGACGAGCGCACCGGCACCGTTGAAAATGCCATGCCGGGCGCCAAGGCGTTTGTCCGTCACAAGCCCCACGGCGTGGTGGCGGTGTTCGGCCCCTACAACTTCCCGGGCCATCTGCCCAACGGCCATATCGTGCCTGCGCTGATCGCGGGTAACGCCGTGGTGTTCAAACCCTCCGAGCTGACTCCCATGGTGGCCGAAGCCATGGTCAAGGTGTGGCAGCAGGCCGGGCTGCCCAAAGGGGTACTCAATCTGGTGCAAGGGGAAGTCGAGACTGGCAAGGCACTGGCTGGCAACCCCGATATCGACGGCCTCTTCTTTACCGGTTCGTCCCGCACCGGCCATTTCCTCCATCAGCAGTTTGCCGGTCAACCGGGCAAAATTCTGGCCCTCGAGATGGGCGGCAACAACCCGCTGATCGTCAAGGATGTGAGCGACATCGACGGCGCTGTGCATGCCATCGTCCAGTCCGCCTTCATTACCTCGGGTCAGCGCTGCACCTGCTCCCGCCGTCTGTTTGTCGAGCGCGGCGAGCGAGGCGATGTGCTGGTCAAGCGACTGGTGGAGGTGGTCGGCCAGATCAAGGTCGGCCTCTATGACGCCGCCGAACAGCCTTTCATGGGGGCGATGATCAGCGAGAAAGCTGCGATTGGCATGGTCGAAGCACAAGCCAACCTGCAACAGCTGGGTGGCGAAAGCCTGCTCACCCTCAAGCATCTGGAAGCGGGTACCGGCTTTGTCTCTCCGGGTATTATCGATGTGACCCAAGTCGCCGCACTGCCTGACGAAGAGTATTTCGGCCCGTTGCTGCAGCTGATGCGCTACGACGATTTTGATGCCGCCATCGATCAGGGCAACGCCACCAGCTTCGGCCTATCGGCTGGCCTGCTGGGTGATAACGAGGCGGACTGGCAGCACTTCTTCAAGCGGATCCGCGCTGGCATCGTCAACTGGAACAAGCCCATCACCGGCGCCTCCAGTGCCGCGCCGTTTGGTGGCATTGGTGCCTCCGGCAACCACAGAGCGAGCGCCTACTACGCCGCTGACTACTGTGCGTATCCGGTTGCCTCTGTCGAAGACAGCAAAGCCGCCATGCCGGATCAGCTGTCTCCTGGCTTGACGTTTTAAGAGCAAACGGGGATGCCAATGCAGCAGAGATGGCTCAACGCCGCCGACTACTGTGTCATATCCCCGATTGCCTCTGTCGAAGACAGCAAGGCCGCTATGCCGGATCAACTGTCGCCCGGCCTGCGCTTCTGATAACGACACGGGGCATCCAGCGGTGCCCCCATCTGTACCCGCAATCAAAGGAAAGAGAGATGCAAAAGGATATCGACACCCTGTTCAGCCATCTGTGGGACAACTACATCAAGGTGACCCCGAGCGCCCTCAAGGTGCACACCCTGCTGGGTGGCGGCGAGCCCATCGTCAACGATCACGTGGCGTTTCGAACCTACAACCTGCCCAAGCTGGGGCTGGATAAGCTGGCTGCCCATTTTCTGGCGCTCGGTTACGAGCAGAAGGGCGAGTACCTCTTCAAGGCCAAGAAGCTCTACGCCAAGCACTTCGAGCATAAAGATCCGGACGCTCCCAAGGTGTTTATCAGCGAGTTGAAGGTGGAAGAACTCTCCGAAGGCGCGCAGGCCATCATCCACAAGCTGGCGGATCAGGTGCCCGATCATCTGACCGATACCCCGGCATTTCTCTACACCGGCGCCCCCTGGCAGGTCTCCTATGTCGATTACCAGACCCTGCTGGCGGAGAGCGAGTATGCGGCCTGGATGGCGGCATGGGGCTATCGTGCCAACCACTTCACGGTCAATATCAACAAGTTGAAGGATTTTGACACCATCCATCAGGTCAATGGGGCGCTGAAGGCGGCGGGTTTCGTCCTCAACAGCGTGGGTGGCGAGGTGAAAGGAGACCCGCAGGTGATGCTGGAGCAATCCTCCACCATGGCGGACAAAGCCGAAGTGCCGTTCAGCGATGGGGTGCGTACTATTCCAAGCTGCTTCTACGAGTTTGCCCTGCGCTATCCGCAGGCCGATGGCGTGCTCTATCCGGGCTTTGTAGAGGCCTCGGCCGACAAGATCTTCGAATCGACGAATGCCATGTAGCAGACCATGTAGCAGGCCATGTAACGGGGACAACCCTGTTCAAGTCGCAACGCCTCCTCGCCGGAGGCGTTTTGTTTGGAGCCGGGTAGCGTTACGGGGCTTGTTGGAAACTGCCACATTAAAAGGAGCTGGATAGCACATCTTTGGCAGGGAGTTGTTGATAAAAATGTGAACGAGATCACCAGAATGACTACATATTGGCGCTGGTAAAAGACTCAAAAGAGGTAGAATGGCGCTTTGTTTTTGCAGGGCCAATCGATGCCTAATTATCAATTTTTCAAGCAAGGTCAGGCGCTTACTTATCTAGATGCCAATGTCCCCAGCTATAGTGATGAGCGTCGTCAACTGGTTGAGCAGGGCTTTGCGGCCATAGCACCTCCTACCTTCGCAGATACCCCTGCCGAAGCCCTGGCGCTGCTGCGCAAGCATCAGGGGTGGCAGGATGAGGAGCAGGGGAGTGCCGCTTGACTGATAGTTGCCGCTATACCTGTAGCGATAGCCGGTTTGTCAGAGAACTGAAAAGCAAAATGGTGCCATGACAATGACACCATTTGACGGGTTGGCCTGATCTCCCCTGAGCCGTTTAGCGCTGGTGCAGATCACCTTCGATGACCAGCACGGTATCCATCCCTGCCGCCTTGCCTGCCTCAAGCCCGATCCGGGTATCTTCAAATACCAGACAGTTTGCCGGATTGGCGCCGAGCCGCTCGGCTACCTGCAAAAAGGTGTCGGGGTGCGGTTTGTGGTTGGTGACATCATCGGCGCTCACCACCACCGAGATATAGGCATCGAGCCCGGTGCTCTTCAGGATGGAGTCCGCCTGGCTGCGCGGTGAGCCGGTGCCAATCCCCATCTTCACCTTGCCGTGATAGTGCCTGACCAGCTCCCACATCTTGGGAAAGACGCTGACCTTGTCGATATGTGCCATGTAGAGAGCAATTTTGCGACGGGTAAAGGCCTCGACATCCACCGTCAGCCCCTGCTGTTCGGCCAGCATGGCGATGATCTTGCGTGTGGGAATGCCGCCGTACTGATAGAGCTGCTCCCGCTCGAAAGGGATGTCGAACTCGGCGCAGGTGAGCTCCCAGGCATCCAGATGAAGGGGCATGGAATCTACCAAAGTGCCATCCATATCGAAAATCAGGGCATCGTAGTGATCAAACCCGTACTGCTCACGCTCGCTCATGGAGGCTCCTCGGATCAAATAGGGCAGGCTAGCAGAAACGGTCGGCGCTTTGTGGGATCTGCTTCATGGTTGGGCAGATTGTGGCCGCCGTTTTTTCTATCTCTTGCTGATTTGTGAGACAATAATCCGTTCATTGCCGGATACTTTGGCATATCAGATCAGCGAGTCCGCTTATGACCTCGAAAATATCCCCTAAAACCATTTTCTCCAGTGTGGCGCTGGTGATCGCGCTCGGTTCGCTGGAAAAGAGCATAGTCACCACCCCGCTGCCCATGATTGGCGCCGAGCTGCACGCCGGTGCCGCCCTCACCTGGGTGGTGACCGCCTACCTGCTGGCCGCCACCGCCGTGCTGCCCCTTTACGGCAAATTGAGTGATCTGTTTGGCCGGGTGCGGATGCTCAATATCGGTATCGGCCTGTTTCTGGCGGGCTCGGTGGCCTGTGCCCTCTCCCAGGATCTGCCGACCCTGCTGGCGGCCCGGGTGCTGCAAGGCCTGGGCGGCGGCGGCCTGATTGCCCTCGCGTTTACTGTGATTGCCGACACCATTCCGCCGCGAGAGGTGGGCAAGTATCAGGGCTACATCTCGGCGGTCTATGCGGTCTCCAGCATCGCTGGCCCGCTGCTGGGCGGCTACTTTACCGAGCAGCTCAGCTGGCGCTGGATCTTCTGGATCAACCTGCCGCTCGGTGCGCTGGCGGTCTTCCTGATCAATCGCAACCTCAAGCAGCTCAACGTACGCCGTCATAGCCGCTTCGACTGGAAGGGGGCGGCGCTGCTCATTACCGTCACCACCCTGACCCTGTTGCTGCTTTCGCCGGAGACGGCCCTGCCCGCCATCTGGCTGGCGAGTGCACTGGCGGTCTCGCTGCTGTTGCTGATCCTGATTGAGCGACGGGCTCACGATCCCATTCTGCCTGCCCATCTGGCGCGGCTGCCCGGTTATCTGGTGAGCGTGCTGCTGGTGATGCTCTCCCAGCTGCTGATGTTTGCGGTGCTGGTCTATCTGCCGCTGCAGATGCAGTGGCAAAAGGGGTTGAGCGCCAGCCAGAGCGGGGTGAGCATGGTGATCTTCATGATCTGCATCACCGCCGGAGCTTTTGTTGGCGGCAAGCTGATTGGCCGTACCGGTCACTACAAGAGCTTTGTAGCGGTGGGGTTTGCGCTGGCTGCGGTGGCGCTGTGGCAGATCCACTTCGATGCCTGGGTCAAGCTGGCCCTCGGGTTTGCCGGTCTTGGTTTGGGTCTGGTGCTGCCGGCGCTCTCGGTGGTGGTGCAAAATGCCCTGCCACGGGAAGATCGTGGCATTGGCATGTCGCTATTCAACTTCGGTCGTGAGCTGGGGGGCGCAGTCGGGGTAGCCATCTGCTCCATGCTGTTCCACTCTCAACTCCCCCCAGGCAGCGCCGGTCAGCTCAGCTCATTGAGCCCGCAGGTGCTGGCCCCCGGTTTCAGTGCCACCTATATCGGGATGGCGCTGATCGCCACATTGGCACTGCTGCTCACCCTGTTGGCGCTCAAGCGCCACGAGTTGGCCTCCATCAATGCCTGATTATTGGCGCAGCCACACAGTGCATTGGTATGGGGCAAACAGCGGCGCAGGTTGACTCGGGTAGTTGTTCATCAACAGTGTCATGCTGCTTTCCACCTTGTCGAAGTGAGGCATCGGCAAGGGGGTGGCGGTGAGATTGGCGAGTAGCAGCAGGGTGTGCCGCGCCCCCGTTGTCGGGTCTTGCCAGTGGCGGCGGTAGCCGATGCGCTCGGGGTCATCCCCATCCAGCAGCTCGAACTCGCCGTGGCGAATGACGGGGTGAGCCTTGCGCAGGGCGATAAGCTGGCGATAGCAGTGAAACGGCGAGTCGGGGCGGGTCAGCTGCTCGGTGGCGTTGATATCCGAGTGGTTGGCGTTGAGGGCAATCCAGGGCGTGTTGGTGCTGAAACCTGCATTTTGACCGCCGTCCCACTGCATCGGGGTGCGGGCGTTGTCGCGGCCGATGGCATCGAGCCGCCGACTCAGCTCGGCGGGATCCAGCCCCGACTGGCTGGCGCGGTAGTTGATCGCCTCCACATCGCGCAGCTCGTCGGTCTGCCAGTGGCGGTTGGTCATGGCCAGCTCCTCCCCCTGATAGATGAAGGGGGTGCCCTGCATCATGTGCAGCACCATGGCCCACAGCTTGGCGCTCGTTTCGCGCCACTCGGGCCTGTCATCGCCAAAGCGGGAGACTGCGCGGGGCAGGTCGTGGTTGTTCAGAAACAGGCTGTTCCAGCCCTGATCGTGCAGCCCTTGCTGGTGGCGAGCCATGGCCCGTTTGAAGGCGAGGGGATCAAAGCGGGATGACCACTTGTCACTGCCCAGCCCCAGATGCTCGAAGTTGAACACCATGCTGAACTCGCTGCCATCGGGGTGTGAGTAGCGCTGCATATGGGCGAGATCCGCTCCCCAGGTTTCCCCCACCGTGATGATCCCCTTGCCGCCGAAGCTCGCGGCATTGAGCTCGCGGATATAGTCGTGCAGGCGCGGGCCATTGCTCATGGCCAGTCGGTCCCACTCCTTGCTCACCATGTCGATCACATCGAAGCGAAATCCCTTGATCCCTTTGCCCAGCCAGAAGTTGATCACCTCCGCCATCTCGGCGCGCACCGCCGGATTGTCCCACTCCAGATCGGCCTGGCTCGCATCGAAGTTGTGCAGGTAGTAGCGATCAAGCGCTGGCACATACTGCCAGCCGCTGCCGCCGAAGATGGAGGTGATAGGGTGAGCGTCGACGAAGGCTTGGTCGCGAAATACGTAGTAGTCCTGATAGCGGGGATCCCCCGCCAGCGCTTTCACAAACCACTCGTGCTCGGTGGAGGTGTGGTTGGCGACGATATCCATCATGATGCCGATACCACGGGCGGCAGCCTCGCTGATCAGCAGCTCCATCTCGGCCAGAGTGCCGAAAGCGGGGTCGATGGTGCGGTAGTCCGCCACATCGTAGCCGTTGTCCCGTTTGGGGGAGCGATAGATGGGGGTGAGCCACAGCAGGTCGACACCGAGCTGCGCCAGATAGTCGAGACGCTGGCGGATGCCGTTGATATCGCCCATGCCGTCGCCATCGCTGTCCTGAAAACTCATGGGGTAGATCTGGTAGATGACGCAGCTATCGAGGTCGATGGCGGGCGTGTGGAGGATATGCGGGTTCATCAGCGTGGCCGGTTGGGGGAAGAGATTTTCTATCTTACCCAGATGAGCGGGCAGTCAACAGGGCAGGGGAAGCCTTGAAAAGGGTTCCATTATTGGCTGATTTCCAAAAGTGAGGGGAGTGTCACAAAGGGCACCCCGAGCCACGGGTGTGGTCGGGGTGGCGGTTTACTCATATGCCCTGGGGCATGAGCCGTTATCGGGTGGCTCCGGCCTGCTCGGCGTTTGGCTCCTGCTGGCGTTCCGCCTGCGCCTCCAGCTCCTTGCCGAGGAAGTAGTTCAGGAAGGTGCGGATTACCGCGATGATGGCAAGGCGGATCAGCTCCTCCTTGCTCGGCGCCACCGTGGTGGCCAGGATGTCGGCGGCCAGCTGGAACTCCAGCGCCAGGATCAGCCAGCTGCCAAAGCAGAGGCGAATACGCGGAAAGCCGGGCTGGTGATCCCGCACCCGTGCCGCCAGCCAGAGAGTTTTAAAGAGGCCAATGACCACACAGGCGATGGAGATGATCTCCAGCAGCAGCTGGAACAGCTCGACCCCGTGCATCATCCCCTCTTTCAGGCTCGCTATCTCAAACACTCGGGTCACCTCTTTGATTCAAAAGAGCACACTATTAACATATTGCTCGGCAAAGGCCAAATCCGGCTCAGGCAATCAGTTTGAATTCAATCACATAGAGCGGCGGCAGGGCGGGGTAGATATCCCTGATCACCTGTTTGAGCTCAGGGAGGGTCATGTTCTCCTGACGGGCGTGCTCGTCGCTGAGCTCATCGAAGGCGACGGCTTTAACCGAGATCACTTCGATGGTGCCAAAGGGCTGGTGCTCCGGGTTGGTAAACAGCGCCAGCCGCTGGCCGGGCTGCCAGTTGGCCTCGCTCTCGTCGCGGATGGTGATGGTCTTGCGGCCAGCCTGAATGTCGGCGACGAAGCGGCTGAAGAAGGTGAACTCGGGATAGGGATGGGCAGACATGTTAACTCCTGACAGGGTGAATCGAAATTAGGTGAATAGAACTCAAAGGTCGAGATAGGCGCGCAGCCTGGCCAGATCGGCGATGGCGGGGCCCTCGGCCCCTTCGCAGACAATCCCCTGTTCGATCAGCTCCTTGAGGGCGCGGCGGTAGACCCGTTCTGTGGTGCCAAAGCGCGCTGCCTCGTGGGCCCGCTTGCGCGATCCCAGCATCGGGGTGCGCTGCCGTTCGCGCCACAGCTCATAGGCGATGTTGTAGGCGATGGGATGGAGCAGGCGGCTGGTGGTGATCTCCAGGGTGTCGAGATAGTCGCTGGCGAGCGCGGCGGCAAAGAACAGGGTCAGTTCGGGTTCGGCCAATAGTCGCTGGGCCAGCTTGTCGGCACAGATGACCCGGGCATCCAGCTCGGTCTCGGCCACCACGTTCCACTGCACCGGGGTGGCGCTGAAGAACTCCATCTCGCCGAAGATCTGGCTGTGGCAGGCTATTTCGCCGAGCTGGAAGCTGCGACCCGAGTGAACCGTGCTGTTGAGGGAGACCCGGCCACTTTCGACCAGATAGAGCTGCTCGCTCTGCTCCCCCTGCCGCATGATCAATTCGCCCGGCAGGTAACGGCGCAGAAACAGGGTGCAGGCCTCGATCGCCGCGGCAAAGCGGGGTTCAAGCTGCTGGAGTTCGGCGTGAAAGCGGCCGAGGGGGTAGGGCTGTTGCTGCATGACTTGCCTGTCGCACCGGATGACGAGGGCCATGAGGCTAGCAAGAGTGCGGGCCGGATACCAGCCCGCACGGTAACGGATGTGCCGCAGTTAACGGTTTGCCGCTTATTGCGCCAGGGCGTGGAGGGCGGCTGCGATGGCTTGCTGCTCACCGGCCATCATCGCCTGTTCGGCGCTGGCGTAGTCCGCCACCCCTTGCTGCACATCCTGCTCGAACAGCACCACGTTGCAAAGCACCGCAGCGACCCGCACCTTGCGCAGGCGCCCCACGGTCAACAGGGTGGCGGTCTCCATATCGGCGCCGAGCACGCCACGGGCATGCCAGTAGCGGCACACCTCCTGCTCGTCATCCCGATAGAAGCTGTCGTGGGAGCGCACCAGCCCGTGCCAGTAAGGCTGGCTGCCGGTGGCCACATGGTTGAGCAGGGCCGCTTGCAGCCAGATATCGGCGCAGGCGGGGTACTCAGGGGGCAGATAGGCCTGTGAGGCCCCTTCACTGCGCACCGCCCCTTCCACCACGATGAGATCCCCGAGCCCGATGTCGTGTTGCAGGGCACCGGCGGAGCCGACCCGTATAAGCGATGTGGCACCGGCTTGCACCAGCTCCTCCAGCGCTATGATGGCCGACGCGCCACCGATGCCAGTGCTGCAGACCGTGATGGGCAGCCCCTGATAGGATCCGTTGATGAGGCGAAACTCCCGGTTTTGCCCCAGCACCTCACACTGTTCAAGCTGGCTGGCGATGCGGTCGACCCGGGCCGGGTCGCCGCACAGCACCACCCGCTCGGCAATCTGGTCAGGGCGGCACTGGAGATGGGGTAACAGAGTCATGGCTTACAGACCTTGTGGCTGGCGCTTGGCGGCAACTACCCAGAGGCGGGTGCCGTTGGCGGCGATAAACAGCAGGATCAGGTACTCCAGCGACATGGCGTAGACGCCCTGCGCGGCATAGACACCGATGCTGATGATGTTGATGACGACCCACAGGATCCAGTTCTCCACGTATTTGCGGGTCATCAGGATCTGGGCGACTACCGAGAGTACCGTCATGCTGGCATCCCAGAACGGGAAGGCATCGGGGGAGGGCTCGGGGGTGGCCAGGTTGGCACCCAACAGGTTGAGCAGGGAGACCGAGGTGCGCGCCAGAGTGGCGAAGACCGGGTCGATATAGCGGGTCAGCAGGGCGATGGCCAGCACGCTCACGGCGGCGGTCACCATCAGTTTGGATTTGCTGAGCCAGCGGATCTGCAGGGTATCTCCCTGATCGTTGGCTGGCCGGGTCCAGGCGTACCAGCCGTAGACGTTGGCGCAGAAGAAGAACAGCTGCAGCATCAACAGCCCGTAGAGCTGGATCTGGAAGAAGATGATGGCAAACAGGCTGACGTTGATCAGACCAAACAGGTAGTTGATGGTCTTCTCCTGACTGGCGAACCAGATGCAGGCCAGACCGAATAAAGTGCCGATGGCTTCAATCCATGACATGGCATAGCCGCCACCCAGCGGGATGGTCACTAGGGTGTTATTGATGCTGAACAGCTCGAATATGCTCATTTTCTGATCCTTGGCATGAGGGGGAGTATGCGAGGACGCCATTCTAAGGGGTGAGGGGGAGCAGGGGCAGGACTTTTGTCCGCCCCGGGCTTGGCCCATATCAAAGAAATCGCCGCTTGTGCCCGGTTATTCCAGCATCGATGGGTTATGGTGCCCCGGCTGGCCGGACTTTATTGATATGTAGCAAGATGATAGTGCGGTGGCTGTGGTCTGATAGAGTCCACTCTCCGGGAGGAGAATCACGTGATAACAGGAGGTTGCATTGAATTCCGAGCTTGTCTGGGTGCTCTGTCTGCTGGCAGGGGCCATCTATCTCTTTATGACCAACAAGGTGCGCATGGACGTGGTGGCCCTGGGTGTGGTCATCCTGTTTGTGCTGAGCGGCACCCTCACCCTGCCGGAGGCGCTGGCGGGCTTTAGCGATCCCAACGTCATTCTGATTGCCGCCCTGTTCGTGGTGGGTGAGGGGCTGGTGCGCACCGGCATCGCCTATCAGGTGGGGGATGCGCTGGTGAAGGTGGCGGGCAGCAGCGAGACCAAACTGCTGGTGCTGCTGATGGTGGCGGTGGCGAGCCTAGGGGCAGTGATGAGCAGCACCGGGGTGGTGGCCATCTTTATCCCGGTGGTGCTGAGCGTGGCGAACCGGATGGGGATCCCCGCCGGTCGCCTGATGATGCCCCTCGGCTTTGCCGGGCTGATCAGCGGCATGATGACGCTGGTGGCCACGCCCCCCAACATGGTGGTCAACAGTGAACTGATGCGCCACGGCATTCACGGCTTCGGGTTCTTCGATTTTACCCCCATGGGCGTGCTGATCTTGGGGCTGGGCATTCTCTACATGCTGCTGGTGCGCGGCTCTTTGGTGGGCGAAGGGGAAGAGGGCAAGGGCAAGCCGACCGGGCGCCGAACCCTGCGCGATCTGATCCGTGATTACCGGCTGGCCGGTCGGGCCCGCCGATTGGCGCTGCGCCCTGACTCCCCGTTGATTGGCCACACTCTGGATGAGCTGCAACTGCGCGCCCGCTATGGCGCCAATGTCATCGGGGTGGAGCGCTGGCGCAAATTTCGCCGGGTGATGGTGCCGGTGTCGGGGATCAGTGAATTTCAGGCCAAGGATGTGCTGCTGATCGACATGTCAGATCCTGCGGTGGATGTGCGGGAATTCTGTAGCGAGGCGCGGCTCGAACCCATGATCCTGCGCGGGGAGTACTTCTCCGATCAGGCGCGGGAGGTGGGGATGGCCGAGGTGTCGCTGATCCCCGAGTCCAAGCTGTTGGGCAAAAGCGTGCGGGAGGTGACCTTCCGCTCCCGCTATGGTCTGAGCATGGTAGGGCTGCGCCGCAACGGTGAGGCGCTGGCGGGCAAGCTGGTGGATGAATCGCTACAGATGGGGGACACCTTGCTGGTGGTAGGGAACTGGAGCCACATCAGACAGTTGCAGACCCACAGCCGTGACTTTCTGCTGATGGGGCTGCCCGCCGAGGTAGACGAGATGGCCCCCGCCCGCAGCCAGGCGATCCATGCCCTCTTTTGTCTTGGAGTGATGATCCTGTTGATGGTGACCGATCCGGTGCCCAACGTGATTGCGGCGCTGATCGCCTGTCTGCTGATGGGCAAGTTTCGCTGCATCGACATGGAGAGCGCCTACAAGTCGATCCACTGGCCGACCCTGATCCTCATCGTCGGCATGCTCCCCTTCGCGCTGGCGCTTCAAAAAACCGGCGGGGTGGACCTTATCGTCGGCGGCTTGATGAATGCGGTGGGCGAAATGGGGCCGCGGGTGATGCTGGCCAGCCTGTTTGCCCTCTGTGCGGTGATCGGGTTGTTTATCTCCAACACCGCCACTGCGGTGCTGATGGCGCCCATTGCGCTGGGCACTGCGCAGCAGATGGGGGTGTCGCCCTATCCGTTTGCCATGACCATCGCCATCGCCGCCTCGGCTGCCTTTATGACGCCGGTCTCGTCACCGGTGAATACCCTGGTGCTGGGGCCGGGCAACTACAGGTTCGCCGACTTTATGCGGATTGGCGTCCCCTTTACGCTGCTGGTGATGGCGGTGAGCGTGGTGGCGATCCCCTGGTTCTTCCCGTTCTGATCAGCGGGTTGATGGTGGTGCATACAAGCGGCTTGCGGGCCGCTTTTTTGTGGCCGTGAGACGAGATTGGCAATGGCTGTTCGGGATGGGTGAAGAGGGATGGACATTAAGGCGAAGATGGGATGATACAGGGATGAGAGAAAACCGAAGAGAGGCAAATTAGAGAGGCAAATTTCAGATACAAAAAAACCAGCCTGAGCTGGTCTGATTGTTACTACTAATAATGGTGCGGAAGGAGAGACTCGAACTCTCACACCTTACGGCGCCAGAACCTAAATCTGGTGCGTCTACCAATTTCGCCACTTCCGCAATACTAATGGTGGCTATGACGGGATTCGAACCTGTGACCCTCGCATTATGAGTGCGATGCTCTAACCAACTGAGCTACATAGCCTTCTTGTGTTCGACCTAGGTCAAATACAAGCAAAAATGGCTGGGGTACTAGGATTCGAACCTAGGGATGGCGAGATCAAAACCCGCTGCCTTACCGCTTGGCGATACCCCAACAGTGCTCCTCAACAGTCATCTGACTGGTAAAGAACCTTAAAAATTGCTGCGGTACTAGGATACGAACCTAGGAATGTTAACGAGATCAAAACCTCTTACATTCACCACAGCTATCACCGACAAGGTCGATGAAATGCAATAATGGCTGGGGTACTAGGATTCGAACCTAGGGATGGCGAGATCAAAACCCGCTGCCTTACCGCTTGGCGATACCCCAACAGAAACAATTTAAATAATGGTGGCTATGACGGGATTCGAACCTGTGACCCTCGCATTATGAGTGCGATGCTCTAACCAACTGAGCTACATAGCCTTCTTGTGCTCGACCTGAGTCAAATACAAGCAAAAATGGCTGGGGTACTAGGATTCGAACCTAGGGATGGCGAGATCAAAACCCGCTGCCTTACCGCTTGGCGATACCCCAACAGTATTCCTCAACAGTCATTTGACTGGCAAAGAACTTTTAAAAATGGCTGGGTACTAGGAGTTGAACCTAGGCACGTTGACGAGATCAAAACCTCTCACGCTTACCACAACAAATCACCGACAAGGTCGATGACCAAAAATAATGGCTGGGGTACTAGGATTCGAACCTAGGGATGGCGAGATCAAAACCCGCTGCCTTACCGCTTGGCGATACCCCAACTGAACAATTAATGGTGGCTATGACGGGATTCGAACCTGTGACCCTCGCATTATGAGTGCGATGCTCTAACCAACTGAGCTACATAGCCAACCGTGCTTCCAGTGAGTCGTTGCCTCGTCACTGTGCGGGCCGAATTATGCGTATCTGGCTCTGGGGCGTCAACCATTTTTTTGTCAGAAAAACTGATTTTGGGTGCGTTTGGTGAGATATTGGTCTCTGTTGCGCAAAAGCCCAACAATATGATTTTTTTTAAGACATACCCCCGGCCGCGGCAAGGATTCCGGAGACAACATGGCCAGTAAATAGCGGCCTTCCCTCGCCAACGGGGCACCTCCTGTAACCATGGCCCGGTTTTTGGCAAAGCAGCTTCCAGGTTTTTTCTGTGTCGCGTTGCCCCGTGCTTTCAGCTGGGTGAAACAGCACGCCCGGCGAGCTTTACCGCTCAGCGGAGCCATTATCTCGCTCTCGCCCTAAAAGCCCCCTCAGGTCACAGGTTGGCCGGAGAAAGGCGCTTTTAGCCATTCAGCCACGGCAACGCAGTGGTGGCGTGTTTGGCAAGCCGTTGTCAGTGGCCCGCGCGGGTAGGGTTTACTTGTGCTCGCAGTTGGCCACCCACGCCCTCCATTGTTGTGGTTATGCACAAAGATGCGATTACTGCACGTCTCGTGTGGGGCTCTTTGCACGAAATAAACTCATGTGGTTTCATTAGAAAACTTCATTGATTGGTAATTTTAAAGTGTGATCAACCATTAAGTTCGTTAATAGCCAGTGGGATAGCATGGCCAACCTTGGAAGAGTGACATTTAATCTCAATGTGCGCCGCTGCTTTGTGTAGCAGGGTCATTGAGTGGGTATCACTATATATGGCCCAAGGTATCAGGAGTGGCGCCATACAACCTGTGACCCACAGGAGTGAGTATGGCCAAAGGTAGAGTGTTCGGCGGATGAACCGGCCGGCATGAAAGGGCTGGTGACGAGAGGGCAACCCCGAACGGCCACATGGCATGGTGAGACCCGGCAGCAGATCGATCCCGGCTACTATCGCCCGATAACAACGCATTGAAACCGGCTAGATGAATTTTATCTTTCATCGAACGGGGTAGTTGCATCCAAAAATGTCCAGTGTGCATGGCTGACGCGGTTATTACCCATTGAACGATCGCGTTATCAGTGCCGCTGGATGAATAAAAATAAACAGCAATAAAGGCAGGTTAGTATGCATCCATCTACAGCTCCGACCGGGTTATTACAACAACCCAAACCCTTCTTCATGATCTTTTTTGTCGAACTCTGGGAGCGCTTCGGTTATTACGGCGTGCAAGGGATCCTGGCGGTTTTCTTTGTCCAGCAGCTGGGTTTTTCTCAAGAGCAGTCATTTATTACCTTCGGCGCCTTCTCGGCGCTGGTATATGGCCTGATATCGGTTGGCGGCTATGTCGGGGACCATGTACTCGGGACCAAGCGCACTATGGTACTGGGGGCGCTGGTGCTGGTATTGGGTTACTTCATGACGGGCATGTCCATTTACCATCCAGACCTTATTTTCTACGCGCTGGGCACCATTGCGGTGGGTAATTGTCTGTTCAAGGCCAACCCGGCCAGCCTGCTGTCGAAATGTTATCCGCCAAAAGATCCCCGTCTGGATGGCGCGTTTACCCTGTTCTATATGTCGATCAATATTGGCTCGCTTATTTCCCTCTCACTGGCGCCGGTCATCGCTGACCATTATGGCTATACCGTGACCTATAACCTGTGCGGTGTCGGGCTGATCATTGCGTTGCTGGCCTTCTTTGCCTGCCGCCATATGGTCAAGGATATCGGCTCTGAACCGGATCATCTGCCGCTCAACTACAGCAAGCTGCTGCTGGTCTTGCTGGGTGCCGTTGGGCTGGTCTTCTTCTGTGCTTGGTTGATGCACCATATCGTGATTGCCAATATGGTGCTGATGACGGTGACCATAGTGGTGGTGGTGATTTTCTTTCGTGAGGCATTCAAGCTGGATCTGGTCGGCCGCAACAAAATGTATGTGGCGTTTGTGCTGATGCTGGAGGCGGTGCTGTTCTATGTGCTTTATGCCCAGATGCCAACCTCGTTGAATTTCTTTGCCATCAACAACATGCATCACGAGATGCTGGGGGTGAGCGTCAATCCCATCAGCTTCCAGGCGCTCAACCCCTTCTGGGTGGTGGTGGGTAGCCCGGTGCTGGCGCTGATCTATACCCGGATGGGCAGCCAGGGGAAGGATCTCACCATGCCGCTCAAATTTACCCTCGGGATGTTCTTCTGCTCGCTCGGCTTTTTGACCGCAGCCGCTTCCGGCTGGTGGTTTGCTGATGCCCAGGGGCTCACCTCTCCCTGGTTTATGGTGCTGATCTATCTGTTCCAGAGTCTGGGTGAGCTGATGATCAGCGCACTGGGTCTGGCCATGGTAGCTGCACTGGTACCGCAGCGGTTGATGGGCTTCATTCTCGGGATGTGGTTCCTGACCCAGGCGATGGCATCTTTGCTGGGGGGCTATGTGGCCACCTTTACCGCCGTGCCGGAAGGGATGAACGATCCTTTGTTGACCCTGCCTATCTATACCGATGTGTTTGGCAAGATTGGTCTGGCGACCCTGCTTATTGCGGTGGTGATGGGGCTGATGGTGCCCTGGCTCAACCGGATGATGAATGCGACCGGGCCGCAGGAAGAGGGGGTACTGGCGCCGCAATCACAGGCGTGACGGGAAGATAGTGACAATACCAAGGCAAGGGCTATGACCCTTGCCTTGGTTATTCCTGGCTCAGTTGTACTGCTCTTCCATCCAGGCTTCGACGATCAGTTGGGCTGACACTCCATCCACACTGCCTTTTTCCAGCGCGCGATAGCCGCCCCGTTCAAACAGTCGGGCACGGGCATCCGTGGTGGTGAGCCGCTCATCCTTGAACTCCACCTGCTTGCCAAAGCGGCCGTGCAGCCGGTTGCCGAACTTGCGAGCCCGCACCGTGATCTCCTGATCGGTGCCATCCATGTTCAGCGGCAGGCCGACCACCAGCAGGTCCGGTTGCCACTCCTTGAGCAGCTTGTCGATATCGTCCCAGTTAGGGATGCCGTCGTTGGCCTTGATGGCGCGCAGAGGCTGGGCGGTGCCGGTCAGCTCCTGACCGATGGCAACGCCAATGCTCTTGGTACCATAGTCAAAGCCCATGATGCTGCGTGATGACATGAAAAAATCCTCGAAAGGCAACGCAGGGGGCGTTGCCGGGTGTTAGCTATGGCCGATGTCGCTGGAGAGATGAACCGTGTTCACCCCTATGCTGGCGGCGGCTTGTTGCCAACGTGTGTGAATGGGGGTTTTGAATACCAAATCCGGATTGGGGGGGATCACCAGCCAGGCGCCATCGACCAGTTCCTGCTCCAGCTGACCGGCGCTCCAGCCCGCATAACCCAGTGCCACCAGCCAGTGGCGGGGAGCGGCGCTGGTACCCAGGGTCTCCAGTATATCTTTGGAGGTCGTCACCATCATCTCATCCCCCACCTGCAGGGTGGAGTTGAAGCCGGGGTGGAAGCTGTGCAGCACGAAGCCACGGTCGGCGTGAACCGGCCCCCCTTGCAGCACCTGCTGCTTGAGCTGCGGATTGCCGGGTACCGAAATCTTGAGCTGGGTCAGCATGGCTTCCAGCGACATCTCTACCGGAATGTTGACCACCAGCCCCATGGCACCCTCTTCGCTATGTTCGCACAGATAGACCAGTGAACGGGCGAAGTAGGGATCCGTCAGGCTTGGCATGGCAAGCAGGAAATGATTTTGCAGTGTTTGCATAGGCCAAATAGTGCAAAGGTCGTTGGCAAGTGAATAGGGCAATTATGGCAGTTCATCACTTTGGGCAAAACCGCTTTTTGTCGAGCATGTTTTGACAACTGACCAAAGGGGGCCGCAGAGACAACCATGGATGGTATCTCAATCAGACCGAAGTTGATCCGGGTTATGTCGTGCCGCGGTTGGCACTGCTGGCGTTGCTGGTGGGCGCAACCCAGGGGATGTCACGGCTGGTGGCTAGCATGAACGCTATGTATTAGTGGGCGTTGCGCCCCCTGCGCTTATGCCACGAAAAAACAGAGGCGGCCCAAGGGCCGCCTCTTGTTATGAGCCTTTAGCCGTTGCTGGCTCAGGCTTTCGCCAGCCGGCGCTCGATGGCGTCCATCAGCATGCCGGTGATATGCACGTCGAAGGCCGCTTCGATCTCGCGAATGCAGGTCGGGCTGGTGACGTTAATCTCGGTCAGCCGATCGCCGATGATATCGAGGCCGACGAAGATCAGGCCCTTCGCTTTCAGGGCAGGACCGACTGCACGGGCGATGGCCCAGTCCGCTTCGCTCAAGGGGCGCGCCTCACCACGGCCACCGGCCGCCAGATTGCCACGAGTTTCCCCTTGCGCCGGAATGCGCGCAAGGCAGTAGGGAACCGGCTCACCGTCCACTACCAGCACCCGCTTGTCGCCATCCTTGATGGCGGGCAGATAGGTCTGGGCCATGCAGTACTGGCTGCCATGTTCAGTCAGGGTTTCAATAATCACGCCGACGTTGGCGTCATCTTCCTTCATGCGGAAGATGGAGGCGCCGCCCATGCCGTCCAGCGGTTTGAGGATCACATCCTTGTGCTGGGCGTGGAAGGCGCGCAGCTTGTCGGCGCGGCGGGTCACCAGCGTGGTCGGGGTGTGCTCGGCAAACCAGGCAGTGTAGAGCTTCTCGTTGGCATCGCGCAGGCTTTGGGGCTTGTTGACGATGAGGCACCCCTCATCCTCGGCCCGCTCCAGCATGTAGGTGGCGTAGATAAATTCGGTGTCGAACGGCGGATCCTTGCGCATCAGGATCACATCGAGGTTGGAGAGGGGCTGATCCACCACCTCGCCCAGGCTGTACCAGTCGGCATAATCATATTTGACGGTCAGCGGGCGCATGGTGCCAAAGGCGCGACCGGCTTCCATATAGAGATCAGACATCTCCAGATAGAACAGCTCATAGCCGCGCTTTTGCGCCTCTTCGAGCATGGCAAAGCTGGAATCTTTCTTGATGTTGATGGCCGAGATGGGGTCCATCACGATGCCGAGTTTAATGGTCATCCGAATATCCTTCTTAATGGCTCGATTGGGTTGTAGGGTCGATTAGCGAAGCGTAATCGGCCGTTTGAGGCTGCCATCATTCGATGCCGCCACGCGGCTTATCGACGCTGCCCGCAGGTATTAAGCGAGATCGCCAAAGCGGCACTGCAGCGCAGTAATCGCAGTCAGGGCGGCGGTTTCGGTGCGCAGCACCCGCGGCCCCAGCAGCATCTCTTTGAAATCTTCCTGCACGGTACGGGCGATCTCGTCGCTCGACAATCCCCCTTCCGGGCCAATCAGCAGCCGTACCCCGTGCTCGGGAACGGGCAGGGTGTTGATGCTGTACTCGGCACGGGGGTGCAGGTTGAGCTTGAGCTCTTTGGTCTCTTCGGCCAGCCAGGCATCCAGCTCCATCGGCATGCGCACCTCGGGCACCACGTTGCGGCCGCACTGTTCGCAGGCACTGATCACCACTTTTTGCCACTGCTCGCGCTTTTTCTCCAGCCGATCGGCGGGCAGCTTGACACCGCAACGCTCGGAGAAGAGCGGGGTGATGCAGGTAACGCCCAGCTCCACCGATTTCTGGATGGTGAAGTCCATCTTGTCGCCACGGCTGATCACCTGACCCAGATGGATGGCGAAGGGGGACTCCACCGATTGGGCGTCGCAGCGGTCGATGGTCACTTCCACCGACTTTTTGCTGACGCTGGCGATGGTGGCGGGATATTGATTGCCATCGCCATTGAACAGCTCGAGCTGCTGGCCCGGCTGCATGCGCAGTACCCGGCCGATGTGGTTGGCGCCGTCTTCTGACAGGGCGATGGTCTGGCCAGCCTGCATGGCGGCCGCTTCATAGATACGTGGAATGCGCATGGCTAAGTGTCAGTCTCTGGTTCAAGAAGAGGGATTTTAAATCCCTTGTGCCCATAGGTGGGGTTATTGGCACTGCTTTTCAATAAAGGGATTGGTATTGCCTTGCAGCTTGCCGATGCGGCGGTTGCGCTCGCACTCCCAGCCGTCTGCCGGGTATTGTCTGTCCCAAGCTTCGAACAGTTTACGCTGTTGCGCAGCCAGACGCAGCCCATACTGCTGGCTCATATAGAGGTAGGCGCGGGCGATCTGGCCCCGCACCGGCCCCTTGGGCGGCTGCACTCGACGATCCTTGAAATCCACCAGCATCTGGCACTGGCCGTACTGATCCGGTTTGCCGTTCCAGTCAGAAAAACGGAAGTTGGCCCGATCGCCGTTCACTTCACCGATGGCGGGCACCAGATTGTGCATGTCCCCCTCCATCTGGTTGAATTCATCGCTCTTGCCGCAGTTTTTGCGACCGCCATCCTGCCAGCACTGCAACTGGTGGCCGAACTCCCAAGCGGGGACTATGTGTTCCCACTCGATGCGGGCGGCGCGCTTGGGCTGCTTGCGCGGCTCGTAACCGCAGCTGGCCAGATCCGGGCTCATCTTCTTGCCCTGATAGTTGATGTCACAACCGCAGTAGAAGGTGGTAACAGCGGGGTTGGTTTGATAGAGCTTGACCAGATCCTGTTTGGCGGAGCGAAAGGTCTGGGCATGGAGGGGAGCACTGAGCAGCGGCAAACCGGCCAACAGGGTCAGGGCGAACGATAGCAGGGGGCGAAACATGAAGATCCTTGGCAAGAAAATAGGTGGATGAAACGAGCCGCCCCTGGCGCGGGGGCGCGACACAAGTTGGCTTATCGGGTGACGGCTGGCTCTGGTCGTTCCTGCGCCAGCGGCTGTTTGCAACGACGGCAGTGATAGCGAGCCTCACCGCGCACCACCTTGTTATGGCGGCGGATCGACAGTTGATGTTGCTGGCAGTGACAGCGATAGGGCACGGTCGGCTGCGCCAGTACCGCCAGATCGAAGCTGTGGGTGGTTCTGGGCTCAAGGCCGAACACCTCCCGCATCACCGATTGCCACTGGGTGCCGTGGGGCAAGACCCGGTTTTTGCCGCGGCCGTCGCCCCACAGGGCATAGACCAGCAGATGGGCCACTTCGTGGGGCACCACCTCAGCCAGAAACGCCTGTTGATTGGCCTGATAGAGGGCGGGATTGAAGCGCAGCTCCCAGGTTTGCAGCCGTGCCGAACCCGCTGCCCGGCCCCGCATATTGCAGTAGATCCGCGGGCGGGCAAAGGTGCGGTCAAGGCGCGCCTCGGCCTGCACAAAGCAGGCTTCTACGCGTTGTTGCAGCAGGGATGCAAGCTGGACAGGAGTGGCGTTCATCAACATCTCGGCGGGTAACGGAAAAGCAAAAGGGGAGCCAGGCTCCCCTTTTATCACAACTGGCGACTGTTACAAGCCAGCAGCGGAGCGCAGCAGCTCGGCTTTGTCGGTCTGCTCCCACGGGAACTCTTCGCGACCGAAGTGACCGTAGGCGGCAGTGGCCTGGTAGATCGGACGCTTCAGATCCAGCATCTCGATCAGGCCATACGGACGCAGTTCGAAGTGCTCGCGCACCAGCTTGACCAGCAGATCCTCGGCGACCTTGGCAGTACCGAAAGTTTCGACGCTGATGGAGGTCGGCTCGGCCACGCCGATGGCGTAGGAGATCTGGATTTCACAACGATCGGCCAGACCGGCAGCAACGATGTTCTTGGCAACGTAGCGGGCAGCGTAAGCAGCGGAGCGGTCAACCTTGGACGGATCCTTACCGGAGAAGGCACCACCACCGTGACGTGCCATGCCGCCGTAGGTGTCGACGATGATCTTGCGACCGGTCAGACCGCAATCACCCATTGGGCCGCCGATAACGAAACGGCCGGTCGGGTTGATGAAGTATTTGGTGTCTTTGGTGACCCACTCTGCCGGCAGCACCGGCTTGATGATCTCTTCACGTACCGCTTCAACCAGATCTTTGTGGCTGATGGACTCGGCGTGCTGGGTAGAGAGCACCACCGCATCGACACCAATGATCTTGCCGGCGTCATCGTAGGCGAAGGTCAGCTGGCTCTTGGCATCCGGACGCAGCCACGGCAGGGTGCCGTTCTTGCGCACTTCAGCCTGACGCTTCACCAGCAGGTGAGAGTAGGTGATGGGGGCGGGCATCAGCACGTCGGTTTCGTTGGTGGCGTAGCCGAACATCAGGCCCTGGTCACCGGCGCCCTGCTCCAGCGGATCGCGGCGGTCAACACCCTGGTTGATGTCCGGGGACTGCTTGCCGATGGCGTTCAGCACGGCGCAAGAGTCAGCGTCGAAGCCCATGTCGGAGTGGGTGTAGCCGATTTCACGTACGGTATCACGCACGATCTCTTCGATATCAACCCAGGCAGAGGTGGTTACTTCACCGGCCACCATGACCATGCCGGTCTTGACCAGAGTCTCACAGGCAACACGGGCCTTGGTATCTTGCTTGAGGATGGCGTCCAGTACCGCATCGGAGATCTGGTCCGCAATCTTGTCTGGGTGGCCTTCGGAGACCGACTCGGAAGTAAACAGCTTTGCCATGATGGGAGTCTCAGCTTGTCTGGGTTATCGCCACAGCAATAACCGGGTGAATAGGATGGTGTAGAGGTATCTACATCTGGACGTCTATTTTAATTAGCGCCCCACCCGATTGCCAGCACTATTTTGTCGTGCAGCCGCGGCTGGGTTACTAATGGCTCCTTTCTATCCCCAAGGGGATGGAAATCAAACGTTTGCTGTTGTTCTCTTTGGCCTGCAGGGCCCAAGAAAAGCGATTGTCCTCCCAAAGCCACTTTATTCGTCCAGATAGTATTTGCACGCCGCGCCCCCTGCTGGGACAATAACGCGCCTTAATCTTGGCCATCAAATGAAGCAATCGCAGGAGATACAGATGCCTTCTCGTAAAGAGCTTGCCAATGCCATTCGCGCATTGAGTATGGATGCCGTTCAAAAAGCCAACTCCGGTCACCCGGGCGCCCCCATGGGAATGGCGGATATCGCCGAAGTGTTGTGGCGTAGCCACCTCAAGCATAACCCGAACAACCCCAAGTGGGCCGACCGCGACCGTTTCATCCTGTCTAACGGTCACGGCTCCATGCTGCTGTACTCCCTGCTGCATCTCTCCGGTTATGACCTCTCCATCGACGATCTGAAAAACTTCCGCCAACTGCACTCTCGCACCCCGGGTCACCCGGAGTACGGTTATGCGCCGGGCATCGAGACCACCACTGGCCCGTTGGGTCAGGGCATCACCAATGCTGTGGGTATGGCGATCGCCGAGAAGGCCATGGCTGAGCAGTTCAACCAGCCGGGTCACGACATCGTTGACCACTTCACCTACGCCTTTATGGGCGACGGCTGCCTGATGGAAGGCATCTCCCACGAAGCGTGCTCCCTGGCAGGTACCCTGCAACTGGGCAAGCTGATTGCATTCTGGGATGACAACGGTATCTCCATCGACGGTCACGTTGAAGGCTGGTTCACCGACAATACCCCCAAGCGTTTCGAAGCCTACGGCTGGCACGTGATCGCGGATGTTGACGGTCACAGCCCGGAAGCGCTCAATGCCGCCATCGAAGCCGCCAAGGCCGAGACCGGCAAGCCGACCCTGATCTGCTGCCGCACCATCATCGGTTACGGTTCACCGAACAAGTCCGGTTCTCACGATTGCCACGGCTCACCGCTGGGCAACGACGAGATCGCCGCGGCGCGCGCGTTCCTGAAGTGGGACCACGCCCCGTTCGTTATCCCGGCTGATATCGCTGCCGAGTGGAACGGTCAGGAAAAAGGCGCTGCGCTGGAAGCCGACTGGGATGCCAAGTTCGCCGCCTATGCTGCCGCTCACCCGACCCTGGCTGCCGAATTCAAGCGCCGTACCACTGGCGAGTTGCCAGCTAACTGGGCTGCCGAATCTGCCAAGATCATCGAAACCCTGCAAGCCAACCCGGCCAAGATCGCCACCCGTAAAGCGTCTCAAAACGCGCTGGAAGCGTTCGGCAAGCTGCTGCCGGAGTTCATGGGCGGTTCTGCCGACCTGGCTCCGTCCAACCTGACCATGTGGTCCGGTTCCAAGTCTCTGACTCCAGAGAGCGCAGCAGGCAACTACATCCATTACGGCGTGCGCGAGTTCGGCATGTCCGCCATCATGAACGGTATCGCTCTGCACGGTGGTTTCATCCCCTACGGTGCTACCTTCCTGATGTTTATGGAGTACGCCCGTAACGCCCTGCGCATGGCTGCGCTGATGAAGCAGCGTTCCATCTTCGTTTATACCCACGACTCCATCGGTCTGGGTGAAGATGGTCCGACTCACCAGCCGGTTGAGCAGATCGCTTCCCTGCGTCTGACCCCGAACATGAGCACCTGGCGTCCGTGTGACCAGGTTGAATCTGCGATTGCCTGGAAGCACGCCATCGAGCGTACCGACGGCCCGACCTCGCTGATCTTCTCTCGTCAGAACCTGGCCCAGATGGACCGTACCGCCCAGCAGCTGGCTGACACCGCCAAGGGTGGCTACGTGCTGAAGGATTGCGCCGGTACTCCTGAGCTGATCCTGATCGCCACCGGTTCCGAAGTAGAACTGGCTGTTGCCGCCTATGAGCAGCTGACTGCCAAGGGCCGTGCCGTGCGCGTGGTCTCCATGCCTGCGACCGACGTGTTCGACGCCCAGTCTGCCGAGTACAAAGCATCCGTGCTGCCGATGTCCGTCACCAAGCGTGTGGCCATCGAAGCAGGCATCGCTGACTACTGGTACAAGTACGTCGGTTTCGGCGGCAAGATCATCGGTATGACCACCTTCGGTGAGTCCGCACCGGCCGAGCTACTGTTCAAGGAATTCGGCTTTACCGTGGAAAATGTGGTTGCGACCGCAGAGTCCCTGTAATTCCAGAGTCTTTGCAAATAAAAACGCCTCCTTATGGAGGCGTTTTTACATTCTAAATAGAAATGGAAATATATAAATCAGTTTGTATGTTAATTATAGGGTATTAAATTAATAAAAAGTGGCATAGACTTGCTTATTGCTAGGAATATATAAGATATAAACAGTGAGTAATCTCTAATCCTGTAACCAACTTCTATCTTATTTCCTAGCTTGTGCAGTTCATTTTTTCTCTCTGGAAGTATTTCTGATAATGCTCTAACCTTTAGCTCTGACTCATCAGGATATAATATATCCCCATTCTCCTCATTGATTGCAATGCCGCCTTCAATGACATTTTTCTTGTATCCAGCTAAATGCTCTGAAAGGTCTAGGTATTTTCCATTTTTATTTAAATAAATGTTGTAAAGTGATATTGTTTTCAATCCACAAATAACTGATATTGAAAGCAAAGTTAACGCTAGTAAAATGACTGTGCTTTCATTGAAATAAAAATGCTCACTAACCTTGAAATCTTTAGCAAAATAAGAAAATGTCGCAGCTCCAATGCCTACTATAAAGTAGTCATACTTATTAGCTCCGTTGATGCTCTGTTTTATTAACTCTATGGAACGTTCAGACATAGATTTATAATCTCCCATCGATAATTAGGATCGTTAATATGCTGACAATTAGATGAATAATGCCATAAGCAGTGAGTATTTCCTAAATAACTGTTCCGAATAGTAGATCACTGGAGGAAGGGAACTCAGTCCAGTTTGTGCGATCTGATTAGTCGCCAAACAAAACAAGCCACACCCAAAGGACTGAGTTGATGCCTATCCTACCACCC
>NZ_FKKY02000040.1:0-3350 GCF_900079845.1 Aeromonas sp. EERV15 | reverse complement strand
GGTTTGGCTCTGGCCGGAGGTACTTATGGGATTCGACAAGCACCTGATCGAGCTTGATGGTGATCGGGTATGGCTACTGGATGCTGCTGGTAAGCGGTTGTGCGACATGGCAGGCATGCAACTGATCGACTTGGGGAGCCGGATTAGCGTTGAAGGGGGCTTACTCAACTTCGATTTGGAGGCCCAGAAGTGGCGGGAATGCCTCATCGCCCTGGGGCTTGAGCTGGATTGAAAATCATTTTTAGAATTTGACCAATCGAATTGGCAAATTGATTGCTTTCGGCTCCCGAAGGGGTAGTATCAAATCTTCTATTTGATGTTTCAGATTGGAGATTTGATTATGCAGGAGAAAGAGGCCAAGACGGTGTTCGATATGGGGGGGTTCTCCAAGGCGATGGTCGTCCCAACCCCCATGGGGTCAGGGTTCCACCTCCACTTGGTGCGCTTTGGCAAGGCTGGTACCGAAGTGGTGGAACGCCAACGCGGAGGCTGGCGTGTGTTCTCCTCCATCGATGCGGCTGCCAACACGGCCCACGGCATTGGCTTTCGCCGCATCGAGATAGACTTGAGCAGCCGTTAGGGCCTAACCCGGCGCAGCAGAACAGCAAGAGCCCCCATGCATGCTGCTCCTTCCCACCATGCCAGGCCTTCATGGACGAAACCCTGGGTATGGCTGTGATGGGATCAGCTCCCTTATTCGCTCCTCGGCTTCATGTAGCTGTTCGGAAAGTGAATTGCGATACCCCTCTAGGGTCTGGATCTCTATCGCCTGCTTCATCAGCAAGCTTTGGGCGGATTTTAGCTCCGCACTGAGCCTCCTAGCTTCAGCTAGGGCGGCCTGTTGCTCGCTCTGAGCCTTTTCTGCTGCTGCGGTTGCCTGTTTAGCCTTCTCCAGGCTGCCTGCGCTGTACATCCCCTTTTTCCGGCTAAATAAGGCCTGTTTAAGCTGCGAGTTCTCTTCCCGTAGCGCCGCGTTTTCTTCTTCCAGCGCCTTGGCCTTGCTGTATCCAGTCACCTTGTTGATCACCGATGGTTCCGGCACAGGAACTTTTCCGGCTGCTTTCCCTGGATCGTGTGGTGCTCCTCCAGGAGCACCTGGCTTGTATTCACATGCGACATGGGCATTAACGGCCTGCCATGCCCTTTTACGTAGCGCAGCCACTTTGCTCGGGCCGTCCATCCAGGCTTTGGCTTGGAGCTTACCGTCCTTGATTGGAGTCACTACAACGTGAAAATGGGGGCTGCTTTCGTCAGTGTGGAGGTCTATCCCTACGCAGTTGTCCTCACCGAACTCCTTCGTAACCCACTCGATGATCCCCTTTGCTGCCGCGTTGATTGGCTCTGCAATCGAAGGGATAGGCCGACCTTCCTGGAAGTCGTACTCAGGCTCATATCTCCAGTCTGTTTGGTTGCCTAACTGGATCACAAACTGGATCGCGTGCACTGCATCCTTTCGCTTTGCCAACTTCTTCGCCCGATCGAGAACTTCTGGCCGCCACGGAGCTACCCTATGACGCCCTTCAGGGGTAAACCATGCCTCTTTTCTGAGTTGGCTTTCTGTGGGGTGGAGCCGGACGTTATGCCCTTCGGCCCTACCTGCTGCTGGTGCCTGCATCTTGTCGATAGCGAACGAAAACGAGAGGGCCATGGTGCTTTTTCTCCTGCCTTTGGGACAGCTAAATCGTACCAGAAAAAGTAGCTGAATCTGTGACCAAAGTGTTCTCCTAACACTTTGTGCCAAAGTGGGAGCCCTGCGGGGCTTTCAAAAAAAGGCCAAGATCCTCCAAGTCGGACAGTGTCTGATTTGGGGGGGGGTCTTCAGGGGAGGCTGCTCATCCAGGTAGGACGCAGTTTCTCATGCGAAAAATATTAAGGGGGGAACTGCCGCGCTACGCTTGCCGCCTAATTTGCCCAAGCATGACGAAGAGACTGTCACACCAGGGCAAATTAGGAGGGGGGGTAACAAGGGCTTGTTTGCCATTGTCTGTCCTCTTGAGTAGAATTCGCGCCCCTTGATCTCGACCGAGCAAAAAGAGGCTCGTTCGAGCCTTAAAAGTCTTTTACAAAGACTCTTATGGGGCTTTTTTTGTGCTCAAGGTTACGTTTTTTTACTCAAAAACGATGAAAAATGGAAAGTAAGTCCCGAATGGGGCTCGTAAACAGCGTTGCGGTTGTTACAATGACGGTGTTCCGTCAGGAATTAAAAAAATCAAAAAAAAAGCCGCCCTAAGGCGGCCCGTCAAAACGACGTTTCATTAAAAATACTTCAAAGCGATGCTCAGCATAGTGAGCAGTGCGATAAGCAAGTTGATAAAGTCATCAGTTGCCATTTGCACCTCCATTGTTGAATATCAGACAATAGAGGCCCAGTTTATCTGCTACTCGCAATAGCGGAGCTGGGCCCCTAGCTACTGCTCATTCAAGCATCCCGCCTATTTTCACACGGATACGCTTTAGACGGCAAATACCTCCGCACAATATCTTCACGTTTGCTCATAAAACAACCAATACGCCAGTGTTGACGCGATCGGCATCGGCAGCGTACCCTTTTGTCCAGAAACGAAAAAACCGCCCTGGCAGGCGGTTTGTTCGAAGGTGTAATCGGTTGGGGAACCGACTTCACCTGGTAACGGCTCCGTAGAGGGAAGCAGCTACCTAAAGTCCTAATAAGTTTAGCGCCCTTGGCGCCTTCCAATCAAGTATTCCCTCTCTACGCCCGTTACCGAAGGCCACCACCTTTGGCGCTTTGTCGTACCCGCACGGATTGGCTCAGTGTTTGTTGCCGTGTTGGGTGTGGTGGTCGGGTCGAACGGGGAGACTCTGCAAACGACCCAAACGCGCAGCGGCGCACCTCAGCACAGTACAACTGCCGGCAGGTATGAGAAAACAGGCCTTGCCCCTTCTGGTGAGGGGCAGAATCGGGAGAGCAGTGTACGGGTGGTGGTGTTCTATCGGAGCGTGCAGAGGGGCGGCAGCCCATCGGAAACGGTGGGTTAGTCCGATAGTCCGATCATGGTCGCGCAAGCCTGTTTTCAGCAGGAGGGCGCAGCCTTGTCAAGCGACAGCGGCAAGGCCTTAGCGCCTCTCCTCGCTTTAGGGCCGTAGGCCCTTCTTTGGGCTTAAGTCTTATTCGAGAGAGGATCTTGGCGAGGTGGGTAACTGCGCCCGTCCGTCCACATGCCATCGGTTCGGCTTGTGGGCGGCAGCAGTTATCCACGGAAGCGGTTTGGCTCTGGCCGGAGGTACTTATGGGATTCGACAAGCACCTGATCGAGCTTGATGGTGATCGGGTATGGCTACTGGATGCTGCTGGTAAGCGGTTGTGCGACATGGCAGGCATGCAACTGATC
>NZ_FKKY02000039.1:0-3506 GCF_900079845.1 Aeromonas sp. EERV15 | reverse complement strand
GTTCGACAAGCACCTGATCGAGCTTGATGGTGATCGGGTATGGCTACTGGATGCCGCTGGCAAGCGGTTGTGCGACATGACGGACATGCAGCTACTCGATCTGGGGAGCCGGATCAGCGTGGAAGGCGGCCTGCTCAACTTCGATTTGGAGGCCCAGAAGTGGCGGGAATGCCTCATTGCCTTGGGCCTTGAACTGGATTGAAAATCATTTTAGCGATTCGACGAATCATATTTCTAATTTGATTGATTTCACCCCCCTAGAGGGTAAAATCAAATTGTCGATTTGAAATTTCAAATAGGGGATTTGATGATGCAGGAAAAAGAGGCCAAGACCATTTTCGACATGGGCGGATTCTCCAAGGCGATGATCGTCCCAACCCCAATGGGGGCGGGGTTCCACCTCCATCTGATCCGCTTCGGCAAGGGCGGCACCGAGGTCGTGGAACGCCAGCGCGGAGGCTGGCGGGTCTTCTCCTCGATGGATGCTGCCGCCAACACCGCCAACGGCATTGGCTTTCGCCGAATCGAGATAGACCTCAGCAGCCGCTAGGGCCGAGCCCAGCGCAGCAGGGCAGCAAAGGCCGCCATCCATGCAGCCCCTTCGAAGTATGAGGGGGCCTCCCAGCCAAAGAAATCATGTAGTCCCATCAGGCCCATAAACCAGCCTCCCGAGGCGGTCACGGTCCCTTTCATGAAGAACACCGCGGCGAACAGCGCCGCTACGTGCCAGCCCTTCATGGACGCGGCCCTTGGTACTTCTTGGGCATTAGTTCGCGCAGCTTCTCGTCCAGTTCGTTGTTCTGATCGGCCAGTTGTCGGTTGTAGCCCTGCAGTTTTGTGATCTCCGCACCCTGTTTCCCTATCTGGGTCTCCAACTGCTTCACAATCTGCCCCGCATCCCACTTCAAGCTTAAAAGCTCCTGCTTGGCCTCGCCTAACGCTCTCTGAGCGATTTCAGCGGCTAACTCTGCCTGTTTGGCCTTCTCAAGCAAGTCGGCGCTATAGCGGCCTTTCTGGCGGCTAAACAGGGCTTGTTTGAGCTGGTCGTTCTCCTCCCTGAGGGCTGCGTTTTCGCGTTCCAATTTTTTGGCCTTGGCATGTCCGGTCACCTTATCGAGTATCGATGGTGCCGGCACCGGAGCTTGTCCGGCTGCCTTGTTCGGATCGTGCGGGGCACCGCCAGAGACGCCGGGTTTGTACTCGCAGGCGATGTGCGCATTGACGGCCTGCCATGCCCGCTTCCGCAGGGCTGCAACCCTGCTGGACCCGTCCAACCACGCCTTGGCCTGCAACTTACCGTCCTTGATCGGCGTTACGACAACATGGAAATGGGGGCTGCTCTCGTCTGTGTGGAGGTCGATCCCAACGATGTTTTCCTCTCCGAACTCCTTCGCCGCCCACGTTTTGATCCCTCGGGCGGCACTGTTCATCTGGTTGGCAATGTCGATCGGCCTTCCCTCGGGGAAGTCTGGCTCTGGTTCGTCTCGCCAGTCGGTCTGGTTGCCGAGCTGGATCACGAACTGGATGGCGTGCACAGCATCCTTCCTTTTTGCCAGATCCTTCGCTTTTTCCAGCAATTCAGACCGCCAAGGTTTTACCTGGTGGCGGCCTGCTGGGGAAAACCATGCCTCTTTTCTGAGCTGGCTTTCTGTGGCGTGGATGCGGACATTGTGCCCCTCTGATCTACCTGCTGCTGGGGCCTTCATCTTGTCGATTGCTAGCGAAAATGAGAGTGCCATTGTGTCTTTGCCCCCTGCTCTTTTGTCTCCGGTTACAGTACCAGATTGTGGAGGCAAAGTGTTCTCCTAACACTTTGTGCCAAAGTTGGAGCCCCTGCGGGGAGCTAAAATCAAACATGTTTGGCGCTGTCAGAGGGGGGGCGATTATGCGTTGATCTGTGGGGAAAAAGTTCCATTTTGGTGAAAGTTTAGGCTGGGGGGCTTGCCGCTCGTCACCGGCCCTATTTTTCCGCACCAACATAGGGCTTCAAACGGAGGCCTTCCCGCTTATCAAAAGGCTTGGCGGGCGATCAATTACGTAAACTGGTTTACAGTAAATTACTTTCGAAAGTAGAATGCTATTACAGGGGATCCCCCACTATGGTGGAGAGATCTCCAAAAAAAAAGCCGCCCGAAGGCGGCGATATACTTAGATGTTTACACAAAATACTTATAAACGATGCTCAAAATTGTGAGCAGGTCTATGAGCGCTTCAATCCAGTTTGATGCATTCATAGCAAACCTCAATTTGCATTGAACAAACAGAGGCCCAGCGTTCTGCTATTACCAGTAGCAGAGGCGGGCCTCTTGCTACTGCTCAACCATTAGCAAAGCATCGGGAACGATCTTACATGCTGATTGAGCTTGCGCCAATAGATCCGAACTTTGCTCACACTCCCTCCCTACTGTTTGCCTGTTTTTCGACCACCCCCCTCTATTCGGTATTAACTCCAGCCCTGTCGCATGTGCGTTATAACTGCCGCGCTTCGCTTGCCCCTACTCGGCTCCGGCACGGTCGGCGAGCCGACCTACCGGTTCGAGCAGGCCGATTTTTATGACTGGTTTGAGTAGGAAGTTGCGGTAACAGTTACCGCGTGGGGCTGGTGTTGTGATTTTGCAGTGATCGAAAAGCAGCTTGATCCATGATCACGGGCCAGAGTAAGCTGATGCCCGTAAACGAAAAAACCCGCCATAGGCGGGTTTTTCGGAAGCCTTCGGTATGGGGATACCTTGGACTTCTGGGTAACAGCTTCTGACGGGAAGCAGCTACCGAATACCAGCCAAGTTTAGCGGCACCATGCCGTTCCTTTCAAGCTAAATCCCGTCAGAACCCTGTTACCGCCCGTGTTGTGTGGGTGGTAGGACTCAGTGACGACAGCGCACAGCACGTATTTCAGCCCTCTACTGGGGTATCCGTAGAAAGGGGGCAGCCCGATGAGTGACGACAACGTGATGGATTGGCACCAGTACAGCCTGGAGTGCAACGCGCCGATGTTGGGGAAACCCTCCGGTGAACAGCCGCAGCCGTCCCGCTCCGTGTCGTGGCCAGCAGGGTCTACGGGCGGCTGATGTGCCGTGATGCTGGCAGGAGCAGGGACACCACCCGATGCTCTGCCGATGTGACCGACTGACCGACCGACGGCAGACGTGATCCGGCCAACCACTAGAGTCCCTGCATACGTGCAGGGCTCTAGGGTGAGTGTTGGCCTTAGCTCCCTCTTTCCCTCCCTCAAGCAGTCGCCATCGAAGCTCTCTAGGCAAGGTGGAGAGCATAGAGGCTGGGCTTTGAGGAAGGTCATCACTTCGACCTGACGAACAAGCCAGCAGGCAAGCGAAGCGCGGCAGGACATGCCCACGAACTTAACAGGAGGCCACATGGCGTTCGACAAGCACCTGATCGAGCTTGATGGTGATCGGGTATGGCTACTGGATGCCGCTGGCAAGCGGTTGTGCGACATGACGGACATGCAGCTACTCGATCTGGGGAGCCGGATCAGCGTGGAAGGC
>NZ_FKKY02000085.1:0-499 GCF_900079845.1 Aeromonas sp. EERV15 | reverse complement strand
GGACAGCGCCGCGAGCAGGCCGAGCTGCGTGAGGATCCCGGCGCGCTCGTTGGCCGGCAGCGCGACCTTCACGAACTCCTCCGGCTCGGCGCCCGTGTGCTCCACGCCGTAGACCTCCGCGAGCGGACCGTTCACGAACGTCTCCCTCGAGGTGAGCAGGGTCGACACGTCCGCGCCGCGGCTCCACAGGAGCTCGTCGAGGAGCAGCTGGGTCTCGTGGACCATGCTCGCCTGGAGCGCGGGGGTGTACTCGGGGAACATCCCTGGATCCTTGATCGTGCCGAACAGGTTGCTGAGCCCCCACGCCGCGATGAGCGTCGTGCTCAGGCTGCTGCGCGTCTCGGGCTTCTCGAGCAGGCGCTCGACCTGGCGCGTCAGCTCCTTCGGGTCGTTCAGGGCGCCGGAGTCGGCGGCGGCGGCGAGCTCCGCGTCCGCCAGGCTGTCCGTCAGGAAGAAGGCGAGCTCGCTCGCCGTCTCGTGCGCCGTCAGCCGCACCACG
>NZ_FKKY02000117.1:0-467 GCF_900079845.1 Aeromonas sp. EERV15 | reverse complement strand
GGCGCGGAATCGAGGGCGGATCGCGCTCGCCCGGGACGAAGCACGGGAGTTCCACGAACCTCGATGTCCTTCGGGATCTGCCGGTCTTCACGAGAAGGGGACGACCCGAGATCTCCCCGAAGCGCGGTGACGCGAACCGGCGGTTCAATCACCTGGAAGCGGCAGGCGACACCGCTCCCCCCTCTCCGCGCTTCGGCGGCCGCCCCTGAGCCGCCAGGGCGCTACGGATCGAGCCCTTCCCTGCACGCCGCCCTGAGCTCACCGAGCGCGGGGACGAGCGACGCCCGCTCGCCTTGCCATGCCGGCGAGGCGTCCTCGGCGTCACGCCGGCGGAGGTGCTCGCGGGCCTCGTCCCAGAGCGGGCGGGGCGGCTCCAGCGCGGGCACGCGCCCGCGCACGACGTCCACGAGGCGGAGCACGCGCTCGACGCGGGACAGCGCCTCGCCGAGCGGCACCTCGCCCGCCTT
>NZ_FKKY02000003.1:0-253725 GCF_900079845.1 Aeromonas sp. EERV15 | reverse complement strand
AACAGGCAGGGCAGTTTGTATTACCGGCCCGAAGGGAGCGAAGTTATCCCCGCTGCGTGAAGCCGAGACCACAGAAGTATGGAGTTAAAAAAACCAATAAAAACAATGCCAGTCAGGCTTAACTGACTGGCATTAGGCGCATGCCTCCCGTTTTTTATTGCGCGCTCGGCAGCAGGCAAACGGCGATAAAGGTTGGCAGTGTAGAGGGATGGCGGATTGGGAGGCCCAGAAATGCGAAAACCCGGCGCCAGGCCGGGTTTTCTAAATGATGGTGGAGGGAGAAGGATTCGAACCTTCGAAGGCAGAGCCGTCAGATTTACAGTCTGATCCCTTTGGCCGCTCGGGAACCCCTCCACGGGGTATTACTTACATATTGTCGCACTTGAAATGGTGGAGGGAGAAGGATTCGAACCTTCGAAGGCAGAGCCGTCAGATTTACAGTCTGATCCCTTTGGCCACTCGGGAACCCCTCCACAAGTGCGAGGCGCATACTAACAGATCTTCCGCTTTTGGGAACCCCCAAGCAAAATTTTTCTATTAAAAGAATTGGATTTATGGCCGATAACCAATGAAATCGTCATTTTTGAGAGTTATCTCATGCTGCCCAGTTCAATTCGTGATCACTTACTCGTCGATGAGGGGCAGTTGGGGCAACGGCTTAACCGTGACCTGCAACATGGCGACCGGGCGGATTTTCGGCTGCATCTGGCCCTGCTTACCGACGCAGTGGAGGAGCAACCCTGGTTCGATACCAAGCCGACAGCCCGTGTCGATGACCGTGACTGGCGCGCACACTTTGAGCTGAGGCCGAGTGCTGTGCTGGTTGCTGATGGTCAGGAGACCGATTGCAGCGCCATCAATGAGCGGCTACAGCAGGGGGGGAGCATGATGGATGTGCGGCTCTGGCTAGCACTGCAAAGACCAGCCCTGATTACGAAACCGCCGTTATTTGATGAGGCAGTCTATGACAACCTGTCACCGCTGGCGCGGGAGCGGCTGCAAGGCGCTCTGGCGGTGGTGCCGCGCCAAGAGGATCCGCTGGTCATGCTACCGATCCTTGAGCGCTTGCAGCAGGGGCTAGATACCCGTCTGCACTGGCTCGGTTGATGGTGGGCGCATTGACGTGGGCGCCACAGATTAGGTCAATCACGGGCAACAAAAAAGGCGGGATATCCCGCCTTTTTGCACGCTGTCCTTTGCTCTTGAGTGCCGCCTTGTTACGCGTCAGCTTCATCCGTTTGCGGCTGATCCTTCAGTCCGGCGTTGGCACGACGGGCAATCGGTTTTGCGGTATGACGGTTGAGCTGGCGCTCCAGTTTTTGTCCCAGTTCATTGATAGCGGCGTAGAGATCCTCATGCTCTGCCTGGGCAAACAGTTTGCCGTTGGGGATGCCAGCACTGGCTTCGACAGTGAACATCAGGCGCTCTTTGGAAACAATCACATGGGGAGTGATGAGAGGTACCTGAAGACGTTCGAGCTTTTCAAAACGTGATTCAATGCGCTCGCGGATAGCCGGGGTAATGTCGATGATTTTGCTGGTGATTTCGATTTTCATATTGGCCCCCTTCGGGTCGTCTTGCTTGTGTCTTCACCTTCAGATTACTCATTGGTAAAGATGAAAATGTGATCTACGTCACGAAGCTTTGCCTTTGCTATTCAGTAACTTATAAATTGTGATCTTTCTCGGTTTCGTGCCAAAAACAGCTTGAGCTGCATGAAACTGGCAGGCAGTATGACGGGAATAGGATCGTTTCTGTCCCTTCTTGGCAGCACTTCGTGTCGACCTCATGTCCGGTTTCCACTGCTTGATATCGCATGTTTGTACTCTTCCCCGCTCACCGTTGGTCTGATGATGGCTTTGGGGAAGTTGCGGTGCCCGCTTGTCTGGACATCAAACGTGGTCGGTTGTCTGGTTGGAGTGGTAAATGAAGCAGCAAGCCACGCAGGTCATGTGGTTTTTCAATCGGGAACAGGATCAGTGGAGTCTTTCTGATCAGGGTTCCTACCAACAGTGGCAAGGGGAAGGGAAGCATCCCTGGTCCGATCGCCTGCAACCGGAAGATGAAGCTGGCTTTGCCGACTTTCTCGCCCGGCTCCATGAGTCACATCTGCCGGAACAATTTATCGGTCATCTGAACGATGGCAAGGGTGTTATCAATCATGTGCTCTGGAGCGCCCAGTTTGTGCCCCATCAGCAGGTGTGTTGTGGTTGGTTGGCGCCCCTCGATTCAGTCAACAACGTGGCGAGCTCGCTCAATATCTCCCTGCCGTTACTGCAAACCACTCTGCTGACCCAGCTGGCGCAGGCGCTCTCTGCCCGCACCGGGCTCGATTTTTTCAGCACCTTGGTGAGTCAACTGGCTCATATCCTCAAGGTGGATACGGTCTGGGTGGGGGAGCTGTGCGGTGCTGACCGGGTCAGAGTGCTGGCCGCCGACGGACTGGCGCTCAAGGAGTACCCCTTGGCGAACTCCCCATGTCAGGAGCTCTACAAACAAGGGGCCATCTGTTTCGAGGTGATCGACGAGTCGCACGACTATCAACCCTGGCTGGCGGCCGGGCAGACTTATTATGGTCAGCCGCTGTTTGATGCAAGAGGCCAGTTGCTCGGTCATCTGGCGCTGCTCTATTCGGCGCCGGCAGATACCAGCAACCTCACCTCGGTGCTCAATACCTTCTCGGTACGGATGGTGGCCGAGCTGGAACGGTTGCAATCTGATGCCCAAATGCGACTTTCTGCCGTGGCTTTTGAAACTCACGAAGGGATCATCATCACCGATCCGGGGTTCAAGATCCTGCGGGTCAACAATGCTTTTAGCCAGATCACCGGCTTTGACAGCCAGGCGGTGCTGGGCTTGCAGCTGGAAGAGGATCTCTGGCCCAATCTCGGGGGGCTGGGTTACGAGCTCAACACCCTCAGTCGCTGGCAGGGGGAGACCCAGCGTCGCCACATCGATGGTCACACTTATCCCCAGTGGGAGATAGTGACGCCGGTGCAGGATGAAAAAGGGGTGATCAGCCACTTCGTCATCTGTTTTGAGGATATTTCCGAGCGCAAGGCGGCCGAGAAACGGATCCAGGATCTGGCCTATTACGATGAGCTGACCGGCCTACCCAATCGCCGCCAGCTGCACGAAACCCTGTTGCAGACCTTCAATGAGGCGACTCGCAATGGCTTGGTTGGGGCGCTGCTTTTTATCGATCTGGATCACTTCAAGACCATCAACGACTCCCTCGGTCACGCCACTGGCGACTGGCTGCTCAAAGAGGTGGCTACTCGCCTCAAACGACTGGTACGGCAAGGGGATTGTCTGGCGCGCCTCGGCGGTGACGAGTTTGTGCTGCTGCTGCCGTCCCTGTCGGCCAGCCCACCGCAAGCCGAGATGCAGGCCGATATCATTGCCGAGCGGCTGATCAGTGAAATTGCGGCCCCCTATACCTACGTGGGGCAGGTACTGCACATCGGCGCGAGCGTCGGTATTACCCTGTTCCCTGATCGGGAGCAGGGGGTTGATGATCTGCTCAAGCAGGCGGATACCGCCATGTATCAGGCCAAATCCGCTGGCCGCAAGACCCGCCGCTTCTTCGATGCGTCGATGCAGCAACAGGCGGATCGCCGTTTGCTTATTCACAACGAGCTGCGCAATGCCCTCAGTCAGCAGGAGCTGACGCTTTACTATCAACCGCAGCATATGGTGGAGGGGGGCGACATCATTGGTGTCGAGGCGTTGATCCGCTGGCAGCCAGCCGGACGCGCGCTGGTCTCGCCAGCCGAGTTTATCCCCATTGCCGAGGAGACGGATCTGATCGTCGACATTGGTAACTGGGTGCTGCACGAGGCGTGTGCCCAATACGTGCTGTGGGAAGAAAACGGCATCCACATTCCGCAAATCTCGGTCAATGTCAGTGCCAAGCAGTTCCACGCCACCGATTTTGTCGAGCGGATCCACGATGTGCTGGCGCAAACCGGCATGGATCCGGCCTGCCTCAATCTGGAGATCACTGAATCTGTGGTGCTCGGCCACGCCGAAGATACGATTAGCAAAATGACTGACCTCAAGGGGTTAGGCATCAGCTTTGCCATCGACGATTTTGGCGCCGGTTACTCCTCCCTGAGCTACCTCAAGCGGTTGCCCGCCGACGAGCTCAAGATCGATCGCTCCTTTATTCAGGACATCCCGAAAGATGGCGACAACATGGCGATTGTCGAGGCGGTGATCGCCATGGCTCGCCATATGGGCTTCAACGTCACGGCGGAAGGGGTCGAGTCCCGCCAGCAGCTGGAGTTTCTCAAGGCACAAGGGTGTCATTTCTATCAGGGCTATCTCGCCTCCAAGCCTTTGCCAGTGCCGTATCTGGAGAAATATGTACAGCGGCTGACCAGACCGGAGCAATTGCGCGAAATACAGCTGAGCGATGCAGAAAAATAGTCCCTTCTCCCCGCTGTAGCGCTGCCCGGCAACGGGTAGAATGAGAGGCAGTAGAACCACCGTCAACATAGGCGGTGTATTGCCCTTAATGGAGATGCTCAGTGAAAGCTGTATGGGGAATTATGTTAGCGGCACTGTTTGTGCCGAATCTTATGGCACAAACTGCAGACCAGACCCTATACCGTCAGGCCCATGAGGCTGTACGGGCAAATGATCAGGTCCGCTTTCAGCAAATTCGTGCCCGTTTGACCCATTATCCCCTGTTACCCTATCTCGATTACTATCAGCTTGCCTTTCGCCCGGGTGCTGCCGATTACAGCGACGTGACCCGCTTTATTCGTCAGCACGGCGATACACCGCAATCGAACCGGCTGGAGCGCAGCTATTTGACCTATCTGGCCCAGAGCCAGCAGTGGTCGCAGTTCTTGCGCTTCTATCCGGCCAAACCGAGCTCCACTGACCTGCTGTGCATGCACTATCAAGCCGGTTATTACACCGGCAAGAAAAAAGAGGCATTACGGGGGGCGGGTGAGTTGTGGATGAGTGGTCAGTCACGTCCCGATGCCTGCTCCCCGTTGTTCCAGCTATGGCAAGAGGCAGGACTGCGTACTCAGGAGAAGATCTGGCAACGGATGACGCTGGCGTTCGAGGCAGAAAATCCTAATTTGATCAGTCACCTTGGCGCGACCTTGGGGAGCGGATTGCAGCCCTATGGCGATCAGATGGTGACCCTCTTTGCACAGCCAGCCAAGGCGATGAACCCTGCTTACTTCAGCACTAACCCTTACTCTAAAAAGTTGCTGTCACTGGGCTTGGCCCGTTATGCCAATCAGCAGCCGGAATCGGTGCTGCGGCAATTGGCGTTGTATCGTAGCCAGTTTGGCTTGAGCCAGAGTGAGCAGAAGCCCATCGAGCGGGCCATTGCTCGTCGTCTGCTGCTGGATCGCGCCATTGTCCAGCGCAGCTGGGTCGACAGCACGGTGAAAAAGCTGGCGGATCCCGATATCACCGAGCTGCGGGCGCGGTTGGCTATCTGGGAGCAAGACTGGCGTAGCCTGTCCGGTTGGGTGAAATTGATGCCGATGGCCCGCCAGAAAGAGGATCGCTGGCGTTATTGGGCGGCTCGCTCGCTGGAGGAGCAAGGGCAGAAAAAACCGGCCCATGACCTTTATCTCGAAACCGCCAACCTGCGTGGTTTCTATGGTTTTATGGCGGCGCAGCGCACCGGTATACCCTATCGCATGAAAAACCAGAGCGCCAAGCAAGTGCCTGATTGGCGTAGCGCCAGTCAGCGTTGGCCCTTTTTACTGCGGGTACGCGAGCTGTTGTCGATGAACGAGATTACGGCGGCACGCTCGGAGTGGATCCACAATATGGATCGCAATCCGGTGGCCCAGCGCATCGAATTTGGCCATATCGCCCTCAATCAGGGCTGGCATGAACTGGCGATTCTCTCCAGCATCCGTGCCGAGGCGTGGGACGCCCTCGAGCTGCGTTTCCCCAAACCTTACCGACAGACCTTTAGCCAGATAGCGCGGGAGCGATCGGTGAATATGAGTTTGTTATACGCCATTTCCCGTCAGGAGAGTGCGCTTTATCCCCTGGCACAATCGCCGGTGGGGGCCCGTGGTCTGATGCAGCTGATGCCCGCAACGGCAAAGGAGACCGCAGGCAAGCTGGGGGTACCTTATCGCAATGAGCAGCAACTGTTTGATCCCGAGCTCAATGTGCGTCTTGGCAGCGCCTATCTCAAGCGGTTGCTGGATGTCTACGATGGCAACCGGATCCTCGCTGCCGCCGCCTACAATGCCGGGCCGGGCAGAGTAAAACGCTGGCGTGACCAGAGTGACAACAAGCCGATGGATGTGTGGGTCGAGAGTATCCCTTACAAGGAGACCCGTAACTACGTGCAGAACGTGTTGTCGTTCGATCTCATTTATCAGCACAAGTTGCAGCAACCGCTGCGCTTTATGTCTGAGCGGGAGCTCAATCACGCCTATTGAGCCGGGTAGTCCTCAATGGCCCCCGTTGTTTTCACCAGGCTGATGTCTGGGACCTCGGGGTAATATTGCGTTACCAAGTGAAACATCTCTAGTGACCTGGCGCAGGTAATTGTGCCAGGGCTCAGGGTATACTCGGGCGTCGGTACCGACAGGTTCCCCCACAATAAAGGAATGGATAGTGGCAACGATTAAAGACGTTTCTCAGCTGGCAAATGTGTCTATCTCCACCGTGTCGCGTGTGATTAACAGCACGGCGCAGGTAGCACCAGACAAGCGTGAGGCCGTATTGGCGGCCATGAAGGAACTGAATTTTCGGCCCAACAGTTTTGCCCAGGCGCTGGTGAGTAAGCGCTCTAACTGCATTGGCGTGTTGGTTGGCGATCTCTGTGGCGGCCCTTTCTTTGCCCAGATGATGCGTGGTATTGAAACCATGGTCGACAAGGCCAACAAGTTCACCATAGTGATGTCCGGTAACCACGATATCGCCCGTGAGCGTCATGCCATTCAGGCACTGTTACAACGTCAGTGTGATGCCTTGATCCTGCACAGCAAGGCGCTTCCGGACGAGGAGCTGCGCGAGTTGGCCGCAGGTTCAACCCCCATCGTCTTTATCAACCGCCAGGTCCCCGGTTTTGAAGAGCGCTGTGTCTGGCTCGATAACCAGGCCGGTATCACCACCGCCTGTCAGCACTTGCTGGATGCCGGGCATCGCAAGATCGCCTTTATTACTTCTGATGACGAGGCGTTTGTCGATGGTCAGCAGCGGATGGCCGGTTATACCCAGACCTTGGCCAACGCAGGCATCGCTGTTGACCCAACCCTGATCAGTCGTGCTTTTGCCGATGAGAACGGTGGCTATGTGGCGATGAGTGAACTGCTGGCCCGCGGGGTTGAGTTCACCGCTGTGCTCGGGTTTAACGATGGCATGGTGGCCGGCGCTATCTCTTGCCTGCTGGAGCGCGGTTACAAGATCCCGCAGCAGATTTCTGTGGTCGGGTTTGACGATATTCCCTATGCCCGTTACATCTATCCCAAGCTCACCACTGTGCGTTACCCCATCGAGGAGATGGGCAGTTGCGCCGCAGAGCTGGCGCTGCGCCTGCTCGCCCACAAGCCGGTCGATGGCTTGACGCTCAAGTTTGAAGCCCAGCTGGTCGAGCGTGAGTCAGTCGCCTGACGAGAGTAAAATAGCGATCTACAACGTGGCCCCATTGGGGCCACATTATTTTCTCAGCTACCCGGGTTTTCTGAGGAATAGATCACTCATCCTGCCAAGGCGATCCGCTGCTGGCGGCGCGCCTCCACCCCTTCTGCCACCATATCGAGCAGTTGCCTTGTCTGTTCCCAGCCGATGCAGCTATCGGTGATCGACTGACCGAAGCGTAGCGGTTTGCTGCCAATCTCCTGACGCCCTTCGCAGATAAAACTTTCCACCATGATGGCGGCGATGGCATGGCTACCAGCGCCCAGCTGGTCGGCGATATCTCGGGCAACCAGCAGTTGGCGGGCATGTTGTTTCTGGCTGTTGCCGTGGCTGCAATCGATCATCAGCCGGGGTGACAGATGGTGCTGGCGCAGCAGCTCGCCAGCCTCTGCCACATGACTGCTCTGATAGTTGGGCTTGCGGCCACCGAGCAAGATCAGGTGGCAGTCGGGGTTGCCATGGCTGCGCACCAGTGCCAGCTGGCCATCACCGGAAGGCTGGGTATAGAGGTGGGCTGCCCGGCTGGCGATGATCGCCTCGACCGCGATCCGGATATTGCCATCGGTGCCGTTTTTAAAACCGATGGGGCAGGGGAGGGCGGAGGCCAGTTGGCGGTGGAGCTGGGATTCGGTGGTGCGGGCTCCAATGGCACCCCAGCTGATGAGATCCCCCAGATAGAGCATGCTGGTGAGATCGAGAAATTCGGTGGCACAGGCGAGCCCTTCCTGTCCAAGGGTCAACAGTAACTCCCGGGCCTGGGATAGGCCCTTTTCCAGTCGATCGCTGCCATCGAGGTCGGGATCGAAGATAAATCCTTTCCAGCCGAGCGTCGTGCGCGGCTTTTCGAAATAGGTGCGCATCACCAGTTGCAGCTGCTCCCCGTATTGGCCCTGCAGTTCAGCGAGCTGGCCACCATAGTCGCGGGCGGCTGCCGGATCGTGAATGGAGCAGGGGCCGATCACCAGCAGCAGGCGATCATCCTCTCCCTGCAGAATATGGCGGGCTTGCTGGCGGCTGCGAGCGATCTGGCGAGCGAGCCGTGCCGGACAGGGTCTGGCCTTTAACATCTCGTCAGGGGTGGGCAGGGTGGCAAGGGGTGAAGCATTCAGAAGTGAGGTGAACATGAGCGATCCTGATGAAAATGGAAATCTGCATGCTCTTTGCTGTCCAGTGGGGATCTTCCCCTTATTCTCTTGGTTAACAGAGCGCGGGCATGGGCCCGCGCTCTGTTATATCGGCCTTGGCTACCTTAGAAGCGGGCTGAGCCGCTGACGTAGTAGCTGCGACCCGGTTCGACGTTCTGGAAGACGGTGTCTTTCTCTTGCAGGCGCACGTCGGTCAGGTTGTTGATCCCCAGTCGCAGGTCAAAGTTCTCGGTGACCTTGAAGCCGGTGCCGAGATCGAAGGTCTGATAGCTGGGCAGCTTGTGCAGTACGACAACCTTGTTGACGGTCTGCTCGGCAAACTGTGTGCCGGTGTAGGTGGTGCCGACAAAGGCATTGACCCGCTCGGTGGCCTGCCAGGTGATCTTGGCGTTGGCCTTGTGCTCGGGCCGCTCGGGCAGAGCCTGACCCTGATCGCCTTCCGCCTTGAGGTAGGTGTAGTTGGCGCCAAGGTTGATATCGTCGGTCAGATCGAGCTTGCCGGTCAGCTCCAACCCCTTGGTGGTGGCCTTCTCCAGGTTGTACCAGGTGCGGTTAGTGGAGTTCGGCAACTGCTTGAAGGTGAGCATGTCGTCGATGTCGGAGTAGAAGAGGGTGGCGCTGGTTTCCCAGATCCCTTCTCCTGCGATGACACCCAGCTCGTAGTTGGTGCTGGTTTCGGGCTTGACCTTGTCACTGCCATAGATACGGCAGCTGCCGCCGCAGCTCTCGATGCTGTAACCGTTGGAGTACTGGTGCGGTGCCGGCGCCTTGAAGGCTTGGCTGACGCCCCCCTTGACGGTCACCAGCTCGTTCATCTCATAGACCAGATAGCCGCGCGGGGTGAAGTGGCTGCCGTAGATCTCGTGGTGATCGTAACGGCCGCCCAGAGTCAGGGTCAGGCTGTCGGTCAGGCCGATCTCGTCCTGAGCAAACAGCGCCTCCTGAGAGTGACTCTCTTTGCCGCCGATATCCTTGTAGCTCACCGCATCCACCAGCTCCCGATCCAGATATTCACCACCCAGGGTCAGGTAGTGGTTGGCCAGCGCCAGGTTGGTATAGCCCTTGAGGGTCAAGGTGTTCTCTTCCAGCTCCCGCTGTTGCGGGGCAGAGTAGCTGGTGTTGAAGTCGTCGATCTGGGAGCTTTCATAGTTGGCCATGACGGTGGTGTCACCCCAGCTCCAGTTCCCCTTGTGGGTCAGACCAAACAGGTTGCGATCGTTTTGCTGCTGGCGGCTGTGCACCTTGTTGCCGGTTTTGCGGAAGATATCGAGAGGCCGCTCATCCTGGTTGTAGAGGTAATCCAGCTCGAAGCGCTGCTGCTCATCCACCAGCCAGCTCAGGGTAGAGGCGAAGTTGCGGGTCTGTTTGGCTTCGATAAGGGGGATGCCGTCAGCAGCTTCGGTGGGGGTCCAGGCTTGACGGTCATACACCTCGCCGTTCATCCGGATCAGCAGGTTGTCGGTCAGCGGGCCGGTAAAGCCCAGGTTGGTTCTGTGCTGATCGCCGCCATCCTTGCCCTCGATGGCCTTGAAGTCGGCATCGGCCGCCCCTTGCCAGGTTTTGCCCGGCTGCTTGGTGATGATGTTGATGACACCACCGATGGCATCGGAGCCGTAAAGTGCCGACATGGGGCCACGGATCACCTCGACCCGCTGGATCATGCCAAGGGGCACCGGGGTGTTGTCGAAGTTACCGCCGCGCCACAGGGCATTGGAGGAGGAGAGGCGTTTGCCATCCACCAGCACTAGCGTGTACTTGCCGGACATGCCGCGAATGCCGATATCGCTGCGGCCATTGGTGTCGGTCTCGGCCTGAATGCCCACTTCGTGGCGCAGCAGGTCGGCAAGGTCATTGACCGGCGCGGCGGCGATCTGTTCGGCCGTGATGACCGAGATGGCGGCCGGTGCCGAGCGAGTATTGTGGGCTGTGGTGGTGACGGTGATCACCTCATCGGCTTGAGGGGCGTTGCTGGCGGCGATCGCTTGCTGGGTCAGCAGAGTGACGATGGTGGTGGCCAGCAGACTGGGAGCAATAAAACGGGAGGTTGAGGATTTCATTATTTACATCTTCCATAATATACAAATGATAAGCGTTATCATTATCAAATTGAATTTGCTCCGATCGCAACTCTTTTTTATTGGCGAAGTTAAGTTTCGTTCGTCACCCTCTTTTGACTAAAAAGAAGTTAATGAAATTGATTCTCATTTGTGTTGATCGTTTTTTTACTCCTTGTTAGGATGCCGTTCACCTTGATATCTGGTGAGTCAAATGACTCACGTTAAGTCGTGTCAGGCAGTGATTCATTCCAAGGAGTAGCACCGTCATGTGTGACCATGCACTGGAAGGAGAGTGGCCCGCCACAGCGGTCGGGCTGGATAAAGTGTGCTGTTTTGCCAGCGGTGACAGGGTACTGGTCGCCTCCGGTATCCACGACAGTTTTACCGGCATCCCACCGGATAAGCTCCTTGCCCATCTGCGTCAGCTGCGCCAGCAGGGGATGGTCAATCCCATCGCCATCGGCGCCATTCCGTTTGATACCCAATCCCCCTGGCATCTGGTGATCCCGGTGCAATCGCAGTGGGTCGCCAGGGATGCGATGTTGCCCGCCAGCTGTTGCCAGCTCCATGGCGAGGTGAGCGAAGTGACCGGCTCCGCCCACTATCAGGGGGCGGTGCGGGCAGCGTTGCAGCAGTTTAGCGAGGGTCAGCTCGAGAAAGTGGTGTTGTCGCGCGCCATTGATGTGCAGAGCGCAGAGCAGACCTCCCCCGCACACGCCTTTGGCTCTCTGCTGGCACAGAATCCGGGCGCCTATGTGTTCCAGATCCCGCTGCCGGAGGGAGAGACCCTGCTTGGCGCCAGCCCCGAGCTGCTGGTGTCTCGCAGTGAGATGGCGGTGGTGAGCAATCCGCTGGCGGGCTCCCGTCCGCGCCACGCGTTTTCCGATCAACAGGCGGCCAGTGCCGAACTGCTGGGGGCGCAGAAGGATCGCTATGAACATGCACTGGTGGCCGATGCGGTCGCCGCCGCCCTCGCTCCCTTCTGTAGCGAGCTGGATGTCCCCCTTGAGCCGCAGGTGATCGCGACCCCTACCATGTGGCACCTCTCGACCCGCATCGCCGGGCGGCTCCATGAACCCTCTCCCGTGCTGGCACTGGCGTTGGCGCTACACCCGACACCGGCGGTGTGCGGCACGCCGCTCTCGGCTGCGCGTCAGGCCATCGCCCGGCTCGAGGGGTACGATCGCCGCTTCTACTGTGGCGCCGTCGGCTGGATGGATGCCGATGGCAATGGCGAGTGGGTGGTCACCATCCGCTGTGGTGTGCTGGCCGGCCGGCAACTGCGGCTCTATGCCGGCGCCGGGGTGGTGGTGGGCTCTTCGCCGGAAGCGGAGTGGCAGGAGACCGCCGCCAAGCTTGGCACCATGCTGCGGGCGTTTGGCCTCGAGAGCCGGGAGCCGGAGGTAACCGCATGAAGCCGTTGGTGCCCTTTACCCCCTGGCCTGCCGAGCTGGCAGCCCACTACCGGGCACAAGGGTGGTGGCGCGGACAACCGCTCACCGCCCTGCTCGATGACTCCGCCGCACGTTATCCCGAGCGCACGGCCCTGATCTGTGGCGAACGCACCCTCAGTTATGGCCAGTTAAAACGTGAGGTTGATGCACTGGCGGCGCGGCTGGCGGCGCGCGGGCTGGGCCATGGCGATACCGCGCTGGTGCAGTTGCCCAACTGCGCCGAGTTCTATATCTGCTGGTTTGCCCTGATCCGCTGCGGCGTAGTGGCGGTGCATTCCCTCTACAGCCATCAGCGGCGCGAGCTGGTGGCCTTTGCCCGCCAGATTGAGCCCGCCTTGCTGGTACTCAGCCCCTCCCATCCCGGCTTTGCCGGTGAAGCGGGGAGCTTGGCGGCCCTTGATGAGCGGGTATCGCCTTCTTGCCAGACACTGCTGTTCGAGCAGGCAGAAGGCTCCGATCTTCAGTCAGGATTTGCATGGTATCAGCCTGACCCGATAGCCCGTGCTGATGGTTCGCCGCTGACGGCTATCGAGCCAACTCCTACCCCGGCCGATCACGTCGCTTTTTTCCAGCTCTCCGGCGGCAGCACCGGCACCCCCAAACTGATCCCCCGTACCCACGATGACTATGGCTACAGCGTGCGCCAGAGCGTAGCGGTGTGCGGTTGGGATGAGCGGGTGATCTATCTATGCGCTCTGCCAGCGCCCCACAACTTTCCCCTGAGCTCCCCCGGGGCACTCGGGGTGTTTTATGCCGGTGGCTGCGTGGTGCTGGCAAAGGATCCCTCTGCTGCAACCTGTCTGCCGCTGGTGCAGCGCCATCAGGTCAACTGGGCGGCACTGGTGCCACCGGCTCTGGCGCTCTGGCTGGAGGCGGCCAGCCACTATCCGCAGACCTCTCTGGAGTGTGTGCAGGTGGGCGGTGCGCGCCTCAGCCCGGCTCATGCCGAGGCGGTGGCGAGCCGCCTTGGTTGCCGTTTGCAGCAGGTGTTTGGCATGGCCGAGGGGCTGGTCAACTACACCCGCATCGAGGATGACCACTGGCACATCGTCAATACCCAGGGCCGCCCGATGAGCCCGGGCGACGAGGTGGAAGTGAGGGATAGCGACGGGCGCCCCTTGCCCGATGGTGAGTGCGGCGAGCTCTGGACGCGTGGCCCCTACACCTTTCGCGGCTACTTCAAGGCTGATGCCCACAATCAGCGGGCTTTCGACCGGGACGGTTTCTACTGCACCGGCGATCTGGTCTGCCGCTTGCCCGGCGGCCATCTGATGGTGGTGGGGCGCAACAAGGATCAGATCAACCGGGGCGGGGAGAAGATTGACGCCCTCGAGATTGAAGATCTGTTGCTGACCCACCCGGAGGTGCGGCAGGCGGCGCTGGTCGCCATGCCCGATCCCATGCTCGGGGAGCGCAGCTGCGTCTTTCTGATGTGCCGCGAGCCTCTCAATTTGCGCCGCTTGCGCCGTTTCCTGCGAGAGCAGGGGGTGGCCGGTTACAAACTACCCGATCGCTTGGTGCTGGTGGAGCAACTGCCCCACACCCCGGTCGGCAAGATAGACAAACAGACGCTGCGCGAGCAGCTCGCCAAGGAGTGTGCATGACCATTCAATCACTCGCCGCCTATCCGCTGCCCACCGCTGAGGAGCTGCCCACCGGGCGGGTGAACTGGCCCTTCGAACCGGGCCGTGCCGCCTTGCTGGTCCACGATATGCAGCACTATTTCGTCGATTTCTACGGGGCGGGCAATCCGCTGATCAATCAGGTCATCGACCATATCGCCACCCTGATCCGTCAGGCGCGTATTCTTGGCATGCCGGTGGTCTATACCGCCCAGCCCGCCGAGCAGAGTCAGGCCGATCGGGCGCTGCTCAACGACATGTGGGGGCCGGGGTTGACCCGGGCGCCGGAGCGCCAACCCATCGTCCCGGCGCTGGCGCCCGAGCCGCAGGATACGGTGCTGACCAAGTGGCGCTACAGCGCTTTTTGCCGCTCACCGCTGGCCGAGCTGATGGCCGGATGGGGGCGGGATCAGCTGGTGATCTGTGGCATCTACGGCCATATCGGGGTGATGCAGACGGCGGTCGATGCCTTTATGCGCGATATTCGCCCTTTCCTGGTGGCTGATGCCATCGCCGACTTCTCCCGCGAGGATCATCTGTTGGCGCTCTCCTACGTCAGCCGCAATGCGGGTCGGGTGATTACCGTGGCCGAGGTGATGGCGGCCAGCAAACGCCCCCTGACTCGGGAGTCGCTTCGTGCTCAGGTGTTGGCGCGGCTGCCAGCCGAGATGCAGCAGGAGCAGCCCACCGAGGATGACAACCTGCTCGACTACGGTCTCGACTCGCTGGCGGTTATGGGGCTGGTGGAAGAGTGGCGTCAGCAGGGGTTGATGGTGGAGCTGGCCGAGCTGGCCCGCACGCCGACCCTGGCTCACTGGTGGGCGCTCCTCTCCCGTCAGCTTAATGCCAGTCAACCCAATGTCAGTCAGGCCACGGCTTATCAGGCCAACGAAGTGCACGTCAGCGAACCGGAGTGCACCCCATGAGCGAGTGGCAAGGCAGAACCTTCTGGGTAACTGGTGCGGCGCAGGGAATTGGCCATGCGGTGGCACGCACCTTTGCCGAGGCGGGGGCCAGCGTGGTGGCATTCGATCTGCAACTGGCCGAGGCGCTGCCCGGCAACGTGAAGGGGGTGACTCTCGACGTGAGCGACAGCGAGGCCGTGACCCGCTGCTGCGAACAGCTGCTGGACGAGGGGTTGGGGCCCGATGTGCTGGTCAATGTCGCTGGCGTGCTGGCGACCGGCAGGATCGATGAGGTGGATGACGCCCTCTTGCAGCGCACCTTCGCCATCAACACCTTCGCCCCCTTCTACCTGATGCGAGCCCTGACCCCCTGGTTTCAGGGACGGCGCAGGGGCGCTATCGTCAATGTCTCCTCTAATGCCGGTCGGGTACCGCGAGTGGGGATGGGCATCTATGGTGCCTCCAAGGCGGCGCTGACCAGCCTCACCCAAACGGCAGGCTTGGAGCTTGCCCCCTATGGGGTGCGCTGCAATCTGGTGTCGCCGGGCTCGACTCGTACCCCGATGCTGTACGGCATGTGGCAGGAGGGGGAGGCGGAGCAGCTCGAGGGAGAGCAGCGCACCATCGCGGGCCTACCCGGGCAGTTCAAGCTGGGAATCCCCCTTGGCAAGCTCGGGACACCCGACGAGGTGGCTGCCTGCGTGCTGTTTCTCGCCTCCGATGCCGCCAGCCACATCACCTTGCAGGATCTGGTGGTCGATGGCGGTGCAACCCTGGGGGTCTAGCCCGCGCGCTGCCGATCTGGCAGGCGTGACACTCTCTTTATGGAGGAGGCCTGGCCTCCTCGCTTTTCAGCCATGCGGGCAGGGGCAAGCCGCTGCTCGCCCAATGTTTGCGCAAGGATATTCCCATGGAACAGACAATGGCGATGCGCGCCACCCACCCGCGCTGGCCGCTTACCACCGCTCAGGCGGGTATCTGGTTTGCCCAGCAAAAATACCCGCAGAGCCCGGCCTGCAATACCGGTGAGTACTGGCTGCTGGAGGGGGCGCTGGCTCCCCATCACTTCACCCGTGCGGTGCGCCAGACCATCGACGAGATCTCCGGTCTGCACTGCGCCTTTGTGGCCACTGCCGATGGCCCGCAAATGGTAGCTAATCCTGCCTGCTGGCAGCTGACCGAGCGGGATCTGCGCAGCGAAGCCGATCCACTCGCAGCCGCGCAGGCCGAGATGCGTGCGCAGTTGGCCGTCCCCTTCAATCTGGCCGGGGGGCCGCTGTTTGCCACCACCCTCTATCGCCTTGGCGAGGGGCGGTGGGCCTGGTTTATCGCCGTGCACCATATCGCCATTGATGGCTTTGGCCTGAGCCTGCTCTGCCAGCGGGTGGCAAATTGGTATGAGGCGCTCTGTGCCGGCGAGCAGCCTGCACCCTGCCGTTATGCATCCCAGCAGGAGTTGCTGGCTGAAGAGGCGGCCTATCAGGATTCGCCGCGCGCCGCGCGGGATCGCGATTTCTTCGTGCAGCAGCTGGCCGGGGTGGAGAATCCTGCGTCGCTCTCCCGACGTCCGGCGCAAGGGCCGGGCCCCACATATCGTCTTGAGCAGCGGCTTGCTGGCCGCCAGTGGCAGGCATTGGTTGCACGGGCGAGTCGCTCGGCCTGTCACCCCTACAGCTTGCTGCTGGCGGCGGTGGCCAGCTATGTGCAGCGAATGAGCGGCGCTGGCGAGGTGGTGCTGGGTATTCCGCTGATGGGGCGGCTGGGCTCAGTGGCGGCCGATACCCCCTGCATGAAGGTCAATGTGGTGCCCCTGCACATCGAGCTGAGCGGCTCCAGCCGGGTAGGGGAGTTGTTGGCACAGGTCGAGCGGCAATTTGCCGCCCTGCGCCGTCATCAGGGTTGCCGTCAGGAGTGGTTGCAACAGCGCCAGCCGGGCCAGCCGTTGTTTGGCCCTCAGGTCAACCTGATGCCCTTTGCCCGTACCCTCAGCTTTGGTGAAGGGCACAACCAGGTTTGTGGCGAGGTGCAGGTGCTGGCGGCGGGGCCGGTGGAGGAGTGCGCCTTCTACTTTGCCGAGGAGGCAGGCGCGATGACCCTGACCCTCGAAACCCGTCAGGGGCGCTTCAGCCAACAGGAGAGTGAACGTCATCTGGTCCGACTGCTGGCTTATCTGGCCGCCTGGAGTGAGGCGGATGACGAGGTCGAGGCGGTGCGCTTGCCGCTGTTGCTGCCCTGCGAGCAGGCTGAGCTGGCGCGCTGGAACCAAACCGACCATCCGTTGCCGACTACCACCCTGAGCGCACTGCTGGCCGAGGGGCTGGCGGCGGCAGATCAGAGCGCCATCGCGCTTGAGTGTGGCGCCGAGCGCTGGAGTGTTGCCGAGCTGCGCCAGCGTACCCGCCAGCTGGCCAGCTATCTGGTGGGGAGGGGCGTGGGCCCCGGTTGTCGGGTGGCGGTGGTGATCCCGCGATCTCCCGAACTTATTCTCGCCCAGCAGGCCATCATGGTGGTGGGTGCCGTCTACGTGCCCGTTGATCCGGACTATCCGGCGGAGCGGATCGGCTACATTCTCGCCAGCAGTAATCCTGCGCTTGTGTTGACCAGTCATACGCTTCAGATGCCGCTCGACGTGGCGGCGCCACTTGTCTGCCTCGATGCCCCCGGTGTGGCAGAGCAGCTGGCGACGATAGACGTGGCGGGGATAGCACCTTGTGAGCTGCCACCCCCCAAACCGGAAGATGCGGCCTACATTATCTACACCTCCGGCTCGACCGGTCGGCCCAAAGGGGTTGTGGTGAGCCATGGCGCCATCGTCAACCGGCTGCTCTGGATGCAGCACATGTATCCCATCGGCCCGGCGGATCGGGTGCTGCAAAAGACCCCGGCCGGTTTCGATGTCTCCATCTGGGAGTTTTTCTGGCCCTTTATGACAGGGGCGCGGCTGGTGCTCGCCAAACCGGGCGGCCACAAGGATCCCGCCTACCTTGCCGAGCTGATTGAGCTGGCGGGGATCACCACCTTGCACTTTGTCCCCTCCATGCTGCAGATATTCGTCGCACAGGCCGAGCCTGCGCGTTGCCGCGCCCTGCGGCAGGTCTTCTGCTCCGGCGAGGCGCTGCCCGCCGATCTGGTGCAGCGCTGGTATGGGGCATTCTCAGCCCCCCTGCACAACCTCTATGGCCCGACCGAGGCGGCGGTGGATGTCACCTGGTATCCCTGTCGGGCAGACGAGGTGGTGACCAGCGTGCCAATCGGCTATCCGGTCTGGAATACCAGCATCTACATTCTCGACCCCTGGTTGCAGCCGGTGCCCCCCGGTGTGGCGGGGGAGCTCTGGATCGGCGGCGTGCAGGTGGCGGATGGCTACTTTGGCCAGCCCGAGCTCACCGCCGAGCGCTTTATTGCCAACCCCTTCGGGGCGGGACGGCTCTATCGCAGCGGCGATCTGGCTGCCTGGCGTGAGGATGGCGCCATCGAGTATCTGGGGCGACTCGATTTTCAGGTGAAGATCCGCGGCCAGCGCATCGAACTGGAGGAGATTGAGCAGGTGCTGCTGCGCCATCCCCGTGTGGCGCAGGCGGTGGTGCTGGCCCCCGAATTTGCCCCCGGCGATCGCCGTCTGGTGGCCTACGTGGTGGCCGCAGATAGCACAAAGCTGACGCTGGCCGAGCTTACACCTGCCCTTGGCGCTGCCTTGCCCGACTACATGGTGCCGGGGCTGTTGGTCACTCTGGCCGAGCTGCCGCTCACCCCCAATGGCAAGCTGGATCGCAAGGGGCTACCGCTATCTGATATGGCGTCGGCGGTTGGTCAGTCATTGCCGAAAACCCTGCTGGAGGAGCGGCTCTGTCGCCTCTTCGCCGAGGTACTGGGGCTGGCGCGGGTCGGCGCCGACGATAACTTCTTTGCCCTCGGCGGCCACTCCCTGCTGGCGGCGCAGCTGGTGGTGCGTATTGAAGAGTCGCTTGGACAAGATCTCACTCTGGCCAGCCTGTTCGAAGCGCCCAGCCCCGCCCAGCTGGCGCGCCATCTTGGCGGCGAGCGGGAGGCTATGCCCATGCTGTTGCCCTTGCGGGCGCACAGTGCGCAGTCGGGCGCATCAGGCCCCACTCTCTTTTGCGTCCACCCCGCAGGCGGGCTCGGCTGGTGTTATGCACCGCTGGTGCCCCATCTGCCGACTGATATGGCGGTCTATGCCCTACAGGCACGGCCGCTCTGCCAACCGGATGCGCCGCTGCCTGCCAGCTTCGACGAGTTGGCCCTCGATTATGTGACCGAGCTGCGCCGCCAGCAGAGCGAGGGGCCCTATTGGCTGCTCGGTTGGTCGCTCGGGGGCATGCTGGTGCACCGGATGGCCGCCATGCTGCAAGAGCAGGGACAGGAGGTGGCCATGGTGCTGCTGCTCGATGCCTACCCCTGCCAGCAGTGGCAGACCCAGCCGTTGCCCGACGAACAGCGGATGCTTGATGCGTTGCTGCGGATGGGGGGCATTGCGGTTGCGGACGAGGCGCTGGACTCCCTTACTCGTGACGAGGTGGTGGCCAGGCTGGGGGCTGAGGGGAGTGCGCTGGCCATGCTCGACGAGCAGGTGGTGAGCGCCATGATTGAGCTGGTGGGCCACAACAACCGGCTGATCCGTCAGCCGGTCGACTACTGCTACCACGGGGAAGTGACCTTTATCGAGGCGTCAGCCTCCCGCCAGCCCTGGCTGGATGGGCGCGGCTGGGCGTCGCTGACAAAAGGCGAAATCCGCTATGAGCGCTTCCCCTGCCTGCATCAGGAGATGGTGCATCCCGACTGGCTGGCGAAGATCGGTGCCCTTATCTGTGAGCGGGTCGATGGGGTCTGGCAACAACCGCACATCCGGCAGGAGGGGGATGCATGACCCCGGTTGCCGCCATCCGGGAAGCCTTGTTGGCGGGTAAGCTGGTGGGGCTGGGGGAGCCGCATTGGCACCCGGATTTTATCCGGCGCCAGCACGTCTGGCTGTGTGATCCGGCGCTCTGGGGAGTCATGACCGATCTGGTGCTGGAGTGCGGCAATCGCCGCCATCAGGGCTTGCTCGATGCCTGGCTGACGGGGCAGGAGAGCTGGCAGGATGAGCCGCTGACGCTGGCCCGGCTCTATCCGGTCTGGCTCGACTCCTGCGCCTTTCCCGCCTGGATGGCCCCCGAGTTTCCGGCTCTCTTTTCCGCTCTGCGCCAGAGCAATCTGGTGCGCCCTGAACATATGCGGCTACGGGTGCATCTCTGCGAGCCCTTATTCGAGTGGCAGGAGATGAGCCCGGAGCGATGGCAGCAGCACAACAGGGGGCGGGATCAGGCGCTGGCCGACTATCTTCTAACACTTCCCCAGCGCGGCTTGGTGGTGCTGGCGGGGGCGCGTCATCTGCTCAAAGTCGCAGGAGATCCCCACTTTGCGCAGCCGACGCTGGGCCAGTTGCTGGAGGCGGCAAGACCGGGTTGGCTGCATGTCCTTCATCCCTGGCCAATGGTTGCTGGGAAGGGAGATGGGGAAGAGGAGCGGGTGTGCGAGCTGGCTGATATCACAACTGCCGACCTCTATCCCCACTGGCCGGTGTATCCGCCGCTGGAGGGGCTCATAGACAGGTTGGTGCGGGTGGCTGACCGGGGACGGGAGATGCGAATTTGCCCGACCTTGCTGGCCGAGCCATGGCGCAGCCGCTTGCTAAGCCGCGCGCACTTGCTGCCAGCTGGCATGGCCCGCCAACTGCAACACTGGCTAGCGTAACTGCTGGCTGGCGTAACCGCTGACTTGAGTAACAGAAGGGGGAGCAAGGCTCCCCTTTTTCACATTTTGCATCCTGCATTCAGAACTGCAAAGTTGCACCATTTACGGCATACCTTGCCACTCATCGCCGAAAATTCAGCTCCTTCGCTACTTTAAAGAAGTTTCTACTGGTCTTACCTGAGTAAATCCCTTTGCTTTTTATTTAACAAGGTATTTACATCTAGGTGTCGCCAGCATCGGTGACGCTCTCAACGGCAAGGAGCCAGTTATGACCCATGTCGACATCCCTTTCCTTCGTTACCTCGATGCGGAAGGGTGCCCGGTCGCCACCTTACCGACCTGGCTGGACAAGGCGATACTGCACACCTTCTACCGCAATATGGTAATGGTGCGCAGCTATGACAAAAAAGCGATTGCGCTGCAACGAACCGGCAAACTCGGTACTTTTCCCTCCCATCTCGGCGCAGAAGCCGTGGGGATTGGCATCGGTCTCGCCATGCAGCCGCAGGATGTCTACGTCCCCTACTATCGGGACATGCCCACCCTCTATGTGCGTGGCGTGCCGATGGAGAAGAACTTGCAATATTGGGGTGGTGACGAGCGGGGCAGTTATTTTCTCAAACCCGATGGGACTCCCTCTGAAGATCTCCCCATCTGCGTCCCCATCGCCACCCAGATCACCCACGCCTGCGGCATTGCGTCTGCCTTCAAACTGCGTAATCAACCGCGCGTCGCTGTAGTCACCATCGGCGATGGCGGCACCTCCAAGGGGGATTTTCTGGAGGGGCTCAACTGCGCCGGTGTCTGGCACCTGCCGATGGTCATCATCGTCAACAACAACCAGTGGGCCATTTCGGTGCCGCGCAAGCTGCAATCCAGCGCCCCTACGCTGGCCCAGAAGGGGATTGGCGCCGGGGTGCGTAGCCTGCAGGTGGATGGCAACGATGTGGTGGCCGTCTACGATGCCGCACGCAGTGCCATCGAACGGGCCCGCAACGGCAAGGGGCCGACCCTGATCGAGGCGGTCAGCTATCGCCTCGGCGATCACACCACGGCCGATGATGCCACTCGCTATCGCGACGGTGCCGAGGTGGAGGCCGCCTGGGCCAAAGAGCCGGTCAAGCGCCTGCGCCAGTTTATGCACAGCCAGGGGTGGTGGGATGAAGCGCAGGAGCAGGCCCTGCTGGCTGAGGCTGCGCAAGAGGTGGAGCAAGCTGTCGCCCGTTACGAGGGGATGCCGCCCCAGCCGCCTGAGGCAATGCTCGACTACCACTACGCCAGCCTGCCCGCTGAACTGTTGCCCCAGCGCGAGCGAGTGATTGCCAAGGGGATGAAGCAGGAGGTTGGCCATGAGTGAGATCAGTTTGCTAGAAGCGGTCAACATGGCCCTGCACTACGAGATGGATCACGACCCGGATGTGGTGGTGTTGGGCGAAGATGTGGGGGTCAACGGCGGGGTGTTTCGCGCCACCGTGGGCTTGCGCGACAAGTTCGGTTTCAAGCGGGTGATCGACACACCGCTGGCCGAGGGATTGATCGCCGGGGTGGCGGTTGGCATGGCGACCCAGGGGCTCAAGCCGGTGGCGGAGTTCCAGTTTCAGGGTTTCATCTTCCCCGGGATGGAGCAGATCATCTGTCAGGCGGCGCGGATGCGAAACCGTACTCGTGGTCGCCTCTCTTGCCCCCTTGTCTATCGCTCTCCCTATGGCGCGGGCATTCACTCGCCGGAACACCACAGCGAGAGCGTCGAGGCGCTGTTTGCTCATATTCCGGGGCTGCGGGTGGTGATCCCCTCCAGCCCGAGACGCGCCTATGGCTTGCTGCTGTCGGCCATCCGTGACCCGGATCCCGTGATGTTTTTCGAACCCGATCGCATCTATCGCTCGATGAAATCCGAGGTGGTGGATGACGGTATTGGCTTGCCGTTGGATGTCTGCTTCACCCTGCGCCCGGGCCGGGATATTACTGTGGTGGCCTGGGGAGCCTGCATTCAGGAGGTGATGCGGGCAGCAAACTTGCTGGTCAAGCAGGATATCCAGTGTGAAGTGCTGGATCTGGCCACCATCAAGCCGCTTGATATAGATACCATCCTCACCTCGGTGCGCAAGACTGGCCGGCTGCTGGTGGTACACGAGGCGTGCGGCAGCTTCGGGGTCGGAGCCGAAATTGTGGCGCGGGTGACCGAGCAGGCGCTCCCTTGCCTCAAGGCGCCGCCCAAACGGCTGACCGGCGTGGATGCCGCCGTTCCCTACTATCGCAACGAAGCGTATTACCTCATCACCGAGCAGGATATTGCCGATGCCGCTCACCAGCTGATGGAGAACCAGTGGCTATGAAATTTTTCAAATTACCGGATCTGGGCGAAGGATTGGCTGAAGCTGAGATCGTCGAATGGAAGGTGAGCGCCGGGGATACCGTCGCGGTCGATCAGGTGCTGTTGTCGGTGGAAACCGCCAAGGCGCTGGTGGATGTGCCCTCTCCTATGGCCGGGGTGATCGCCCGTCTCTGTGGCGCCGAGGGGGATATTCTCCATATCGGTGCGCCACTGGTGGAGTTCGAGGGGGGGGAGGATGATGGCACAGTGGTGGGCAAGGTGAGCGCTCATCAGCAGCATATCGAGGATCACTTTGTGGTGGGTGCCATAGCCCCGGGTGGCGTGCTGGTGCAAGCCATGCCAGCCGTGCGGTTGCTGGCGCAGAAGCTGGGTCTGGATATCGACCGGCTCAAGGGAAGTGGCAGCGGCGGTATGGTGACCGAGCTGGATGTGCAGCAGGCATTCGAGGCTCAGCAGAGCAGTGGCAACGAGTTCCTCAAAGGGTCACGGCGGGCCATGGCCAAGGCGATGGAGCTCTCTCATCAGACGGTGGTGCCGGTCAGCATCACCGATGAAGTTGACTTGCGTCATTGGCGCCCTGATGAAGATGTGACGGTGCGCCTTATCAAGGCTATCGGTGTGGCGTGTCGTGCCGAGCCCTCGATGAACGCCTGGTTTGATGGCGAAACCTTGTCAAGGCGGCTGTTCAACGAGGTCAATGTAGCCATTGCTGTGGATTCCAAACATGGTCTCTATGTACCGGTGATGGAGAACGTGGCCGAGCGGGAGGGGGCCGATATCCGGCAGGGGCTGGATCGGATGATCGCCGATGTGAAGGCGCGCGCCGTGCCCCGCGAGATGTTGCAGGGGGCGACCATTACTCTCACCAACTTCGGCGCCATCGCAGGGCGCTACGCCAGCCCCATCGTCACGCCGCCGCAAGTGGCCATCATAGGGGCAGGCAAACTGTTCGAAAAAGTGGTGTTCATCCATGGTGAAGCGCGTCCCGTCAGAACCTTGCCACTGTCGATGACATTTGACCACAGGGCGTGTACTGGCGGGGAGGCTGCCCGTTTTCTCAAGGTGCTGGTGGATGCACTGGAAGCCGCCACGCTATAGACAGTTGTGCCCTGCCATTGGCAGGGCACAAATTTGTTTGCGTAATCGACAAAGCTGCGTATAATTCACTCCAGCTTGAAAGGGCGATAGTTATGTCAATGAATACGATGTTTTACATCCTGTCCTGTTGTTCATAGTCATCCCGTTTTTTAAGCTTTATCCGCTGAAAAGCATAAGTAATTATTTTGAATACAGGTTTAAAGATATGTCTAACATGATCACCGGTACCGTTAAGTTTTTCAACGAAACCAAAGGTTTTGGCTTCATCCAGCAAGAAAACGGCCCGGACGTTTTCGTTCACTTCAGCGCAATTCAAGGTGCCGGCTTCCGCACCCTGGCTGAAGGTCAGCGCGTACAGTTCTCCGTGACCACTGGTCAGAAAGGCCCGCAGGCTGAGAACGTAACTGCTCTGTAATTCTTACAGAATTTAAGAAAGCCGTGGTACCTCTGGTGCCACGGCTTTTTGTTTATCTGGCTCCTGCACTGATTCATAAACTCTTTCATCATGTCGCTATCGTTGCTGCTTATCTCCCTTCTTACCCCGATCTCCGATACGCCGGTACTGGCTCAATCCACGTTGGATGCACAGTTGGTTTGTCAGCAATTTGTACAGGTCCGTCTTGGGCAAGCGTTACAGCCCGAAGAAATAAAGGCGCGACGGGTACCCAAAAGAGAGGGGGAGTGGCTGGTCGATGGCAAAGTGAAAGGACCCGAAGGTCCTTTGCTGTTTGCTTGCCATCTTCATCAAGGCAAGCGTTGGGAGCTACTTAACTTTTCGCTCTGGGCACCACAGCCGATTAAAGGGGCTTGAGTGCGACCAGCAGGTGCTGCAGGTGTTCAACCATGGTCATGCCGAACGGGGTGAGATAGCCGCCATCTACTGCGCTGATGAGCCCCTGCTGATGCAGACGGGCAGCTGCCTGGCACAGGTCGTCAGACATATCGCTGCGTAATTTAATCCCCAAACTCATGTTGGCCGGATCAAAGCATGCCAGTATTTTCAAATCGTTGACAAAGTCGTTAGAAACCTGGTCGATCCCAATCATGGATTCACTCCTTACGCTAAAGATGTATGCAAACTAGCATCCCCGAATCCACTTTAGTGGGCGCTGGTTCAAATTATTGATCTTTGGCTGGATTGCTCGTTTCAAATGCTGTTTTTTTCGGCGGAATCAAATGCTTGGCCAACTGGCTTCATCAAGGGTCTAACCACTGTAAACGTGATAGGATAAGGCACTTTTTTACATAGTGCGGCCCGTTGGCGGCTGTGCGCTTAGTTCAAGGTATCGCTCATGGTCAAGATCACTCTGGTATCCCTGCTGCATTCACTTTGTCCCCGTTTTCCTGTCTACCCCACGTCTTTATTGACGTCACTGCTGGATGCTCATCAGGGTGAGGTGTGGTTGCCTGCGCGCAAGGGAGCCGATATCGCGGTGCTACGCAAGCATGTCAAAGGGGCGGTGGCACATGAGCTTGCGTCACTCAATTCCGGCTGGTGTGATTTTGCCGCCAGTGACAGCGGTGACACACCCGAGCTGGATGCGCTGGCCAACTACGACACCGAGATGATGGACAACCTGCTGATGTATTGGCACAGCGCGGCCAAGATCAACAGCCCGATCACCGATAACCTGTTCGAGCTGCGCCGTGAGGTTGTCGATGAGGCCCATGGGGCTAAACTCGCTGCCGCATGGGAGCAACAACAGCAGCTGCGTTTTGAACAGCTGATGGCGATGGCGGCCAACGGCGGTGATCTGCTCTGTTTTGTCGAGGTTGAATCGGCTTATTGGTTGCGCCAGAAGCTCAGTGAGCAAACAGATATCACGCTTTGCTCGCCCTCAATTGCCTGATGGCAAGGATGGTGGGAACTGTTGTTGGCAATCGTAGCCAATGATGCAGGAGAATTGAGGCGATGGGGCCGGGAGACGAGTGTCACCATGACCTGATGACGTCCGCTAATGTCGAGAAAGATGGCCCGTGACGGGCCATCTTTGTTAAGTGCAGATCAGAGGATCAGAAGGTGATATTGGTCGAGATCCAGAAGCGACGTCCTTCCTGATTATTATTGTATTCGTTGGCATACTCGGTTTTGCCAGCGTCGTTATAGGCGTGGTACTGCAAGAAGTCTTCATCCAGCAAGTTGTAGATGGTGCCATTGACGGTGACATTTTCGCTGATCCGGTATGACGCGCCCAGGTGGAACAGGGTAAATGCGTTGTAATCACCAAACGCCTCTTGCTCGACACCTACTCCGCGCCAACGCTTGCTGCGATACTCACCCTGCAGCCAGGTATTCAGCTGGGCAGTGGTCTGCCAGTTCAGCTTCATGTTGACCATGTGTTTGGGGGTATCGGTCAGCTGCTGGCCCGCTTGCGAGCCCGATTTTTGCTCGCTATCGGTGAAGGTGTAGTTGGCTTTGAGATCCCAATACTCTGCCAGCGGAATGTAAGATCCTACCTCGACCCCTCGGGTAATGGCCTCGTCGATATTGACTGTCTGACCAAACTCTTTGATATCGTTCCAGCTGGTTCCTATATCGACACAGCCCGGCTGATTGGGCGCCTTGCTGTAGTGGCAGTTAGCTACCGGCGTGCCGCTGGCAATCTTGTCGTTGAAGTTATTCTGGAACAGGGTGAGGTTGGCGTTAAAGCCATTATCGGCCTGATAGTAGGCTGCCAGCTCAGAACTGGTGGTGGTCTCGGGTGTCAGGCTGGGGGTGCCGATGAGCGGCAGGGCCCCTTGGCGGCCGAATCCGACGATGCCGCTGGTCAGTTGATCCAGGCGAGGGGTCTTGTAACCCTGGCTGACACCCCCCTTGAAGGTCCAGTTGCTGCTGGCATTCCACACCAGATAACCACGTGGACTGAGCTGGCTACCAAACACACTGTGGTCATCATAACGAGCACCAACAGTGAGTGCCCAATCAGTCAGGAAGCGCCACTCATCTTCAGCAAACAGTGCCAGTTGCTTATGCTCGAACGGCGCTGTAGCAACCCCGTCGATCATCTCTGCTTTCCACCACTGGCCGCCGACCGAGAGGGTATTGTCACCCAGCACTGTGACCAGCTTGCTGTCGACTATGGTGTTTTCCAGCTCAAGGGTACGTGGAGCTCCTGCCGTTTTTCCCGGAACACCTTTGGGCAGAGTCCGTCCTGCGGTATCGGTTTCACTGCGGGTAATGCTGCTGGAGAGGTTACCAAAACTGAAACGGCCATCGTGGGCCAGCACATATTGATCGCGGCTGTAGCGTTGTTGTTTCTCATAACCGCCGATCTTGGTCGGTGTATCTAGGGTGCCAAGCTGGCCCTCGCGGTTGTCATATTGCTGATTGCCGCGATCAATATCCAGCCAGATATCCTGATTGCTGGTGGGGGTGAACGTCACTCTTCCGCCCAAATTCTGAATGTCAGATTTTACGGGGTTTGCCCCCATGATCGGTGTTTTTTCCAGGCCATTGGCGTCCTGATAGCGAATATCAGAGGCACTACGGTCAAACACACTGCCGCGCAGGGTCAGCCCCAATTTGTCTTCGATCAGGGCGCCGCTGGTATAGAAACTGACCGCTGCACTGTTGCCAAATTCCCGGTGCTGCTGTTGGGTATTTTCCAGGGTAAGGGCGCCCATCCACTCTTTGGCCGGTTTGCGGGTAATAATGTTGACGACCCCACCCATTGCATCTGAACCATAGAGGGTGGACATGGGGCCACGGATCACTTCGATACGCTCAATCGCCGCGACTGGTGGCATAAAGCTGTTGGCGGTTTCACCGAAGCCGTTGGGGGTCACGTTCCCCACATTGTTCTGACGGCGACCATCGATCAGGATCAGGGTGTAGTCGCTGGGCATACCCCGCATGCTGATATTCAGGCCACCCGTCTTGCCGACGCTGCCTCCCACATCCACTCCTTCCACATCGCTGAGTGCATCAGCGATGCTCGCCACGCGTTTTTGTTCCAGATCTTCGCGAGTGATAACAGTGATGCTGGCGGGCGCATCGGTTACCTTCTGCTCAAATCCGGATGCCGTGATCACCATGGTTTCATTGACTGCCTGGGCCGAGACTGCGCCGGCCGGCAGCAGAGCCATCACAATGGCGTAACCAAGTCGGGATGGTTGAGGTATGGGCATGTGAACTCTCCTGTTGTTATTGGAATGCGGCTGACGAGTCAATCCTGCTATTGATAATCATTATCACCCTGTGGCGGCAGCATTCTATGCAAACTCGGGTCGAGCAGAGAGTCATGTTTATGGAACCTGTCGTTCCAAAAAATGGAACTGGCGGGGTGAAGTTGGTTCTCGTCTGGGATGCAATCAATTAATCGAGACTTAATTTAAGTTAAATCAGTTAGTTACTGTTTTTTCTGCAGATAAGGGCGAAGAGAGGCCCGCCATTACAAAAGCTATTATTGTCAATTCAATGAATTAAACGTTATTGACAATGATTTGCATTTGCAATACTTTGCCGCGGTTTATGATGACTACCTGCGGGAGCTTTTCTTTACCATGTCGAGCAAGTCTGCCCGTCCCTATCATGTGCCTCGCTGGGTTCGCCCTCTGCATACATACAGCTCCATGCTGATGCTGGTGATCATGCTCTTTTTCACAGTGACCGGATTGACGCTGAACAATCGTCAGTGGCTACCCGCAGCGTCCCCTTTGGTACATCAACGATTGGTATTGCCAGCCCAGTGGGTGGAAACCGGGTTATGGCAACAGGACCCTCTGTTGGCGGGTGCGCAGCTGCTGCACTGGCTCCGTCAGCAAGATGTGCTGGCGGGTGGGGAAGCCGTCATGGAGTGGAATGCCGATGAGCAGTTGCTCACCCTCGACATCAAGCGCCCCGGTGGCTACAGCCTGGTAGAAATTGAACCCGCCCTGGCAGAAGTGAGGATCGAGACTCAGCCAGCGGGTTGGCTGGCCCAGCTCAACGATCTTCATATGGGGCGCTACAGTGGCGAGCTATGGCGATGGTTCATCGACCTGTCAGCGTTGGTCATGTTGCTGTTTACCTTGAGCGGTTTCTGGTTGGTGTTGTCCCAGCGCAAGCGTCGGATTGGCCTGTTTGGTCTCAGTCTGGCGGGCACGACCCTGATGGGCATGTTCTACCTCATTATCCTCTACTACTAAACGGAGTCCTGGATGTTCAAATCCACCACGCTGGCACTCGTGCTGGTGAGTGTGCCAGCTGCCGCTGAGGTGACCTTGTCACTGGAATTACCGCGTCATGAAGGTAGTCAATACCGCCCTTATGTGGCTGTCTGGGTAGAAAATCCCCAGCAACAGGCGGTGGCCACGCTCGCCGTCTGGCGCAAAGAGGCGGACTGGCTCAAGGATATGCGGCGCTGGTGGCGCAAGAGTGGCCGCTATGAGAATGGCCAGCCGGATGGAGTCTCCGGAGCGACCCGTAAACCCGGTGTTTACCAATTGCAGTGGGATGGCCGTGACCAGCAGGGCAATGCCCTGCCGCCGGGGCGTTACACCCTGCATATCGAAGCCGCTCGCGAGCATGGCAGCCGATCTTTGGTCAGTCAGGCGATAGAACTCGGACAAACAACCAGTTACCACCTCGAACCCGTCGCTGAACTGGGCGCGATCACCATCCACACCGGAGTTAAATCATGATTAACCGTTCCTTTGGCTGGGGCCTGCTGGCCCTGGTTGCCACCTCCGCTTCCGCGCATCCGGTCTGGATGCTGCCAAGTGAGTTCAATGTGTCGAGTGATACCGCCCATTGGGTGACAGTGGATGGCACGGCGTCCCACGGGGTATTCAGTTTTGACAAGCCGATAGGGCTGGACAATGTCACTGTCTATGATCCCGCAGGCAACCCCGCCAGGATCGGCCCCTATTACAAAGGGCAACGCCGCAGTGTGTTTGATCTGGCATTGAGCGAGGTGGGCACCTACAAGGTCGAGCTGCGTAATCCGCCTCGTTATGTCACTACCTACACCATTGGCAAGCGCAATACTGAACGGCGGATCATGGCCAACAAGCAGGAGGCTGCCGCTCAGGTGCCAGCCAAGGCGCAGGGGGTGACCACCTATGCCATGCAAAACATCAGCGCCTTCTATGTCACCCGCAACACGCCAAGCGATACCGTGCTCAAAAGCAGCGGCCAGGGGCTCGAGCTGCAACCATTGACCCATCCCAGCGATGTGGTGGTGGGTGAGGCCGCCCGTTTCCGCCTGACTTTCGATGGTCAACCGCTGGCTGAGCGCAAAGTAGAAGTGGTGGGGCATGGCACTCAGTGGCGTGATGGGCGCCAGCAGCAGGATCTGGTGAGCGATCAGGATGGTGTGGTGGCATTCACCCCTGCCCAGCGGGGCCCACACCTGCTGTCTGCCAACATTGAGCAGGTCAGCCGTTCGCCACTGGCTGACAAGGTGGAGATCAACTACCTGCTGACCTTCGAGGTGCTGCCGCAATGACCCTGTTTAGCAAGTTGGCGATCGCTCTGACGTTACTGACGCCGCTGGCCGCCCAAGCCCACTATCCGGTGATGGATTGTGGTCGTGAGGGGGCTGAGCTGGTCTGCAAGGTGGGCTATAGCGATGGCACGTTCGCGACCGGTGCCGAGGTCGTCATGTATAGCTATGACGATGAAGTACTGGCTACCGTCAAGGCCAATGGTCATTCCCAAGCACGTTTCACCGAGCCGAAAGGGGAGTTTTACATCCGCTTCGATGCCGGACATGAAGATCCAGCTGAATTTGATTATGCCGAGTTGCTCTGACATGACCGGTTACCGGGAGCGAGTGGCGCCGGATGATGGTCGCAACGAGAACCGCTGGGTGGCGATCTTCACCATCGCACTCTTGTTGTGTGGCGTGGTGGGGATCTGGCTGCGCCAGGAGCCTGCCACGCCAGTGGTGCAGACTCTGCAGCTGACCCCGTCCGCGCGCCAGCAGCTCACCGAGCTCACCATCGCCCTTGATGAAGCTCGCTTTATGGCCAGTGACGGGCGCTGGCCTGCGCTGGCCGCCATGGCGCAAGCACAGATCCCGCCTTTTCACGAGGGTGACTGGCAGGAGCTCGCCAATGGCTGCTGGCTGGGGCCTCGCCCTGGTCATGCTGATGGGCGCTGGCTATTGTCGCTGCCTGCCAACGCCATTTTTATGGCTGGCGAGGGGGTATCCGGTACCCCTGATTGCACTACACCTACCCACTGGATTTCGATGACACCATGATGCGTTTCTTTCTGAGCCTGACCTTGCTGCTGACCAGCCTTACGGTGTGGAGCAAACCGCTGACCGTGGGGATCACCCTGCACCCTTATTACAGTTATGTGCACCATATTGTCGGTGATCGGGCCAAGGTCATTCCGCTCATCGAGAGTGGCTTCAATCCCCACAGTTATGAGCTGCAACCGAGCGACCTCAAGCGACTGGCCACCATGGATGCGCTGGTACTCAATGGTATCGGCCATGATGAGTTTGCGGTGCATGCCCTGGATGGTCTGGCGTTACCCAACCTGACCCGTATTTATGCCAATGCCGACTTGCCGCTGCTCGCCACCGGCAAAGGAAGTTACAACCCCCATACCTTTGTCTCCATTGATGCGGCGGTGCGTCAGGTCTATACCATTGCCCGCGAATTGGGACGGCTCGACCCGGAAAATCGGGATTACTTTCAGCAAAATGCCCTGACCTATGCCCGCAGTTTGCGTGCTATCAAGAATCGTTACCGGGCCGAGTTGCTAGCGCTGGATCTGGCCAGTGTGCGTATTGCCAGTACCCATAATGCCTACGGCTACCTGCTGCAAGAGTTTGGTATCGGCATCGACACAGTTATTGAACCTGCCCATGGGGTTGAGCCGAATGCAATCCAGTTACAACAGACCATAGCGCGGATCAAAGCGGCCAATATTCAGGTGCTGTTTACCGAACTCGATATGGATAACCGCTACGTAGAACTGATCCAGGACGCCACCGGGATCCGGATTTACCACTTCTCCCACATGACCTTTGGTGACTATGACCCGGCCCTGGTGAGCCGGGAGATGGAGCACAACCTCAAGACCCTGGTCAAGGCGCTGTCACTGGCGGCGCAGGCGAGCTGATGGGGCCCTCAATCATCTTGCAAGGGTTGGCCTTGTCACTCAATCGGGTATCTATTCTCAAGCCGATCGATGGCACCTTCGAGGCGGGAAAACTGCATGCCATCGTCGGTCCCAACGGGGCAGGCAAATCCTCTTTGCTCAAGAGCGTGCTCGGCCTGAGACCCCATAGCGGCGAGGTATTCAGAGAGTGGCCGGGGGTGCCGGGGCCGGTGGCCTACGTGCCTCAGCAGAGCCAGTTTGAGCCATCTCTACCCATTACTATCAACGAATTTCTGCTCGCTACCTTCTCTCGTCGTCCGCTCTGGTTACCGATGAGCACAGCGGCAAAAAGCCGGATCGATCGCCTGTTGGCGCACGTCGGGCTCAGCGGCAAGGGGCACTTGCGACTCGGTCAACTCTCTGGGGGGGAACGCCAGCGGTTGCTGTTGGCGCAGGGGCTGGATCAGCAGAGCCAACTCTGGTGTCTGGATGAACCCATGACCGGGCTCGATCAAGAAGGACAAGAGATGGTTAACCGCTTGCTGCTGCAACTGCGTGAACAGGGGGTCACCATGCTGGTGGTTCACCATGATATGGCCTGGGTGAGGCGCTATGCCGATCGGGTGTGGCTCATCGATGGTGGTCTGGTTGCGGTTGGCACGCCGGATGAGATATTTGCTCACTCCCCGCAGGAGGTCGCGTGATGGAGAGTTTGCGTCAATGGGTATTTTCCCTCTTTGAAAGCGGCTATTTGCCCGAGATGTTCCAGTATGCCTTTCTGACCAATGCCCTGGTGGCGGCCTTGTTGATGGGGCCCTTGCTCGGGGCGCTGGGCCCGCTGGTGGTAGTCAAACGACTGGCGTTTTTCTCCGAAGCGGTCGGGCATGGCGCCCTGACTGGCGTCGCACTAGGGATCTTGCTGGGGGAGCCCGCCACGGCGCCGCTGGTGGCGCTGTTTTGTTTTTGCACCCTGTTTGCCTTGCTGTTGCACTGGGTCAAGAGCCGCACCCAGATCCCCTATGATGCGTTGGTGGGGGTGTTTCTCTCGTTTGCCATCGCCCTGGGGGCGGCCTTGCTGCTCTATGTGGCCAAGAGGGTCAACGTACACATTCTGGAGAACGTGCTGTTTGGCTCGATTCTGACGGTCAAGGATCTCGATCTGCTGGTGTTGCTGATCATTGCCATCCCGGCACTGCTGATGTTGTTGCGAGGCACCAATACCGCCCTGCTGGCAAGTCTGGCCCCTGAACTGGCCCGCAGTCGCGGGGTGTCGGTGCGTCTGTATGACTATCTGTTTGTACTGTTGATTGCGTTGATGACGGTTGCCTCGGTCAAGGTAATTGGCGCCATTCTGGTGGGGGCGCTGCTGCTTATCCCCGCGACCGCAGCCCGACTGGTGAGCCGCAGTGGTGCCCAGTTTTTCTGGCTATCGGTGCTGTTTTCTACCCTCAGCTGTTTATTGGGCATTTTGATACCGATGGCTGGCGCCCTGCCACTCCCTTCCGGGGCGGCCATCGTGATGTTTGCCTCACTCTTTTTTGTGCTTGCCCTCGGCTATCGTCGCTGGAGAACCATTGAATGAAGTTTCTTATCCCTCTGCTGCTCAGCGTGTTGGCGTTACCGCTCTGGGCCGCGCCGACTGTGGTCAGTGCGGTACCCGTGCTGCACGGGATCAACCTGTCACTGTTGGCCGATACCGGCATCGAAGCACGTTACCTGCCACCCGCCAGATTGCCCCTTAACCGGCTCCCCGGCTGGCTGAACAAGGTGGATGTGGCCACCCTGGGACAGGCGGATGCCCTGCTTACCATGGAGTCGTTGCAACCCGAGCTGGCGATTTATCCCCTGTTGCGCCAGCGTCAGATCCGCATTGTACCGATCGATGTGGCCCAGGAGCTGGCGCCAGCAGGTGCCAAAGTGACCCTGCGACCGGACGGGGAGGGAGATTACTTCTGGCTCGATTTTGGTAACCTGACCCTGATGGGCAATGTGGCCGCGCGGGATCTGGCCCGGGTGTGGCCAGCCCAGAGCGCGCAGATTGAACGCAACCGCCAGCGACTGCTGCGGGCGGTGCAGGGCAGTGCCATGGCCATCGATAACCTGTTGCTCGAACACAATGTGGCCAGTCTGGCGGTGGCTGATGAGCGTTTGATGCCATTGGCGCTGGCGCTCGGTTTGCCACTGGTGGTTGAACAGGATGCCGATCTGGTGTTGACCAGCCGTCCCGCCAAGGGGGAGGCGCGTCGGATGTGGCAACCGGATCCCTTGCTACGGATGGGGGGGCAATCGATCGAGGTCTGGCTGGCGCAAAACCAGCAGGCGTTGAGTCACCAGCTTGCCCCATCAGCAGAGTGAGCTCGGTATCTGAATGCTGGATCTGATCGAGATAAAAATATTTTGTGCCGTGGTCGATCGCGGTGGGCTGACGGCTGCCGCCGATACCCTTGGCATGCCGAAATCGACCATGAGTCGGCGCCTTACCCAACTGGAGCAGCGGGTTGGCCAGCCGTTATTACGTCGTCAAAGCAATCGGCTGCAGTTAACCGAAGCCGGTCGGCTATTTGAATCCTATGCCCGGCAAATGTTGCGACTCTCGCAGCAAGGGTTGCAGGTGATAGAGGATCTGCGGGAAGAGGTGAGCGGGGAGCTGCAGGTGCGCTGTCATCCCGTCTGTGCCGAGCCATGGTTTGTGGCCGCGCTGGAGTCATTTCTGGATCGCTACCCGGGGGCGCGGATCACCCTCAAAACCGAGGATAAGCTTCCCGTAAATGGTGCCAGCCAGGGTGCTATCTGGTGCTGGTTTGGTGCCGATCCCGAGAGTGACCTGCGATACGAGTCGTTGGTGCAACTGCCTGCGTCACTCTATGCCAGTCCCGAATATCTGGCACAGCAACCGCCGTTGCTGCATCCCGGAGATCTGATCACCCATGACTGGATCGGTGGGGAGCTGTGTGTCAGCGAGGGGGTGCTACTACGGCATCGGCAGCAAGGAGAGTATCTGTGCCAGCCAACCTCTGCCCGTTTGCTGTTTGATGATGTCGGCATGAGGATGAGCGCCATGTGCCGTGGACGAGGTATCGGCATTGTGCCAGATATCCGTGTCCGGGCGTTGAACCAGGCTCATCCGGATAGCCTGGTGTCTTGCTTGCCCGGATGGCAGGCTGCGCCCTGGCAGGTGGGATTGCTCTATCCTTATGGGCGGCAGCCGCGCAAAGTGAGTGCATTACTCGCGCATATTCGTAGTGCGATCCCGCCATCCTGGCGTGGGTGCAAGCTGGACAAGCTGCCGACAAGATGTGAACATGACGCCCTTTATCGAGAGAGAGACTTGGCCAATGAGCTATGAACTGAGTGACACCGAGCGCAATGCCGCGCTGCAACTGAATGCTGACTACCGTTACGAGCACTTCATCAGCAAGCTGGTCGAGCATGAAGAGCTGTTTGTTTTGACCGACGAACATGGCGTCATGATGCTGACCACCGACGATGAAGATTGCATCCCGGTATGGCCGCACCCTGAGTACGCCCAGGCGTGGGCCGAAGGGGAGTGGGCTGAGTGCAAGCCGCAGTCCATCACCCTCAAGGTGTGGCTGGAGCGCTGGGTTGACGGTATGGAGCAGGACGAGCTGTGTGTTGCCGTGTTCCCGACCCCGGATCAGGAAGGCATCGTACTGGAGCCGGGCGACGTGGCTGACGCCATCGCCGAGAAGCAGGCCAAGCGCGCCTGATCACCGCTGCATTCGCAACACCGGTTGCCAACAAAGACCCCGCTAGCTAGCGGGGTCTTTTGTTTTAAGGCCTTTTGCCGAGTGAACTGTCGCTATCAGGGCTGGCGATAGGTGGTGTCAATAATGGGATCGGCAGGGAAGGTCTGGCCGCTCTTGATGGCTGCTTTTGTTTCAGTTTTCACCTGTTGGTCGATCCACAACAGGCCGCCATAGCTGTAACCGCTGTTGTCGCCACCGAGGGGCCAGTAGAGCAACTCGCTCTTGGGGGTTGCGGGCACCTTGGGCAGCTTGAGCCAGCGCCAGGCCCCTTCCCGGGTGTAGGGCACCTGATAGGCGGGCACGAAGCTGGCCAGCTCATAGAGCCGCTGCTGGATCTGCCGCGACAGGGCCGCTTTTTTGGCAAAGTCGAACTCCTTGTCATACTGCTCCACCAGCGCTGTGATGGCATCATCATCGATGTTCATGATGTTGTTGGTTTGCGGCTTGTGGGCGTTAACCTTGTGGAAGAACTCCCAATAGGCGGGGTAGCGGCCGCCGCTCCAGGCCATCCAGGCACTCTGGTGCTTTTTCTCCAGCATCGATTTGAAGCCGGCCGAGGCATCCATCAGATTGAGCTCGAGATTAAGCCCCGCCTTCTTGGCCTCTTCCCGCAGCAAAGTGAGCCGCTGGGCGTGCTCTGCGGTGGTGTAGGTGATGGCGAGGGTCAGTGATTGGCCTTTGTCGTTTTGCAAAATCCCTTGCGGCCCCGCCTTGTTGAAACCGGCTTTGGCAAAGTATTGCCGTGCCAGTTTGGGATCGAACGGACGGGCCTTGATCTCGCTGTTGGTAAACTCCCCCTGACCGGAGCCGTAGCTGTTGAGGCGCTGGTAGTCCCCCCGCAGCAGGGTGGTGAGCATCTTGTCGAGGTTGAGGGCATGCTGGATCCCGAGCCGCACATTGAGATCTTTGAGCAGCGGATCGGCGGTGTTGAGATAGAGCCCCATCGGCGATTGCGGGGTCTGGTTGTAGAACCAGATACGCGCGATATAACCCTTTTCGAACTCTGCGGTTTTGGTTTTGTCGTGCCACCAGTTGGGCATCACCAGCGGGAAGCTGTCGAGATCGCCGCGCAGGAAGTGCTGCCAGGCGATGTTCAGATCCCTGAGCACCTTGATCTCGATCCGCGCGGGATTGAAGCGATGCTGGAAGTAACGCTCGTCATCCCCCCACCAGTTTTCAATCCGTTTGAAGGTGACCGACTTGCCCTTTTTCACCTGATCGAGCTGATAGGGGCCGGTGACCGGCAACACCTTCCAGTTGTACTCCTTGACCCAGTTGGCGGTGAGCTTGATGGCGTGGCTTGGCTCCGGGCTGATGGGCAGTGATTCGAGCAGATCCTGGCGGCTCTTTTCGGTGCCGCTGGTGATGGCCAGGGTGTGATCATCAAACTTGGTGATATCGGTTATCTGGGTGCTGTAGTAGTTGTTGTACCAGGGGTCGTTGATCTCCTTGCTGCGCATCATCTTGAGGGTAAAGAGCCAGTCATCGGCGGTGACCGGTTGACCGTCTGACCAGCGCGCCTTGGGATTGATGCGAAAATAGAGGGTCTTGTGGTCAGCCCCGAAAGCCCACTCGTTTGCCAGCATCGGCATGGGGTTGCCGGTGACGGGGTGGGTGCTCAGCAGTGGCAGGTTGGACTCCCGCACGTAACCGGCAAAGCCGCCGTTGGAGTCGGGGCCATATTTGCGCAGGGTCAGGGGGAAGCTGGTCATAAAGGTGCGAAAGGTGCCGCCGCCCTTGGCGGCCGGATCGGCATAGAGCGGATCCGTGTTGTTGCTCTCCCACTTCAAGTCAGCGGGCAGCGTGGCACTCCAGCCAAACGGGCTCCAGCACAGGGTCAGGGTGATGGCGGTGGCGCGAATGATAGGGGGGAGGCGGCGCCCCCCGGCGGTGATGGTCGATGGCATGTCCTTGCTCTCCTGAAAGTCTGCTTCCTGCAGCTCACGCGCTGGTGATGTCAGTCCCGATGGGGACTGGCTCATCATGAAAATTTTATCCTGTCAGGTCAATGAAATAGCGCAAATTGGCAGGCGCTCATCGTGTCGCACTCTGTGGTTTGAACCAGCGCAGTCGGCTACCCAGCAGATGCACCACAAAGCCAAGCAGCACCAGAGCTGAGCCCAGCCACTGCAAGGTAGTCGGGTGTTCGTCAAGCAGCAGGGCGGCCGCCACCATGCCGACACAGGGGATCAGCAGGGAGAGCGGTGCCACCTGCGCCACCGGATAGCGCATCAGCAGCCGTCCCCACAGGCCGTAACCCAGCCAGGTCGCGACATACGAGAGATAAAGCACGCACAACAATCCCTGCCAGCTGAAGTTGAGCAGGCTGCTGGCAATCAGTTCCGGCCCTTCGAACAGCCAGGAGAGGGCGAAAAACGGCAGTATGGGCACCAGCCCACCCCAGGCGATCAGGCTGGGCAGGGAGGTGTGATAGCGCAGACCAATCTGGCGATTGATGACGTTGCCAAGGCCCCAGCAGGCTGCGGCGCACAGCGTCAGGATAAACCCGAGCAAGGTCAGGTTGCCTTCACCGTGAGTGGCGATGAGATAGAGGCCGCACCCCGCCAAAGGCAGTGCCACCCAGTGGTGGGGTTGCCAGCGCTCCCCGAGCCAGATCATGGCAAACAGCAGAGTGAACACTACCTGGGATTGCAGCACCAGCGAGGCCATGCCCGCCGGCATGCCGAACTTCATGGCACTGAACAGAAACGCGAACTGGCCCAGACTGATAGCGCCGCCGTAGGCCAGCAGCCAGCGCCAGGGCATGGCGGGCTTGGGCACCAGCAAAATGGCGGGAAAGACCACACCGATAAAGCGCAGCGCACCCAGCAGCAGGGGGGGAATGCCCTCCAGCCCCCACTTGATGGCGACGAAGTTGAGCCCCCAGCAGAGGATGACCAGAGCGGCCAGACACTTGTCCTTGGTTTGCATGGTTGAAATCCCTGTCATCAGCAGTGCGGCGAGCGGGTGGGTTTACACAGCCCGGCGCGATCGGCAAGAGGGGGAGCATACCCTTGGGCATGTGGTGAGTGTCAAGGCTAAAGACCCGTTTGGGCGTTCCTGGTAGAGGGGCCGGTGGCGGGTTCTGGTGGCAAGGTCAGGGCAGATCAGGCGGTAACGCAATGCAGGGCTATGCCGCGGGCCGCGATAGCCGCCCGCATGGGGGCGGGCAGGGCATCGTCGGTGACCAGCACGCTGATCTGGCCCGGCGCGCCAAGTTGACTCGGGTGGATGGCGCCAAACTTGCTGCTGTCGGTGATCACCACATTGGTCACTCCCTTGGCCAGCACGCTGTTGACCACGTCGGCCCGCATCATGTCGCGGCCGGTAAAGCCCACCTCGGGGTGAAAACCGTCGACCCCGATAAAGGCCTTGGAGAAGTGTACCTGCTCGATACAGAGGCGGGTCAGCGGCCCCACCACGCTTTCGCTCTGATGCTGGAACAGTCCGCCGAGCAGCACCACCTGAGCCGGGGTGTCTTTGAGCAGGTGGGCGATATAGCTGCTGATGGTGATGATGGTGACCCGTTTGTGCAGTGCCAGATGGCGCGCCAGCATGGCGTTGGCGCTGCCCCCTTCGATAAAGACCGTCTCGCCATCTTCCACCAGCTGGGCGGCCCGTTCGGCGAGGCGCTCCTTGAGCAGGTAGTTGATGTTCATTCGGGCATCCGGGTCATCGGTCTCCAGCGCCATGGCAGAGCCGTGTACCCGTCTGAGCAGCCCCTGTTTCTCCAGCGCGGTGAGGTCGTTGCGCACCGTCACCTCCGACACGCCGGTGTGTTGGGAGAGTTCACTCACGCTCATCTTGCGAGCCTGATGGACCAGAGTGAGGATCAGTTGGTGGCGTGGGTTCATGGTGCGCTCGCATGCAAGGTGGTGGATAGCGGCAAGCCACCCGTGGGGTGGCTTGCCAATCATATGACGTCACAGGCGCCATGGGGAGCGCCCCGTCAGAGACTGTGCTCGGTGCGGGCGATGATATCATCTTGCGCATCCGGGGATAAGGCGGTGAAGAAGGCCGAATAGCCCGCCACCCGCACCACCAGATCCCGGTACTGATCCGGATTGGCCTTGGCCGCCAGCAGGGTCTCCCGCGAGACGATGTTGTACTGCACGTGCCACCCCTTGTGTACCTCGAAGAAGGTGCGCAGCAGGCTCATCAGCTTGGTTTTGTCCCGCTCGTTCTCAAGGCTGGCCGGACTCAGCTTCTGGTTGAGCAGCACCCCGCCGAGGATGGCTGCCGTGGGCAGCTTGCCGATGGAGTTGAACACTGCCGTCGGGCCGAGACGATCCGAACCCGAGGATGGGCTGGCCCCTTCCGCCAGCGGGGTACGGGCGTGGCGGCCATCCGGGGTGGCCAAGGTAGCCGCACCGAACGGTACGTTGGCGGAGATGGAGGAGGTACCGGCGTAGTAGGTACCGCCGATGGGGCCGCGGCCGAAGCGGGTGTTGTGCAGCCCCTTGAGCTCGTCGATGTAGCTCTGGTAAGCCTGCACCAGCAGCAGGTCTACCTCGTCCAGATCGTTGCCATATTTGGGGGCGGCGTTGGTGAGGCGTTGGCGCAGCTGCTCCCCTGCCAGCCCGGCAAAGTCTTGCTCCAGCGCGGCAGCCAGTTCAGCCTGATCCACCACACCCTGTTCGAACACCAGTTTCTTCAGAGCCGCCAGACTGTTGCCGAGGTTGGCAATCCCCACCTGCAGACCGGATACCCAGTCATAGACGGCGCCCCCCTCTTTGACGGTCTTGCCGCGCTCGATGCAGTCATCCACCAAAGTGCTGCAGAGGATGTCGTGGGCCTGTGCTTCCAGCACGCTGTCGACCACGCAGTCGATCTCGATGGATTTGCGGGTGAAGTAGCGCACCTGCTCATCCCAGCGGGCCATCACCTCGTCAAAGTTATCAAAGGTCCCTTCCCGCAGTGACTGGGCTTGGGGCAGGAATACCTTGCCGGTGGTGGCATCGCGGCCACCATCGAGGGAGGCCAGCAGGATGCGGGCGAAGTTGATAAAGCTCATGCCGGTGCAGCGGTAGCCCCACTTGCCGGGCACAGCGGTCTCGATGCAGCCGATGGCGGCGTAGTGGTGGGCATCCTCCACGCTCACCCCGAGTTTGATGAACTCGGGGATCACCACCTCGTCGTTGTTGAAGGCGGGCATGCCAAAGCCGCAGCGGATCACCTGAATGCAGGCGTCGAGGAAATCCTCGCTCATCCCGGCGTGGTAGCGCACCGAGAGGTTGGGCTGGGTGGATCGCAATTGGCCGCAGGACTCCAGAATGGCGTAGGAGAGGCCGTTGACCGCGTCATGGGCACTGCCATCCCGCCAGTTCTGGCCGCCGATGGTGACGTTTTGATAGAGCGGGCTGCCGGCGGAGGCTTTGGAGTGGGTGCCGGAGCGGATCTTGTTCACCTCCAGCAACTTGAGCCAGCACCCTTGCAGCAGTTCGATGGCGCGCTCACGCGGCAGGGATTCCGACAGCTCTACTTCGCGGCGATACCAGGGGTAGAGGTACTGATCCATCCTGCCAAACGACACCGAGTGGCCGTTGGATTCGATCTGCAGAATGAGCTGGATAAAGTAGCAGAGCTGCAGCGCCTGCCAGAAAGTCTCGGGGGGCTGGTGGGCGATGTGGGAACAGTTGAGCGCTATGGTCTCAAGTTCGCTTTGGCGCTCGGGGCGCGGCTCTTGCGCAGCCATGTCGCGGGCCATATCACTGGCAAGAGTGGCGTAACGCGCGATGTGCTCGCTGACCGCATCCAGGGTGATGGCGACGGCGTGCAAGAACTGCTCGCGTTGCAGGTCGGCCCAATCCGCCAGATCCAGCCGACTGCGCCGCTCGGCCACCTTGACCTTGAAGCCATCGAGCCCCAGCGTGAGCAGCTCCTCATAGTTGACCGCGAGGTGGGCATCCCCCGAGGTCATGTTGCCCTCGGCCTTGATGATGCCGCTCTCCAGCAGCGCTTTCTGCTCATCGGTAAAGAGGCCGAAGCAGCGATCCTGCACCGTCTGGCCGCGCCAGAAGGGGGTGAGGGCGTGGATGATCTCTTTGTCGGTTTCGCTGACCGCAAAACCGGCGCCGGGGCGGTCTGCCAGCTCGTCGATCTCCTTCTCAATCCAGCTCACCGTGTATTCGGGAAACAGCGGCGCCGCCCGCACCTGACTGGCCTGGTTGCCGACGATCAGCTCCTCGTGCTTGATCCAGATGGAGCGTTCCTTGAGGTGATGGGCCAGCGCCAGAGCTCGGCGCACCGGCAGCGGCCGGGCGAGATGAGCCTGATAGGCCTGTGTGTAGTGGCGGGCACGCTCGGTGCAGACCGGTGGCTGAACGATGTGGATCAGGCTCTCTTTGTGGGCGCGGATCCGCGGGCTGAGGGTATTGAGGTCGAGCTGGGTCATGATCTTATCCTCTGGTCACAGGGGTCAGCCCCTGACGTTGGGCGTATGCGTGGGCAAAGTTGAGTAAATCGGGGTCGTCGAGGGGTGTCTCCGGCGCCTGATAGGGCAGATCCAGCAGGGCATATTTGCCCATCCCCAGCGTGTGGTAGGGGAGGAAGTGGATCTCCTGCACCGTGCCGAGACTGGCGGCGGTGTCGGTGATGGCGGTGATCGATTCGCGGTCGGCATTGAAGCCGGGAATGAGCGGCACCCGGATCTGCATCGGCACGCCGTGCTCGGCCAAGCGTTTGAGGTTCGCGATGGGCAGCTCCACCTTGCCGCGGGTCCAGTTGAAGAAACGTTCTTTATCCACGTGTTTGAGATCCGCCAGCACCAGATCCAGTGAGGGGAGGCTTGGCTCAATCTGGTGCCAGGGCACATGGAGGCAGCTCTCGACCGCAGTGTGCAGCCCTTCGGCCTTGCAGCGGGCCAGCAGGGCAGCGGCAAAGTCGGGCTGCATAAAAGGCTCGCCACCGGAGAGAGTGACGCCACCGCCGCTCCGTTCGAAGAAGGGGCGATCCCGCAAGATGGTGTCCATCAGGGTGTCCAGGGTTTCATCCCGGCCGCACACCTGCAGCGCTTCGCTGGGGCAGAGGCCGCGCAGCCGTTCCATATCGTCGGCCTTGAGGGCTGAACGGGTGAGCTGGATGCCTTCGCTGTCACGCAAGATTGCCGGACAGGTCTGGCTGCAGAGCTGGCATCCCTCGATGCATTGGCGCCGGTCGAGTAGTATGTCCGGCTTGAGAGAGCGGCTTTCCGGGTTTTGACACCACAGGCAAGCTAGCGAGCACCCCTTGAGAAACACCAGGGTGCGAATGCCGGGGCCATCGTGAGTTGAATATCGTTGCAGGTCGAAAATCATACCGCCTCCTTTTGTTTTTTATTCTATTTGCTTTCATTCGAAAGTTGATTTGATTTCGATCAAGTATTTCGCAGATGTTTTATCGCTAGAATGGCGACATATTAAACATCCCGTTAAGGAGTTAGAGATGGAGCTATATCTCGATACCGCCGATGTGGCGGCAGTGCGTCGCTGGTCACGGATCCTGCCGTTGGCCGGTGTCACCACCAATCCTTCCATTACTGCCGCCGGTGGATTGCCGCTCTCCGAGCTGCTGCCCGCCCTGCGCGACGTACTGGGGCCCAAGGCGCGCCTGTTTGCCCAGGTGATGGCCAAAACCGAAACCGAGATGGTGCGTGAGGCATTTGCCCTGCGTGAGCTGGACCCGGATCTGGTGATCAAGATCCCGGTATGCGCAGAGGGGCTGGCGGCCATCAAGAGCCTGACCGCCAACGGCGTGCCGACCCTGGGTACGGCTGTCTATACCCCGCTGCAAGGCTGGCTGGCGGCGGTGGCGGGGGCGGAATATGTCGCTCCCTACGTTAACCGGCTGGACGCTCAGGGCGGCGATGGCATCGCCACCGTGCAGGAGCTGCAACAGCTGCTTGAGCTGCACGCACCGAACAGCAAGGTGCTGGCGGCGTCATTCCGCACTCCCCGTCAGGCGCTCGACTGCCTGCTGGCCGGTTGCCAATCCATCACATTGCCGCTCGATGTGGCGGAGCAGTTGCTGAATGTGCCTGCGGTGGATGCGGCATTGGCGAAGTTTGATCAGGATTGGCAGCGCGCTTTCGGTCGCTGATCGAAGTGATAGATGGGGGAGTGTGAAGAGACGCGGGTGATGGGGATTGACCGACTAGACTTGAAACAGGTGGCCACCTTCGCTGGCCGCCTTGCTGTCTACCGGAGGTATCCCATGAGCGACCATCTGCTGCTCCCCCATGGTGAAGATCTACGTCGTGCGGTGCGCTGGCTCAGTGAACACCACCTGCATGATATCGCCGCCATTGAAGAGGCCAGCCTGCGTTTTGATCTCTCGCCACTTGATGAAGAATTTCTGATCCAGCACTGGCTCGACAACCAGCGCCAATCCTGAGGTAAGACTTCAGTGCTCTGTCATTGGACGACAGCCCTTGGCAACAGGGCTAAGGCAGTGGGAGTGTGGGGTAGAAGGCGCGACGGAAGCTATGGCCCTGCTGCCACACCAGATGGCTGGCAGCAAGGTGGCAAGTGGAGTTAAGTGGTCTTTTCCAGGTGGTTTTGGTAAATCTGCTGCCACTTGTCCAGTTCGTTTTCATCCCCCTGTTGCTGCCAGAACTCGCAGATGGAACTCGCCATCTCGCATGCCATGGCGTGGTCACCGTCACGGCGACTCATCAGGTATTGCCCCAGCCAGCTTTGATACTGTTTCATTGCACGATCTCCTTATCTCATGTGCCCTTGATGGTGCCTACCTTGACGGGAGCATCTCGGCTCACATTGGGGGTAACATCATCAGGCATGATGGTACAAAATCACGACCCTGGCAGAGAGCCCGATGGGCAATCTGGCGGCGAACGTGACGCGATATGTCAAAAAATGAGCGCTATTTTGGCGAAAAATGACCGACTTGGGGGAATTGTCGCCACGGATTGCGACGGATCTGCTCCATACCCTTGTTCCCAACACAGAAAACCCGCCGTGATGGCGGGTTTGTTTGTTGCTAAATGCAGGTATATTACTTAGATCCGGGCGCTGGCTAGGTACTTTGCCATCTCTTCGGCGGGCACCATGCCACCGCCGGTGGCCCACACCAGATGGGTGGCCCGTGCCATAGCTGCGGCATCGAAACCGCGCCCGGTTTGCCACTCGGGATTGGCCGCCACACGCCACGGACCGGCCATACCTGCCAGGGCGGACGGTTCGAGTTCAATCTGTTCATCGCGAGCCAGCAGCCCCAGCAGGTCATACATCTCCTGATCGCTCAGGGTGTAGAAACCATCGAGCAGCCGCTCCATGGCGCGGCCGACAAAACCGGAGGCGCGCCCCACCGCGAGGCCGTCGGCGGCGGTGAGGTTGTCGATGCCCAGATCTTGCACCGCAATGGCATCGTGCAGGCCGGTGTGGACCCCCAGCAACATGCAGGGGGAGTGAGTTGGCTCGGCAAACAGACAGTGAACGTGGTCACCGAAGGCGAGCTTGAGGCCAAAGGCCACCCCGCCCGGGCCGCCGCCTACGCCGCAGGGGAGGTAGACGAACAGCGGGTGGTCGGCATCCACCTTGATGCCCATCTCGTCGAACTGCTTTTTCACCCGCTCGCCCGCCACCGAGTAGCCGAGGAACAGGGTGCGGGAGTTCTCGTCATCGATAAAGAAGCAGTTGGGATCGCGCTCGGCCTCTTTGCGCCCCTGCTCCACTGCTACTCCGTAATCTTCGGCATATTCGACCACGATCACCCCGTGCTCGCGCAGCTTGCGCTTCTTCCACTCCCGCGCATCGGCCGACATATGGACGGTGACGGTAAAGCCCAGCTTGGCGCTCATGATGCCGATGGACATGCCGAGGTTGCCGGTGGAGCCCACCGCGATGCTGTACTGGCTGAAGAACTGGCGAAACTCCTCGCTAAAGAGCTTGCGGTAGTCATCCTCTTCGCAGAGCAGTCCCGCCTTGATGGCCAGCTGTTCGGCGTGGGTCAGCACCTCGTAGATACCGCCACGGGCCTTGATGGAGCCGGAGATGGGCAGGTGACTGTCTTTTTTCAGAAGCAACTTACCGGTCACTTCGACCCCGTACCGTTCATTGAGGGTACGTTGCATCGCCGGAATGGCGGCGATCTCTGACTCCAGAATGCCGTTGCTGGCGCGGGTCTCGGGGAAAGCTTCGCACATGTAGGGGGCAAAGCGGGCGAGCCGGGCGGAGGCATCCGCCACATTGCGGCTATCGAGCCCGACATAGGGCAGACCGACTGCCAGGGTGGTGGCGTTGGGGTTGAACCAGCTGACCGGCTCGAGCGCGATCAGGGATTGCACCAGTGGAAATTGAGTCGTGAGCTGTTGTACATCGATGTTTTTCATGGGGTTCTCGGTCTTGTTACACGATACAGGAGAGCAGGAAAGTACCGGCCAGTGCCATCAGGGAGGCAACAAAGGTGGCGGTGGTGTAGTACTTGAGCGTTTCGTTCAGGGTGGCACCGCAATACTGCTTGACCAGCCAGAACAGGGAGTCGGTCACCATGGTGCAGCCGATGGCGCCGGAGCCGATGGCCAGCGTCATGATCTCCGGGCTGATATTCGGGTAGTGCACCATGATGGGGGAGACGATAGCGGTGGCACCCATCATGGCGACGGTGGCAGAGCCCACGGCGGCGTGCAACACGATGGCCACCAGCCAGGCCAGCAGAATGGGGTGCATGTCCAGCTGGGAGAGGATGGTGGCCAGAGAGTCGCCCAGCCCGCTTGCTTTGAGTACCCCGTTGAAGGCGCCACCTGCCCCGATGATGAGCAGAATGTTGGCGATGGAGGAGAAGCACTCCTCGGTCTTGTTGAGCAGCCCTTCCATCTTCATCTGCTGGCGGATCCCCAGCACGTAATAGGCGGTGAAGGCGGCGATAAACATGGCGGTGATGGGGTTGCCGATAAACTCCAGCACGACATAGAGGTTGCTGGCGTGATCCATGTTGAGCTCGGCGACTGTCTTGGCCAGCATCAGCAGGATGGGCAGCAGCACAGTGAAGAGCGAGGCTCCCAGGGTCGGGAGGCTTGCCTCATCGCGGGCCTTGATGTCGGCAAAGGCGGCGGGCACCTCTTTGAACGGTACCCGTTTGCCCAACAGTTTCAGGAACAGCGGGCCGCCCACCAGCGAGGCAAACAGCCCGACTGCCAGACCATAGACGATGACGGAACCGATATCGGCACCCAGTTGATTGGTGACATAGAGGGCGGCCGGGTGAGGCGGCACGATGCAGTGCACTGCCATCAGGGCGGTGCAGAGCGGAATGGCCAAGGTCAGCAATGAGGTTCTGGTTTTGCGGGCGATGGAGAAGGCGAGCGGGATGAGCAGCACCACCCCCACTTCGACAAACAGGGTGATGCCGCACACCAGACCCACCAGCACCATGATGACCTGGGGCGAAAGCCAGCGGCATTGCTGCAGGGCGAGACCGATGCGCTCTGCCGCGCCAGATACTTCCATCATTTTGCCGAGTATGGTGCCAAGTCCGATGACGGCAGCGAGAAAGCCCAGGGTGCCACCAATGCCCTCTTCCATGGCATTGACCATGTTGACCGGGTTCATCCCCATCATGGTGCCGACATAGAAGCTTGCCAGCAGTAGGGCGAGGAAAGGATGCACCTTGCCCTTCACGATGGTAACCACGATAAGAATGATGCTACTCAGCAATGTTGCGATGACCCACAATTCTGAACTCATACTGCGCCTCGACATCTGTTATGTGTGATTATTTATGCGCTATTGAATGAAAATGGTGGGTCTCTGACAAATGATGAAATTCGGCTCTTGGGTGAACTGAGGTGATGCTAATTCGCCACACTCATCACATTTTCTCGAAACCAGATTTTTTGGTTCTTCTCTGGTAACCCTGAAAACGGGTATTCGGGTGTATCATCGGCGGCCATTGCAGAGGGGTGGATGAATGTATAACGGGGATAATTACATATCGCGCAACAAGCTGCTGAGCGGCTACCAGCTGGCCAAGTTGCATACCTTCGAGGCGGCCGCCCGCTACGGATCGTTTGCGATGGCGGCCGATGAGCTGTCGCTGAGCCCCAGTGCAGTGAGCCACCGGATCAGTGCGCTGGAAGAGGAGCTGGGGTTTAAGCTCTTTGAGCGTTTTCACCGCAAGGTGGTACTGACGGCGGAGGGGCAGCGAGTCTTCTGGGCGCTCAAATCCTCGCTGGAGTTCATCAATCAGGAGATCCTGGAGATCAAGAATCAGGAGCTCTCCGGCACCCTCACCATCTATTCGCGCCCCTCCATCGCCCAGTGCTGGCTGGTGCCAAGGCTGGCGGACTTCTCCCGCCTGCATCCGCAGATCGAGCTCAATATCATCACCGGCAACGAGAACATCAACCTGCACGGTTATGGCATCGATTTGACCCTCTATTTCGATGAGAAGAGCCCGGATCGGCTCGCCATCCATCCGTTGATGGATGAGTTCATGCTACCGGTCTGCAGCCCGGAATATGCCGAGCAGCACGGGCTTGTCGGCAATCCCGCCAACTTGTCCTTGTGCCGTCTGCTCCATGATCGGCAGGCATGGGGATTTGATTCGGATACCGACGAGTGGAGCTGCTGGGCTCGCCATGCCGGGGTCAGCCTAGAGGAATGTCAGCTGAGCATGGGTTTTGATCGCTCGGATCTCGCCATCATCGCCGCCATGAATCACGCCGGTATCGCTATGGGGCGCAAGAATCTGGTGAGCAAGCGGCTGGCGCGCAACGAGCTGGTGGCCCCTTTTGCGGGGCTGGCGGTCAAGTGCGAGCAGCGTTATTACATGGCGACCCTGCCCAATCGCGAGAGTCCCAAGATCCAGGCCTTTATCGACTGGGCGCAGGGGATGGCTGCCGAGATGAAATGAGCAGAGGTTGGTGCGCAAGAGAGCAACATGCAGGCGGTAACGCGCGAGCTAACGAAGGTTGTGGTTTAACGTAGCTGGAATATTGGGAGAGAGTAATTGGCTGATGGTGGTTGGCCGCGAGTTGCCCTGCTGCCACCCCGGATGGCTGGCAGCAAGGTGGCAAGTGGGGTTAAGTGGTCTTTTCCAGGTGGTTTTGGTAAATCTGCTGCCACTTGTCCAGTTCGTTTTCATCACCCTGTTGCTGCCAGAACTCGCAGATGGAACTCGCCATCTCGCATGCCATGGCGTGGTCACCGTCACGGCGACTCATCAGGTATTGCCCCAGCCAGCTTTGATACTGTTTCATTGCACGATCTCCTTATCCATTTAACCTTTGAAATTGCTGCTGTGGGTGGTCCTTCCCGGAGCGCGTTACCACAGCCACTTTCGCCACGCCTGATGGTGATCGGTTGTTTCTATCGCCACACTTACTGTCAATTCTGATAACTGGCGTATAAAAACAGTGCGAAGGTGTTAAAAATTGGCTACCACCTTATCACGAAATGGTGTGAATTGCAGGTTTTGGGGCCAATTGAGTTATAAGCGCAGGGGGGCTATAGCCACGACCTGTGCTGGGGGAACCAGTGAGAAGGGGGATAGGAGCTAGGTGACCCGTTATTGGGTCACCCGGCGGGCTTGCCAGTAGCGGCTGTTCCAGTAGACGTTGTCGAGGCGGGAGCGGATAACGCCTTTACTGGTGGAGGCGTGGATAAACTCGCCGGCACCGGTATAGACCCCCACATGGTATTGCTGCCAGCCGGTCTTGAAAAAGACCAGGTCCCCATGTTGCAGGCGGTAGCGATCCACCGGCTTACCTATGCTGGCCTGGGACTCGGTGGTTCTTGGCAGGCTGAAGCCGAGTACCTGGTTGTAGGCGAGCTGGGTGAAGGCGGAGCAGTCGAGCCCGGCGCGGCTGGCGCCGCCCATCCGGTAAGGGACACCACGCCACTGCTGGTAGAAGCCATCAAAGGCACTGCTCTGCCGGGGGGGCGGAGGCGGCTCCGGCGTGCTGGAGCAGGCGACCAGCAGCAGGGTCAGCAGGAATAGCGACAGCTTGCGATACATCGGGGCTCTCTTCACAGACATGTTTAACCAATAGAAAAGTACATCAACAGCTGTGTTCTACCACCTGGTTGTAGGGCCGGAGGTGGTGATGCGACAACTTTTCCATCATAAACAGGGATCTGGCTCCATACCTAGCAGCGGAGCGGAAAAATGCGGCGGGGGCTCAAAAAAAGCCAGCCCGAGGGCTGGCGTCTGCGTTATGAGGCAGGGGTTATCAACGGTTTGAGCAGTTCCGCCAGCTTGTAGAAGGTCTGCACCCGGGTGGTGCTGGGGCGCCATACCAGTCCGATTTCGCGATAGGGCATCTCCCCGGGGAGCGGGATGGCTACCAGATCGGAGTTGGCGAGAATGCCGGCATCGATGGCCATCTGCGGCAAGAAGGTGGTGCCGAGACCCGCTTCCACCATCTGTACCAGGGTATGCAGGCTGGTAGCGGCGAACGGGTTGATCTTGCTCTTGTCCCGCAAGCTGCAGGCGCTCACCGCGTGCTCGGTGAGGCAGTGTTCCCGCTCCAGCAGAAAGATGCTTTGATTCGGCAGCTCTTTATAGTCGAACGGGGTATGCAGACCGGCCGCCATGCTGGCGGGCATCACCATATGGAAGGGATCCTGACCAACTGTCTTGCAGTGAAAACCGCCGATCTCGATGGGCAGGGCGAGGATCAGCAGATCGAGCTGCCCCTGCTCCAGCTGTTTGAGCAGATTGCTGGTGGTGTCTTCGCGCAGCAACAATTCCAGCTCAGGATAGGTCTTGCTGCACACTTTCAGCAGTTTGCTGAGCAGGAAGGGGGCAATAGTGGGAATACAGCCAAGACGCACGGTTCCCTGCATCACGCCGCCCTGATGTTGTCCTAGCTCCATCAGATCCCGCGCATCGGAGAGTAAATTGCGAGCTCGCTCGACGATTTCCATGCCGACTGGGGTCATAATGAAGCTCTTGTGGTCCCGTTCCACCAGTTGCAGGCTCATCATGTCCTCCAGCGTCTGGATCCCGGTACTCAGGGTCGACTGGCTGACATGGCAGGCCTTGGCGGCGCGATTGAAGTTCTTGTGCTCGTCGAGAGCAACCAGATATTGCAGCTGTTTGAGGCTGGGCCAACGTTGCATAGAAAAACCCGATTAATGCTATCTATTTAATTTGATTTACTAATCTACCATCGGGTCTATAGTTTGTCGCTTGAATTAGATGGACTTGGCTCTAGGTAGCCCAATCCTCACCGGATTGTTCACTTCACATAAAGAGGAATTGAATATGGTATTGGTAGGCCGTCCCGCACCCGATTTTACCGCCGCAGCTGTTCTGGGCAATGGCGAGATCGTTGATTCATTCAACCTGTCATCCCACATCAAAGGCAAAGCTGCCGTTGTCTTCTTCTATCCGCTCGATTTCACCTTCGTCTGCCCGTCCGAGCTGATTGCCTTCGATCACCGCTATGAAGAGTTCCAGAAGCGTGGCGTGGAAGTGATCGGTGTTTCCATCGATTCCCAGTTCTCCCACAACGCATGGCGCAACACCAAAGTGGAAGATGGTGGTATTGGTCAGGTCAAGTACCCGCTGATCGCTGACGTGAAACACGAAATCTGCAAAGCCTATGACGTTGAGCATCCGGAAGCCGGTGTGGCGTTCCGTGGTTCCTTCCTGATCGACAAGAACGGTGTCGTTCGTCACCAGGTGGTCAACGATCTGCCGCTGGGCCGCAACATCGACGAGATGCTGCGCATGGTCGATGCCCTGCAATTCCACGAAGAGCACGGCGAAGTGTGCCCGGCTCAGTGGGAAAAAGGCAAAAAAGGCATGACAGCTTCACCGGATGGCGTGGCCAAGTACCTGTCCGAGAATGCTGACTCCCTGTAATCGGGTCGCACTCCATTTGAAGAACCGGCGCCAAGGCGCCGGTTTTTTTATGTTTGTGATCAGCAGAACCAAGTGATGGCGGCTCAATCAGAGTGGGGTAGCCAGTGGTTAGGCATAAAAAAACGCGCCAGTTGGCGCGTTTTGCTATCTGCTTGTGGCTACTCGTCAAAGATCCCGAAGTGATCTTTGGCGAAGTTGACCCGCTGCTCCACGTTCATCTTCACTTGGCCCAGCTTCTCGATGGTCTTGAGATTGGGCACCAAGCCGCGGCCGTTGGCGATCTGGATGGCAAGACCTGGACGGGCATTGAGCTCCAGCAGCATGGGGCCGCGGAACTTGTCCAGCACCATGTCGGTGCCGATATAGCCCAGACCCGACATTTCGTAGCAGGATGCTGCCAAGGTCAGCAGGGTATCCCAGTGGGGCACCTTGAGGTCATAGAGGTCAAGGCCGGTATCCGGGTGGTGGCGTAGCGGATTGCCAAACTGCACTGCCCGCAGGGCACGACCGGTACGCAGGCACAGGCCTACCCCCACGGCGCCCTGGTGCAGGTTCGCCTTGCCGTCCGAGGCGGCGGTAGAGAGGCGCATCATCGCCATTACCGGGAACCCCTTGAAGATGATCACCCGGGCATCGGGTACCCCTTCGAAGGAGTAGCCATCGAACACATCATCAAAGTTGATGAGGCCTTCCACCAGCGCCACGTCGGGCTTGCCGCCAAGCGAATAGAGCCCTGCCAGAATATTGGAGACATGACGCTCCAGATCCTGACCGTTGGAGGCACTGCCGTTGGGCTTGTAGAAGAGGCCATCTTCCTGACGCAATATCACCAGGATCCCCTTGCCACCCGAGCCGCGTGCCGGTTTGATACAAAACCCTGGCCAATCCTTGACCAGCTTGGTGATCCGCACCACATCGTGCTGAGCACGGATAGTGCCGATCAGCTCAGGCACGGTGACACCGGCATCCAGCGCGATGCGCTTGGTCTGCAGCTTGTCATCCACCAGCGGGTAGAGGCTACGCGGATTGTAGCGGCTGATGTAGGAGTGGTTACGCTTGTTCATACCGAGGATGCCTGATTGGGACAGGCTCCACGGGGTGGTGTATTTTTCCCAGAACCACATCTGTTACTTGTCCTTACCCGGGGTGGCGCCTGACTTCATCTCGTCCACCAGCGGCTTGAAGCGCTTCAGTTCGCTCAGCTTGTAGCCGGTGTAGTTACCCATCAACAGCACGGTTGCCATCAGCACCAGCTGCAGACCGAGGAAGTTGAAGGTAAGGTGACGGATCAACTCGTTATCCATGGCCAGATAGGCGATAACGGCGACCAGCAGTGAACCACCACCCTGACGTACCACCTCTTTCGGGCCCTCTTCTTCCCACAGGATCGACATACGTTCGATGGTCCAGGAGAGGATGATCATCGGGAAGAAGGTGATCTTCATGCCATCGGTCAGCCCCAGCTTGAAAGCGAACGCCGAGAAGATACCGATCATCGAAATCACCATGATGATGATGGCCGATATTCGGGCAACCAGCAGCAGGTTAAGCCGCGACAGGTAGGAGCGGATGATGAGACCGGTGCCGACAATCAGCAGGAAACCGATGAGACCGGTGACCAGCGAAGTCTGGATAAAGGCGACCGCGATCAGCACCGGCATGAAGGTGCCGGAGGTTTTGATCCCCACCAGTACCCGCAGGAACACCACCATCAGCACGCCAATCGGGATCAGCAGCAAGCCCTTGAACAGGGTCTGCTCTTCCAGCGGCAGGCTATGAATGGAGAAGTTCATCATCTCGGATTTTTCGAACTTCTGGGCCAGCGCCACGTTGACCGGTTGCTCTTGCTCGATCATCGAGAAGCTGACACGGGAGTTGTGACCACCGGTCACATCCAGCAGCGCGCCTGAGTTGTATTCCCACAGTAGCAGGTTGGCAGGACGGCCCTGTTCACCGGTTTGCGGGTTGAACAGCTTGTAGTCGGTCGGGCTGTTGAACACTTGCAGGTAATCCACCAGCTCCTGACGACGGCGGCCATCTTCCAGGTTCAGTGCATGCACCACCCGGGTCGGTACGTCGGCATTGTTGAGCAGCTCGGCGATCAGGTTGGCACGGCTCTTGTTCTTTTTGAGCAGCTCGGCATTTTGCTCCTGCTTCTCGATTTCCTTGATGATCTCGCGAGTCAGGGTGTAGCCATCCGCTGAGCGCTCTTGCGCCCGCTCCACGATCTGTTTCATCGCAGTGGCGTAGGGCTCACTCTCGATCTGCTTCTCGATGGCGGGCGGCTGTGGATTGGCAGCCGGTTTGGCATGGGCATCCGCCATCATGTCGACGCGGTAGTAGAGCTCTTGGCGACCGGAAGCGGTGCGAATAGACCACTCGGCGCGGGCATCGCCATCTTTCTCGACAAAGGAGAGGCCGTAGCCCGGGCTGGCGGCGTTCTCGTTCATCAGGGTGAAACCGGGCTGGGTGCCCGGGATGGCCAGAGAGGCGATCACCGGATCACCGGTCGCCTCGAACTCCAGCTTGGCTTCGATGGACCAGATCTGGCGCTTTTCACCGGGGGTGAGTGGCACATCCAACGCGATATGGTGGTAGATCGTCATCCCCAGGCCGATAATGTACAGCAGGGCTACCAGCAAATAGAACGGCTTACGGGAAACCATGGATTATTTCACATCCTTGAGCTTGGGTTTGGGTTGGATATATTCGCGGGCCACATCAACCACAGCGATGTCTTTCAAAAATTCGCGACCCAGCAGCACAGGGAAGGTCATGTCGCTACGGTCTTTCAGGGTAAATTCGGCTTTCTCGGTCATGTCACCGATCCGTACCGCCAGACGCACCACCGGACGGCGGTCGAGATCATCAGCAGAGGCCTGACGTACCCGCACATGGCGCACCAGCGGGGCTTCGATCTGGATCTTGTCATCAACATCCTGATGACTCAGGAAGAAGCGCACCCAGTTCTTGCCGTTGCGCTCGAAAATGGTGATCTCCTGGGCGCTGATGGAGGAGGTGGTGGCACCGGTGTCCACGCGCGCTTGGAAGGCGTCGTTGGCAGCGTCAACCCAGATCCACTCCGCTTCACCGACCATCAGTTTGCCATCTATGGTGTGGCCCTGAGTGGGGGCCGGGCATTGCTCAGCCGGGAGGGCCATGGGTTTGGGCGGCTCAGCGGGAATTGCGGTGAGCTTGGTATCGAGTTTTTTGACTGACTCTTTCATATTGGTGACATCAGTATTGAGCTGAACCAGCAGGTGCTGTTGCTGCACATAGTGCTTTTGTTGCTGTTCCATGGAGGTTTGCAGGCGCTGCTCGCTCTGGTCGAGTTCGCTACGGAGCTCGGCCAGGGTCAGTACAGGAACCTGAGGCGTTTTTTCCATATTGACACACCCGCCGAGACTAAGCAGGGAGAGCAGGGTCATTCCTTTTAATTTGCTTTTCATGTCATTCATTTAACTGTGCTTCCTGGAATTGGGTCAGTGTAACTTTCTGAATCGCCAGCGGCTAGTCTTTGGCCTTGCGGGCAATCAGGACGGCACGTTTGGGCGCCGGGTGTCCTTCTACCGTGAGTGCCGGATTGTCTGGGTCCAGGTAATCACTCAGGGATTCATTAATCATCCAGTCGGTACGACGCTGTTCGTCGGTGCTGGTCATATTCTCGTCTACTATCCGCACATCGGTGAAACCGCAACGTTCAACCCACAGCTTGAGGGCGCTACTTGAGGGAATAAACCAGACATTGCGCATTTTGCCGTAGCGATCTGTAGGCACCAATACTTCATTGACGTCACCATCAACCACCAGCGTCTCCAGTACCAGTTCACCATCGTCTTTCAGTTGGTTACGCAGCTGTTCGATGTGTTCGATGGGGGATTTACGGTGATAGAGCACCCCCATGGAGAAGACGGTGTCAAAGGCGCGCAGCTCAGGCAACTCCTGAATGCCGAGCGGCAACAGGTGAGCGCGCTGATCATTGCCTGCGAAGTGGCGAATGGCTTCGAACTGGCAGAGAAACAGCGGGCTCGGGTCGATGCCGACCGCCAGCTTGGCCCCTTCACCCACCATGCGCCAGAGGTGATAGCCGCTGCCGCAGCCCACATCCAGTACGTAACGTCCTGCCAGCGGGCTGATATGGGGCAGCACCCGATCCCACTTCCAGTCGGAGCGCCATTCGGTATCGATGTGGATGCCGTGCACCGTGAACGGCCCCTTGCGCCAGGGCATGAAGTGGCGCAGCAGGCTCTCGACCTTCTTGCGCTCCCCTTCGCCGAGGCTCTCGGCCGAACCTGTCTCGACCCGACTTTTCAGCTCGATGTGTCCGGGGGATACCACCGGCAGCTTGTTGAGGGCGCGGTTCCAGCGCGGCAGATCGCCGTGCTGGTTGTCATGTTGCCAGGTGTGCAGCTGGGCGGGCAGGGTATGCAGCCAGTGGCTCAGCCGGTTTTTGGCAATCAGTTGATAGAAGTTGGCAAAGTCGATCATGGCTGTTGGGTTTCACTGGATTTGATGGCAATCATGGAGCCGAAATTGAAGCACTGGAACCAGAGATCCTGATGAACGAAGCCGGCATCCCGCAGGCGATCACGGTGGGTCTGCAGGCTGTCGGTGCGCATCACGTTCTCAAGGGCGGTGCGCTTCTGGCTGATCTCCAGCTCGCTGTAGCCGTTGGCCCGTTTGAAGTCGAGATGAAGCTCGATAAGCAGCTCGTTGACCGGCTCATCTTCAAAGCGGAACTTCTCGCTCAGAATCAGGATCCCGCCCGGGCGAAGCCCATCGTGAATGCGCTGGATCAGGGCAGCCCGTTTCTCCGGCTCGACAAATTGCAGGGTGAAGTTGAGCACCACCACAGAGGCGTTCTCGATCTCTATGTCGCAGATATCCGCTTCCACCAGCTCCACCGGTACCTCGGATTTGAAACCGGAGAGGTGGGCGCGGGCGCGCTCGATCATCGGGTGGGAGAGATCCACCGCCGTGATGCTGCAGCCGGGCTGGCTAATATGGCGGCGCATTGCCTGGGTCGCTGCCCCCAGCGAACAGCCGAGGTCATAGAGTCGGCTCATCGGTTGGGCGTAACGGGCGGCCATCATACCGATGGCGGAGATGATGTTGCTGTAACCCGGCACTGAGCGCTGGATCATATCGGGAAATACGTCGACGACCTGTTCGTCAAAACAGAAATCCCCCAATCGGGCGATCGGGGCGGCAAAAATTTGGTCTTTGGTCTGCATGCTGGCGCAACCTGACAGTCGGGGCATAGCCCGGCTGTATTGTTCAATTGAGTCGTTGGGTGACACCCATCAGAGTAGATTAATCACCTGTTTACGAACGGGGTGGCTGGTCATGAAATCCTTTGGACCGACCCTGTTCGTATGGGTCATGTTCCGGACCCTTACTTGGGGCGGTAGTGTAGAGGATTGATGACCATTTGTCTTGACGCCAGGGCTTGCCTCGCCACAAAAAAGCGCTTTTTTTGCCGCAGTTCGATGGCCGCAGAATGGGTTGGCTAAAAGCGCAGCACTCCCTGACGTGCGCGATCGTTTTCCCCCGGCCAGGGGGCCATCTCCTGCTCCAGCAGGCGAGTGATCTGGCGAGCCAGCTCAGGTGCCTGGGCGTTGTCGGCAGTATGTATATAGAGGTAGAGATCCTTGCCCTCCGCGAGCCATTGACGCCAGTGGGGGAGCCAGCTGGGCAGGAAGGGATGGTTGGCCGCCGGATCCGGCAGGCCGATAAAGCGCACCATGGGGGCGCTGGCAGTCGCCAGCAGATGCACCGGCAGCCGCGGCTTCTTGCCCTGAGCATCGGTCAGTGTCGCAGTGGTCGCCGGTATCGAGAAGAGCGGGCGACTGTCGAGCATGATGCGATTTACCCCCTTCTCCATCAGCAGCCGGTTCAATGCTCGCTCGGCCTCCCCCTTGGCGAAGAAGTCGGGGTGGCGTACTTCAATGGCGTAGGTGAACTGTGCCGGCAGCCGCTCGATAAAGGCCGCCAGTCTGGCCAGCCCCTCCGGGCCGAAGCGGGCGGGTAGTTGCAGGGTGAGCAGGCCCAGCTTGTGGTGCAGCGGGGCGAGCAGGCGGATAAAGTCGGCCACTTGCTTATCTGCGCTCACCAGATCGCTCTGGTGGCTGATGGTTTGCGGAAACTTGAAGTTGAAGCGAAAGTGGGCGGGTACCGCATCGGCCCAGCGTTGTAGCGTCTCCGCTGTCGGCAGGGCATAGAAGGTGGTGTTACCCTCCACCGAATTGAACACGGTGGCGTAGTGGGCGAGGTGTTCGGCAGGCTTGGCGCCAAGGCCCAGCAACTGGCCGGGCCAGCTGGGGTGGGACCACTGTGGCAGGCCCAAATAGAGGCTCATGGCGGCTATTCTCGTCGGTCTTGGGGCTCGCATGCCCGTTTTTGTCGATTTTTTTGCCACCGAGTGCAAAAAACTGCTGAAAGGAGGCTGCTGGCCATTTTACCCAAAAGGGGGTTTTCCTCTATAATGCCAGCCCTTTTGTTTACCAATTTCTAGTGGCCCATGCCTGTCTACGCAGATCGTTGCGATGTCTGTGGTCCTGAATTGGCAAAACTGCAAAAGCTTTCCGATGCCCCCCTGACCGACTGTCCGGCCTGTAGCAAGCCACATCGGGTCAAGCTGATATCGGCGGCAGGCTTCCGGCTCAAGGGAACCGGATGGTACGAGACTGATTTCAAACCGGGTAAGAAAAGAATCTGGCCAGCTGTGAGACAGACGGTGCTTGCCAGTCGTGCCCGGCGGCCCAAGGTTAACCGTCTCTCTACAATTTCGAAGGAAGAAGTCCATGCGCTCTATCTATTGCGGACAGGTCAATGAGGCCCATGCCGGGCAGACCATTACATTGTGCGGTTGGGTTCATCGTCGTCGTGATCTTGGCGGCCTGATCTTTATCGACATGCGCGACCGGGAAGGGATCGTGCAGGTGTTCTTCGATCCGGACAAGCCGGACGCATTCGCGCTGGCTTCCGAGCTGCGCGGCGAATTTTGTATTCAGGTTTCCGGCGTGGTGCGTGCCCGCCCTGACTCCCAGCGCAACAGCGACATGGCCACCGGTGCTATCGAAGTGTTCGCCCACGAGTTGACCATCATCAACCGTGCCGAGCCGTTGCCGCTGGACTTCAATCAGGTCAACAGCGAAGAGCAACGTCTCAAGTTCCGTTATCTGGACTTGCGCCGCCCCGAGATGGCCAAGTATCTGAAGACCCGTGCCAAGGCCAGTGCTTTCGTGCGTCGCTTCATGGATGAGCAGGGCTTCCTCGACATCGAGACCCCGATGTTGACCAAGGCAACCCCGGAAGGTGCCCGTGACTATCTGGTGCCGAGCCGCGTCCACAAAGGCAAGTTCTACGCCCTGCCGCAATCACCGCAGCTGTTCAAGCAGTTGCTGATGATGTCCGGCTTCGACCGTTACTACCAGATCGTCAAGTGCTTCCGTGACGAAGACCTGCGTGCCGACCGTCAGCCAGAATTTACCCAGATCGACGTGGAGACCTCTTTCATGACTGCGCCGCAAGTGCGTGAGCTGATGGAAGAGATGATCCGCAAGCTGTGGCAACACGTGCTGGCCGTCGATCTCGGTGACTTCCCGGTGATGACCTTCGATGAAGCCATGCGTCGCTTTGGCTCCGACAAGCCGGATCTGCGTCTGCCGATGGAGCTGGTCGATGTCGCTGATCTGCTGACTGCGGTTGAGTTTGCGGTGTTCGCCGGCCCTGCCAACGACCCTAAAGGCCGCGTGGCAGCCCTGAAAGTGCCGGGCGGCGCCGAGCTGTCCCGCAAGCAAATCGACGAGTACACCAAATTTGTCGGCATCTACGGTGCCAAGGGCCTGGCCTGGATGAAGGTCAACGAAGCCGCTAATGGCCTCGAAGGCGTGCAGTCTCCGGTTGCCAAGTTCCTCTCCGACGCCATCGTGCGCGAAATCCTGGCCCGTACCGGTGCCGCTGACGGCGACATCATCTTCTTTGGCGCTGACAGCAAGAAAGTAGTGTGCGATGCCATGGGCGCCCTGCGTCTGAAAGTGGGCCGCGATCTGGGTCTGCTGGAGAACAGCTGGAAGCCGCTGTGGGTCATCGATTTCCCGATGTTTGAAGAAGACAGTGAAGGTGGTCTGGCCGCTATGCACCACCCGTTCACTGCTCCGAGCAACATGGGTCCGGCCGAGCTGAAAGCCAGTCCGCTGAGTGCTTACGCCAACGCCTACGACATGGTGATCAACGGCTATGAAGTGGGTGGCGGTTCTGTCCGTATCCACAACAGCGAGATGCAGGCCACCGTGTTCGACATCCTGGGCATTACCCCGGCCGAGCAGCGCCTGAAGTTTGGCTTCCTGCTGGATGCGCTGAAATACGGTACCCCGCCGCACGCCGGTCTGGCCTTCGGTCTGGATCGTCTCAGCATGCTGCTGACCGGTACTGAAAACATTCGGGACGTGATTGCCTTCCCGAAAACCACTGCGGCTGCCTGTCTGATGACTGACGCCCCCAGCCTTGCCAACGCAGCCCAGCTGGGTGAATTGGCGATTGCAACTACCGTCAAGGGCGACGAGTAAGCCGATACCGGCAGCAAAGGCCGCCACAGGTGGCCTTTCTCTCCCCTTTGGTGAGCAATGAAGTGTGTTACTGACATTTAAAAAATAACGGAGAATCTCTATGGCAGGTCACAGCAAATGGGCCAACATCAAACACCGTAAGGCTGCGCAAGATGCCAAGCGGGGCAAGATCTTCACCAAACTGATCCGGGAAATCACCACTTCCGCCCGGATCGGTGATCCTGACCCGGCCAACAACCCGCGCCTGCGTGCGGCGGTGACTGCCGCCCTGACCAGCAACATGACCCGCGAGACCATCAACCGCGCCATCGCGCGTGGGGCCGGTGGTGGTGATGGTGAACAGCTGGAAACCATCGTCTATGAAGGTTACGGTCCAGCTGGATCTGCCGTGATGGTCGAGTGCCTGACAGACAACCGGAACCGGACTGTTGCCGAAGTGCGTCATGCCTTCAGCAAGAGTGGCGGCAACCTGGGTACCGACGGCTCCGTCGCCTATCTGTTCAGCAAGAAAGGGCTGCTGACCTTCGTCGGTGCCGATGAAGATGCATTGATGGATGCGGCACTGGAAGCGGGTGCCGATGACGTGGTCACCGAAGAGGATGGTTCCATCGAGGTGTACACCAGCCCGAACGATTTTGGTACCGTGCTGGATGCGCTGGAAGCGGCGGGTTTCAAGGCAGCTAACGCCGAAGTGACCATGATCCCTTCTACCGAAGCTGAGCTGGATGCGGAAACCGCTCCCAAGCTGATGCGTCTGATCGACATGCTGGAAGATCTGGACGATGTGCAAGAGGTGTATCACAACGGTTCCATCTCTGATGAAGTTGCTGCGACCCTCTGATCGCTGAATTGTGCTCTCCAATGGCAGCCATCTGGCTGCCATTTTTTATATTTGCATGGGTGAAACCGCTGACGAGTCGTTTGATTCACCAATGCAACAGATCTCTTCACTCAATACTTTTCCCGCCTCATCTGCGCCTTACCATTCCACGGATCCTGTTGGCCGGTCAGCCCGACACGCTAGCCGGGTTACGTTATGTGATCATGGTATGGTTCCTCTTATTCGGTTTATCACACGAGCAACTCTTTAGATGGCGTTGGCCAGTAGGCAGATTGTTCCGTGCGCAGCATGCCCGAGGTGATTGTCGATGGCTTTGTTGTCACGGTACGGCAATCAATGCTGAGCCATTGCTTGGATGTTGATATCGGACGATTGGTTAGGCGTTGGGCGTTGGGCGTTAGACGTTGGACGTTGGACGTTGGGTGTGCAGGTTGGTCGGGAGAGGGGATGGTTTGCACTACCGCAACATGCTGGGGGAGAGGAGGGGGAGTGATGAGTTGCAGATAAAAAAAGCCCGCGCATGGCGCGGGCTTGTGATCTCAGGACTGGTTATCAGGCCTTGGATTTTTTCTTGGTATCAACCTTGGCTTCAACCGGGGCAGCGGCGGCAGGAGCAGCGGCAGCGCCTTCGGTGAACGGACGACCGTAGTAGGTATCCATCAGGATGGCTTTGAGCTCGGTGATCAGCGGGTAGCGCGGGTTGGCACCGGTGCACTGGTCATCGAAGGCTTCCAGCGCCAGCTGGTCAACCTTGGCCAGGAAGTCAGCTTCGTTCACGCCAGCTTCACGGATGGAAGCAGGGATGCCCAGAGTGGCTTTCAGCTCATCCAGCCAGGCCAGCAGCTTCTCGATCTTGGCAGCGGTACGGTCGCCAGCAGCAGTCAGACCCAGGTGGTCAGCCACTTCGGCATAACGACGGCGAGCTTGCGGACGGTCGTACTGGGAGAACGCAGTCTGCTTGGTCGGGTTGTCGTTGGCATTGTAACGGATCACGTTGCTGATCAGCAGGGCGTTAGCCAGGCCGTGCGGAATGTGGAATTCAGCACCCAGTTTGTGCGCCATGGAGTGGCAGACACCCAGGAAGGCGTTGGCGAACGCGATACCGGCGATGGTGGCAGCATTGTGCACCTTCTCGCGAGCAACCGGATCGTTGGCACCATTCTGGTAGCTGGACGGCAGGTACTCTTTCAGCAGCTTCAGCGCTTGCAGTGCCTGGCCATCGGAGTATTCGTTAGCCAGTACGGAAACGTAGGCTTCCATGGCATGAGTGACCGCATCCACACCACCGAAGGCGCACAGGGACTTGGGCATGTTCATGACCAGGTTGGCATCCACGATGGCCATGTTCGGGGTCAGCTCGTAGTCAGCCAGCGGGTACTTCATGCCGGTGGCGTCGTCGGTTACTACCGCAAACGGGGTGACTTCAGAACCGGTACCGGAAGTGGTGGTGATACAGACCAGTTCGGCCTTCACGCCCATTTTCGGGAACTTGTAGATACGCTTGCGGATGTCCATAAAGCGCATTGCCAGATCTTCGAACGCAGTATCCGGGTGCTCGTACATGACCCACATGATCTTGGCCGCATCCATCGGTGAACCACCACCCAGTGCCAGGATAACGTCCGGCTTGAAGGAGTTGGCCATCTCGGCGCCCTTGCGGACGATGGACAGGGTCGGGTCAGCTTCTACTTCGTAGAATACTTCCACTTCCATGTTCAGCTTCTTGAGCAGACGAACCACGTCATCGGCATAGCCGTTGTTGAACAGGAAGCGGTCGGTAACAACCATTGCACGCTTTTTGCCTTCCAGGTCGCCCAAGGCGATCGGCAGGGAGCCACGACGGAAATAGATGGATTTCGGAAGTTTGTGCCACAGCATATTTTCTGCCCGTTTTGCGACTGTCTTCTTGTTGATCAGGTGCTTGGGACCGACGTTCTCGGAGATGGAGTTACCACTCCAGGAGCCGCAACCCAGGGTCAGGGAAGGAGCAAGAGCAAAGTTGTACAGGTCACCGATACCACCCTGGGTGGAAGGGGTGTTGATCAGGATACGAGCGGTCTTCATCTTGTCGCCGAAGTATCTGATGCGGTCCTGGTTACGATCCTGGTCGGTGTACAGACCTGAGGTGTGACCGATACCACCGATGTTGACCATGGTGCAGGCCATCTCGACAGCGTCTTCAAAATTCTTGGCGCGGAACATACCCAGGGTCGGGGAGAGCTTCTCATGAGCGAACTCATCTTCAGCGCACAATTCCAGGCCTTCACCGATCAGGATCTTGGTGGTGGCAGGCACAGTCACACCCGCCATGGCGGCGATCTTGGTGGCTGGCTGACCGACGATATCTGCGTTCAGTGCACCGTTAATCAGCAGCACCTTACGTACCTTGTCCGCTTCATCTTTGGACAGGATGTAGCCATCGTGGTTGGAGAAACGCTCTTTCACCTGGTTGTAGATGGAGTCAACGACGATAACGGCTTGCTCGGAAGCACAGACCACACCGTTGTCGAAGGTTTTGGACATCAGGATAGAGGCGACAGCACGCTTCACATCGGCGGTTTCGTCGATAACGATTGGCACGTTACCGGCACCTACACCGATAGCAGGCTTACCGGAAGAGTAAGCGGCTTTCACCATGCCCGGGCCACCGGTGGCCAGGATCAGGTTGATGTCGTTGTGCTTCATCAGTGCGTTAGACAGCTCAACAGACGGTTGATCGATCCAGCCGATGATGTCTTTCGGTGCACCAGCGGCAACAGCTGCGTCCAGTACCAGCTTGGCAGCGGTATTGGTGGAGTTCTTGGCACGGGGGTGCGGGGAGAAGATGATGGCGTTACGAGTCTTCAGGGAGATCAAAGATTTGAAGATCGCGGTAGCGGTCGGGTTGGTGGTCGGAACGATACCGCAGATGATACCTACCGGCTCGGCGATGATCATGGTGCCCATCTCGTCATCCTGGCTCAGGATGCCGCAGGTCTTCTCATCTTTGTATGCGTTATAGATGTATTCGGAAGCGAAGTGGTTCTTGATAACCTTGTCTTCGATGATACCCATGCCTGATTCAGCCACGGCCATTTGAGCCAGGGGAATACGAGCATTACTGGCGGCCAGGGCGGCTGCACGGAAAACCTTGTCTACCTGCTCTTGCGAGAAGCTGGCGAATTCACGCTGAGCTTCTTTAACGCGGGCGACCATTGCATCCAGTTCAGCCAAGTTGGTTACTGCCATGTTTATCTCCTGATTATTTGAAAACTGTTTAGTAAGACGTTGGCAATGCCCGGCAATTATAGACCCTCTGTCAAATAGCGAATGACCATAACGGGGTATTTACATGCCTTACTAAATTGCTTTCCGAGTCGATTATAGAGCTGTGTTGGTCCATAAAAACTTGATCTGGATCATGTGTAACAAAAGAACAAAAGAAATTTTATTTCATCATCCGTGTGTGAGGGATGTTACAGGAGGGTGGATTGTAGCGGAAGTGAAATGAGTTGTAATGAAAAGGTTTTTAGGCTCATTAATCATGTGGTTAATGATCTTTTTAAGGGGGGGGTTACGGATATTTCCTCCCGTTAAAGTTAACCATTTTGATTTTTACAGGGTTGCGATGTCGGGGTTGTGCGCAAATCTCCAACAAGTGTTGCGTAAATGGTTGTTGTTTTAATCCGTGGTAAATTTTGATTGTGATGAAATTGTAACTGGCATTGTGGCGGCCTTACCTGATGGGGGGTCGCGAGCAGAATTGCCCCGGTATCACCGAGTTCATGACGGTTGTGACGTTCTCTCTGTTGGGCAAAGCTGTCTCACTTGGTGCAACCAGGCTCGCTGAACCGGGAGGCACTGGCGGCGCTAGCGGTGGTTGTCAGCAATGTGCCTGTCTTGTTGTTACCTACTCTCTGGCTAAGGCGCATCTTCTTGCCACTTTATCCCGTGTTGATTGCAATCATTAGGTGAACTCACTAACAATCACCCGCATAAGTGTGATGATTTGATTGGTGCCCGCTCTGGCTATGATGTAAATTTACGCACGAAATTAATGGATTGGCCCGACGGGCCCGTAACACTATTGGAAGGCGCCTATGGCAGCAATTGACGTCTCTTTGTATCTGAAGTTTTTTGTCGGTTTGTTCGCAATTATCAATCCGCTTGGTCTGTTGCCGGTGTTTGTCAGCCTGACCAGCCACCATACTCAGGCCGAGCGGATGAAGACCAACACCACCGCCAATATCGCGGTGATGGTGATCCTGCTGGTCTCCATGTACATGGGGCAGCTGATCCTCGATGGTTTTGGCATCTCGCTGGCGTCGTTTCGCATTGCTGGCGGTTCGCTTATTACCCTGATCGCCTGGTCGATGCTGCAGGGCAAGCTGGGCGAGGTAAAGCACAACAAGCAGGAAAAAGGAGAACTGGCGGTGCGTGAATCCATCGCCGTGGTGCCACTGGCGCTGCCGCTGATGGCGGGCCCCGGTGCCATCTCCTCAGTCATCGTCTATGCCAGCCAGAGCCACTGGCAGCAGCTGCTCGGCATGTCGGTGGTGGTGGTGGTCTTCTCCTTCTGCTCCTGGCTAATCTTTCGTGCCGCGCCCTTGCTGTTCAAGATCATGGGCAATACCGGTATCAACGTGGTGACCCGTATCATGGGTCTTATCATGATGTCCCTTGGTATCGAGATCATGGTGGCCGGTATCAAGGGGGTTTTCCCCATCTTGATGTGAGCCAGCTCTGTTTTATCAAAGCCGGTCCTCGTGACCGGCTTTTTATTGGTTGCTTTTTGCCCGGTTTTTTCTAGAATCGGTCGTTTGGATAAAAAACGAGCTTTGAAGCGGTATTTTAATACTGAAAAATAGCACGGAAGCTGATTTTTTGACCAGAAAAGGCCGATTACCCTGACAATATCTGTTGCATTATCGGAATTGGCAGGGAATTATGCTGGGAGCGGGTTTCGACCCCGTCACTTTAGTAAATGCATGGAATGTTCTTGTTGGAGTAGGGAAATGACTCATAAAAAAACAATTATTAACACAGTTCTGATGGCTGCCCTGTTTGGTGGCATCAATGTGGCACAGGCTGCCGATGTCCCGGCGGGAACCAAGCTGGCGGATGTCCAGCAACTGGTAAAGGGTAATGGCTCAGAGCCTGCCACCCTTGACCCGCATAAGACCGAAGGAACGGTCGAATCCAATATTCTGCGCGACCTGTTCGAAGGTCTCGTTGCTTCCGGCCCGAAAGGGGAAATTCTCCCGGCTGTGGCTGAATCCTGGGAAACCAAGGATAACAAGCACTACGTGTTCCACCTGCGCAAAGATGCCAAGTGGTCCAACGGTGATCCGGTTACCGCCCACGACTTCGAATTCGCCTTCAAACGCGCCGTTGATCCGAAAACCGCCTCTCCTTACTCCTGGTATCTGGAGATCCCGACCATCCTCAACGCCAGTGAGATCATTACCGGCAAGAAGCCGTCTGATACCTTGGGTGTGAAGGCGGTTGATGACTACACCTTCGAAGTTCAGCTTGAAAAAGCGATCCCCTATTTCGTCAGTATGCTTTCCCACACCACTACCTATCCGGTACCGAAGAAGGTGATCGAGAAGTTTGGTGACAAGTGGACCCAGCCGGAAAATATGGTGTCCAACGGTGCCTATGCGTTGAAGAGTTGGGTCGTGAACGAGCGCGTCGAAGTGGAGCGCAACAAGCACTACTGGAACGATGGCAAGACAGTGATCAACAAAGTGGTTTATCTGCCAATCCAGTCTACCAACGCCGATCTCAGCCGCTATCTGGCGGGTGAAGTGGACATCACCTATCAGATGCCCATCGAGCGCTTCAAGCAGATGAAGAAAGAGAAGCCGGACGAGCTGAAAGTGACCGGTTATGTCGGCACCTATTACTACCAGTACAACGTCAAGAAGAAGCCGTTTGATGACGTGCGTGTCCGTACCGCGCTCTCCTATGCCATCAACCGTGACGTAATTGCCGACAAGGTGATGGGTCAGGGTCAGACTCCGGGTTATACCCTGGTACCGGACTTCGTTGATGGTTTCAAACCGGTTGCCCCCGAGTGGTCGAAGATGACTCAGGCCGAGCGTGATACCAAGGCCAAGGCACTGCTGGAAGAGGCTGGTTTCGATGCCAGCAAGCCGTTGAAGTTTGAACTGCTCTATAACACCGACGACAACCACAAGAAAGTGGCTGTGGCCGTTGCCTCCATGTGGAAGAAGCTGGGTGTGCAGGTGAGCCTGGTTAACCAGGAGTGGAAAACTTATCTGGAAACCAAGAAACAGGGTCAGTTTGATGTGGGCCGTGCCGGCTGGATTGCCGACTACAACGAAGCCTCTTCCATGCTGGATCTGATGCAGACCACCCACGGCAACAACGATGGCAAGTACTCCAATCCGGAGTTCGACAAGCTGATGGATTCGTCCCGTGATCAGGTTGATGTGGCGGCTCGCAACAAGCTCTACGTTCAGGGCGAAGAGATCCTGGCCAAAGACATGCCGATTGCGCCTATCTACCAGTATGTGACGGCTCGGATGGTGAAACCTTTTGTGGGCGGTTACCCTGCCAACCCGCTGGATAACCTCTACAGCAAAGATATGTACATCATTGCTCACTGATTTAAAGCAACAAGTCGCATAACAAGCAGGGCCCGCCAGACGGCGGGCCTTTATTACAACCGCGACCATTTGGAAGCAGTTCAGGACAGGTAATGTCTATGTTGAAATTCATTTTTAAACGGCTATTGGAAGCGATCCCGACTCTGCTGGTCTTGATCACCGTCTCGTTCTTCATGATGCGTTTCGCCCCGGGTAACCCCTTTACCAGCGAGCGCTCACTGCCTCCAGAAGTCATTGCCAACATCGAGGCCAAATACGGACTCGACAAACCCATTGGCATGCAATATCTCACCTACCTGGGCAACCTGGTGCAGGGGGATCTGGGGCCCTCTTTCAAATATAAAGATTTCACCGTCAATGATCTGGTGAGCCAGGCACTGCCTGTTTCAGCCAAGATCGGGGCGGCAGCGTTCTTTTTCGCCGTGTTGCTGGGGGTTACCTTAGGTACCATTGCAGCCTTGAAACAGAACACCATTATTGACTATCTGTTGATGTCGTCGGCGATGGCCGGGGTGGTGATCCCGGGCTTTGTGCTGGCACCTTTGCTGGTGCTGTTTTTCAGTATCTATCTGGGCTGGTTCCCGGCCGGTGGCTGGCAGGGTGGCGGCATCCAGTTTATGGTGTTGCCGGTGTTCGGCATGATGATGTACTACATCTCCGCCATCTCGCGGATCATGCGAGGCAGCATGATCGAAACCATGAATGCCAACTTCATTCGCACCGCCCGCGCCAAGGGATTGCCGCTGCGCCACATCATCCTCAAACACGCGCTGCGTCCGGCCATGCTGCCGGTGGTCTCCTATCTGGGCCCGGCGTTTGTCGGCATCATCACCGGCTCCGTGGTGATCGAGACCATCTTCGGCTTGCCGGGGATTGGCCAGCTGTTCGTCAACGGTGCCCTTAACCGTGATTACTCCATGGTGCTTGGCCTGACCATTCTGGTCGGCGCCCTCACCATCACCTTTAACGCTGTGGTCGATATTCTCTATGCCTTTATCGATCCCAAGATCCGTTACTAATTCGGGAGTTCATCATGGTTGTTTCAACTGAAAAACGTGACGCCGTTGACGCGTTCGCGCAAAAAGTAGAAGTGGTGGAGGGGCGCTCCCTGTGGAAGGATGCCCGCCGCCGTTTCCTGCGTAACAGGGCTGCACTGACCAGCCTGATTATATTGACCATCATCGGGCTGGCCGTCATCTTCGGGCCCTATCTGTCTCAGTACACCTTTGACGATCCGGACTGGAACGCGATGCAGTCTCCGCCAGATATGGAGGCGGGTCACTACTTCGGTACCGACAGTCTGGGGCGGGATCTGTTCGTGCGCACCCTGCTCGGTGGCCGTATTTCGCTGATGGTTGGCATCATGGGGGCCGTGGTGGCGGTGATCATCGGCACCTTGTATGGCGCGGCGTCCGGCTTTATCGGTGGTCGGGTCGATAGCCTGATGATGCGCATTCTTGAGATCCTCAACGCCTTCCCCTTCATGTTCTTCGTGATCATGCTGGTGACCTTCTTCGGCCGCAATCTGGCGCTGATCTTTATCGCCATCGGGGCGGTGAGCTGGCTCGACATGGCGCGGATTGTGCGAGGTCAGACCCTCAGCCTCAAGAGCAAGGAGTTTATCGAGGCGGCCCACGTCTGTGGCGTCTCCAAGTGGAAGATCATCACCCGTCACATAGTCCCTAACGTGCTTGGTATCGTGGCCGTTTATGCCACTTTGCTGGTGCCGGGGATGATCATGTTTGAATCCTTCCTCAGTTTCCTGGGCCTTGGGGTTCAGGAACCGATGACCAGCTGGGGTGCCCTGCTGGATGAAGGCTCCAAGTCGATGGAAGTGGCCATCTGGCAACTGCTGTTCCCCGCCTGCTTTATGGTGGTGACCCTGTTTTGCTTCAACTTCCTCGGGGATGGTCTGCGTGACGCCCTCGATCCGAAGGATCGCTAAGAAAGCGGCGAAGGGCCGTTAATCGCGTCCAATGGATCGACAGGAAAGCATCACGAAAGATCGATAAGGAGTTTTTATATGAAGTTACTGGATGTGAAAGATCTGCGGGTCGAGTTCAAGACCCCGGACGGCAATGTGGTAGCGGTCAATGACCTCAACTTCTCTCTCGCTGCGGGCGAGACCCTCGGCATTGTGGGTGAATCCGGCTCCGGCAAGTCCCAGACTGCGTTTGCCATCATGGGGCTGCTGGCCAAAAACGGCATCATCACAGGGTCTGCCAAGTTTCAGGGCGACGAAATCCTCAACCTGCCGGAACACAAGCTCAACAAGATCCGCGCCGAGAAGATCGCCATGATTTTCCAGGACCCCATGACCTCGCTGAACCCCTACATGAAGGTGAAGGATCAGCTGATGGAAGTGCTGATGCTGCACAAAGGGGTGAGCAAGGCGGAAGCGTTCGAAGAGTCGGTGCGGATGCTCGATGCGGTGAAGATCCCCGAAGCGCGCAAGCGGATCGCCATGTATCCCCACGAGTTTTCTGGTGGCATGCGCCAGCGGGTGATGATCGCTATGGCGCTGCTCTGCCGGCCGCAACTGCTGATCGCCGATGAGCCGACTACCGCCCTCGACGTGACGGTACAAGCGCAAATCATGACCCTGATGAACGAGCTCAAGCGTGAGTTCAACACTGCCATCATCATGATCACCCACGACCTTGGCGTGGTCGCCGGTATCTGCAACAAGGTGCTGGTGATGTATGCCGGTCGTACCATGGAGTACGGAAAGGTCGACGATATCTTCTATCGTCCCAGCCACCCCTATACCGAAGGCTTGCTGCGCGCCATTCCCCGCCTCGACACCGAAGGGGAAGAGCTGCCCACCATCCCGGGCAATCCGCCCAACCTGCTGCGTCTGCCGACCGGCTGCCCCTTCCAGGAGCGTTGCCACCGGGTCAGCGAGATTTGCGGCCAACAGTCACCGATCCTCACGCCGTTCAACGACGGTCGGGAGCGGGCTTGTCACTGGGTTTCGGATGCCATCAACAAGGGGGCCAACTAAATGGGTGCCGACAAAAAATTGCTGTTGGAAGTGTCTGACCTCAAGGTCCACTTCAGTATCAAGAGTGGCAAGGCATGGCCCTGGGCCAAGCCATCTGACCTCAAAGCGGTCGATGGCGTTACCATGCGTCTCTACGAAGGGGAGACCCTGGGAGTGGTGGGGGAGTCTGGCTGCGGCAAGTCTACCTTTGCCCGCGCCATCATCGGGCTGGTGCCTGCTACGGCGGGCAAGGTAGTGTGGCTCGGGGATGACTTGACCAAGCTCGATCCCAACGCGCTGCGAGAGAAGCGCAAAGAGATCCAGATGATCTTCCAGGACCCGCTGGCTTCCCTCAACCCGCGTATGACCATAGGTGACATCATCGCTGAACCGCTCATCACCTTTTATCCCAAGCTGTCGCGGGAAGAGGTAAAAGAGAAGGTGCGCGCCATGATGAGCAAGGTGGGTCTGCTGCCCAACCTGGTAAACCGTTACCCTCACGAGTTCTCTGGCGGTCAGTGCCAGCGGATCGGCATTGCCCGGGCGTTGATCCTGGAACCCAAGATGATCATCTGCGACGAACCGGTTTCGGCGCTGGATGTCTCCATTCAGGCGCAGGTGGTCAACCTGCTCAAAGCCCTGCAAAAGGAGATGGGGCTATCGCTCATCTTCATCGCCCACGATCTGTCGGTGGTCAAACACATCTCCGATCGGGTGCTGGTGATGTATCTGGGCAATGCCGTTGAGCTGGGGACCCGCAAGGAGATCTTCGCCAATCCGTTGCACCCCTACACCAAGGCGCTGATGTCGGCAGTACCAATCCCGGACCCGGAGCTGGAGCGCAACAAGGTGATCCAGATCCTGGAGGGGGATTTGCCCTCACCGATGAACCCGCCGTCCGGTTGCGTGTTCCGCACCCGCTGCCCGGTGGCTGGCCCCGAGTGCGCCAAGACCCGGCCCCAGTTGGAAGGCAACTTCGATCACGCGGTCTCCTGCCTCAAGGTCGACCCGCTCTGATGGCGATGTGTTGAATGGATTTACGGGGTGTCCAGGTGGCACCCCGATTAATTTTGGCCACAGATGAAGATGTCTCTTGGCGTTATCTTTTTCCGCTGTTAATATCCGCGCAACAAGGGGAGTAACTTCTCGCCGGTTTGTCGTCATTACGGTGCACCCATATCCTGCAGTGCACCCGGCAGCCGGGCAGTTGATGAAAATCAGCTGTAAGTGAGACCTTGCCGAGAGGCAAGGTGTATCTGCTCTAAACGCAAACCCACGCCTCTCGGACGTGGGTTTTGTCGTTTTTGGGAGAAGTGAAAATGGGTGAATGGTGGATGTGGACCGGTTTCTTCAGCATAGTGCTGGTCCTGTTATGGATAGACATACGCTTTGTCGGTGGCGGCAAGTCACACAAGGTGTCTCTTAAAGAGGCGGGTGTCTGGTCCCTCATCTGGATCAGTGTGGCCCTGCTCTTCAACCTGGCTATCTGGCTCTGGCTGGATCACAGCGCTGGCCGTGAAATTGCCAACCAGAAGGGGTTGGAGTTCCTCACCGGTTACCTTATCGAGAAAGCGCTGGCTGTGGACAACGTCTTCGTCTGGCTGATGCTGTTTGGCTACTTTGCCATTCCGGCCGAGCTGCAGCGTCGGGTGCTGCTGTACGGGGTACTGGGTGCCATCGTGATGCGTGCCGGTATGGTGTTCGCGGGCAGCTGGCTGATCGAGCAGTTCCACTGGATCCTCTATCTGTTCGGCGCCTTCTTGCTGCTGACCGGTGCCAAGATGCTGTGGGCGGCCGATAAGGAGCCTGACTTGGCCAACAACCCGCTGCTGGGCTGGATGCGCCGTCGCTTCAAGGTGACCGAGACCCTGGAAGGGGAGAACTTCTTCGTCTGGCGTGACGGTGTGCGCTATGCCACTCCGTTGCTGCTCATTCTGGTGCTGGTGGAGGTGAGCGATCTCATCTTCGCGGTGGACAGTATCCCGGCCATCTTCGCGGTGACCACGGATCCCTTCATCGTGCTGACCTCCAACATCTTCGCCATCATGGGCCTGCGCGCCATGTACTTCCTGCTGGCGGGAGTGGCTGATCGTTTCGCCCTGCTGAAGTACGGTCTGGCGTTGATCCTGATGTTTATCGGGGTCAAGATGCTGCTGCTGGATATCTTCAAGATCCCGACCGGCATTGCATTGGGCGTGGTGGCCTTGATCCTGCTGGCTTCTATGGGACTCAGCCTCTTCGTGACCCGTAAAAAGGCCGCTTGAAGGCGCAATGCTATTCACTTAAGAAAATTTGAGTTCCAGCCCACCTAGTATCAGGGCTAAAAAGCGAGGGAGGCATGATGCCTCCCTCTTTCTATTGCAAGCCACGCTGTATAGAGGTTGGAGGAAGATTGACTGAAAACAGCCTTACCCGGCAGTGGCTTCTTCATCCATCTTCAACCACAGCAGCTTTCTCCCGCTGCGGATGGTTCCTTTTCGATACATCGCAACAGCAGCAATCGCGCCGCGATAAACACCAGCATGACGCACATCCGTGTCAGATTCTCCCTGCTCTGCATCTTTAACCTCCTCGACCCGGGTGCCCGCACTCTTCCGATTTTGTGATCATCCTCAATGAGCCAGCGCCGCTTGTCGCCGCCGATAATCTCGCTGGCCTGCTCTGATGTTGTCACGGTTTCACTGGTCAGCAGGAGCCATTTCAGCCAGCCAGTCAGCAGCATCGAATGCACAGCCCTCGTGTGCTGACTTCACTGGTACAGATGGGTTGGTCGGCAATGCCACCGACCTTGCGCTCGCGCGGCGCGAATGGCTGCACTGAGTGTGGTAGGTTCGCGTGGCCAAACTGGGCCTGAGCCCCTTGTGCTGGTTGAGTGAAGGGCATGTTAGAAGTTTGATGAGGCGATGAAAGGTTCAGATCACGCAAGGGGGACAAAGTAAAAAAATCCCCAAGCGATGCTTGGGGAGTTCTGTATAAGAGACAGCCGTATTGCCCCTTTGTCTGGGGCAGGCGACGTTACTCTTTCTCTTCGTCCGCCTGCTCTTTTTTCTTTTTCTTCTCGGGCAGCGGCTTGCCATCGCGGTGGATCACCTTGCCCGCTTCAAAGCCAATCTGGGCGGCCAGCTCTTCCAGATCTGCCGACTTGGCCTGATCCCCGATGGCGTAGCGATAGTTGGCGATGGTCAGCTTGTCGGCCACCGGGGTGCCCGGGACGATAGGCTCACGCCAGCCCTGACCGATGTGGGCCACCAGGGTGCCGTTCATCAGCAGCTCACCGACGATCTCCTGAGCCGGATTGCCCTTGCCGTAGGTGAGACCCTGCGGGTGCTTCTTGCCGATCAGCGGCTCGTTGCTGGCGGGCATCAGCTTGGTGCGGATCAGCCACTTGGGCTTTTTGGTGTTGGCCACCGCCTTGCCGGTTTGGTACTCGTTGATCTTGATGGTCTTGATCATCTGGGCCATGAAGTCCTTGGTCAGCGCCTTCTGGGCCTCGCTGGTTTCATCGATGGCGATGGGGGCCACATACCAGGTCTGGGTGGCTTGAGCCTTGGGAGCGGCAGGGGCAGTTTGCGCCATGGCCAGTGGGCTGAGCAGGATGGCAGCCAGCAAGAGTCCTATCTTCTTCATTGTGATTCCGCTTTTGTTTCAACAAGAATTTTGTTTTGCCAGCGACGACTGCGCCAGCGCCAGAACATGGCCAGACCGCGCACCCACTCGTCGCAGGCCAGCGCCAGCCAGATACCGACCAGTCCATAGCCCTGCATGATACCGAGGAAATAGGAGAGTGGCACGGCAATTCCCCACATGGAGAGCAACGCCATGTAGAGGGGGAAACGGGCATCCCCGGTGGCCCGCAGGGCGTTGATCACCACCAGATTGAAGGTGCGGCCGGGTTCGAGGATGAGGCTGATGAGAAACAGCTGCGCTACCTGGGTGATGATGTCGGCATCATCGGTAAAGAGGCTGATGATGGTGCGGCCATTGAGGGCAGCCGCCACGGCGATGACGCAGGTAACTGCCAACCCCAGCTTGAGGCTCTTGAGCAGCTGCTGATAGGCGCGATCGAACTGCCTGGCCCCCGCCAGATGACCGATGATGATCTCGTTGCCAAGGCCGATGGAGAGGCCAAACAGCAGGATAAACAGGCAGATCTGGAAGAAGTAGGATTGGGTCGCCAGCGCCTTGTCCCCCAGCAGTCCGACAAAGGCTGTCACCACCATAAACTGCAGCATCCAGGAGAGGTTCTCCCCTGCCGCCGGCAGGCCGATATGGAGTACCTTGCCCAGCATCTCCCGGCTGGGGTGGACGATATCGCGCACCACCAGTCGAATGCCGGTCTTGCGGGCCACCAGCCACACCAGCAGCACCACGCCCACCAGTCGGCCAGCGACTGTGCTGATGGCCACGCCAGCGACCCCCAGCTGGGGCAAGCCGAACCAGCCGTAGAGCAGCAGCAGGTTGCCGACGAAGGTGATGAGGTTGACGATCAGGGTCACATACATCGCCTGACGGGTGTGACCGTGGGCGCGCAGGGTCGCCGCCAGACAGAGGGCTGCGGCCTCCGGCAGCAGGCAGAGACCGATGATCTGTAAGTAAAGCGTCGCGTCGCTCATCAGGTGGGCGGGCAGGTTCATCAGCGCCAGCATGGTGCTGGCCCCCGCCATCACGCCAATGGCGGCCACCAGACCGATCAGCAGGTTGAAACCAATGGCGGTGTGGATCACCACCCGGCTCTTCTCCCGATCGCCCGCCCCCAGATACTGGGTGATCACCACGCTGGTACCAATGCTGACGAAGCTGAACAGAGTGATGGCGAGATCGAACACCTGATTGCCGACCGCCAGCGCCGCCACCCCCTGATAGGAGACGTGACCCACCATGAAGGTGTTGAGGGCGCCGGTCAGAAAGTGCAGGGCGAGATCGATAAAGAGCGGCCAGGTCAGCGCAAAGAGCGTGCCTGGGCCTGCGTGGGATTGAGATTGCATGGCATGTCCAACAGCTGTACGGGCACGGGGAAGTGCCCTCTGGGGGCGCATTTAACACCAAGGCCGAGGCAGGTGCAATCCTTGTGCAGGATTGCCCGGCCAGGGGATCAGGCCAAGGGATCAGGCAGGAGTGGCGCCCGCCTCCTGTTCGCTCGGCAGGGTGAGACGCGCCGAGTCGGGCAGGGCATCATCCTGCGGCCAATTTGAGCGGATGGCATCTGTGGTGCTCTCCACCACCGCATCATCCTTGAACACCGGCTCGCGATAGCAGCGGGTCAGGCGCAGCGCCTGATACATATCCGGGCAGAGGATGATCCCCTCATCGCCCACCCGCACGCCCGCCTGTTTGAGCCAGTGGGTCATCTGGCCGTGGCGACCCGCCATCACCATATGGATGCCGCGCCGTTTCAGATCCTTGTGCAGCTCCCCGACCATGCTCATCACGCTGATGTCCTGATGGGTGAAGCAGGCCACCGCATCGATCACCAGACACTTGGGATTGCGAGGATCCTGCACCAGCAAGGCCAGTACCCGCCGCTTGAAGTAGGGGGCGTTGAAGTAGGTAAGGGGGGAGTTGAAGCGATAGACCAGAATGCCCGGGATCGCCTTGGCCTGCTCGTTGTCCCCCAGGGTGCGCACCACCCCCTCGTCATCCATGCCGAGCAGCTGATCGGTGGGGCGCATCACATTGCGCAGGAACTGGAACAGCCCCAGCAGCACGGCGAGGGTGATCCCCGGGATCACCCCCATGGTGAGCACGCTGATAAAGGTGATCAGCGCCAGCCAGAAGGCGGAGCGATCCGAATTGCGCAGGGCCCAGAGGCCGCGAAAATCGGTGAGCGAAAGGGATGCCATCACCAGCACCACCCCGAGGGCGGCGGTGGGAATATATTTGAGCGGCGCCGTCAGATAGAAGGTGATGAGGGCGATCACCCCGGCGGCGATGATGGAGACCAGCTGGCTCTTGCCGCCGTTGGCGTCGTTGACCGCGGTGCGCGAATCCGCTCCGCTGATGGCAAAGCCTTGCGAGACCGCCGAGGCGAGGTTGGCCATGCCGAGGGCCCGAAACTCCTTGTCTGCGTCTATCTCGTAACCGTTTTTTGCGGCAAAGCTGCGGGCGGTCAGCATCATAGAGACAAAGCTCACCATGGCCAGGTTAAGGGCGGGCAGCACCAGCTCCCGCATCAGGCCGGGAGGAAATTCCGGCATCTGGAACGCGGGCAGGCCGGAACCCACCGTCCCTAGGGTGGCGATATCAAACTGGCCGAGATTAAAGCCCCACACCAGCGCAGCGGTCACCACCATGGCCACCATGGAGGAGGGCCATGCCGGTTTGTAGCGCTTGGCCAGCAGCAGGGTGAGCAGAGTCACCAGACTCATGGCCAGGGTCGGCAGATGGGTCTGGGTAATATAGGTAGCCCCGCTAGCGATCCGCTCGATGAGGTAACGTTCGCTAAAGGTGAAGCCGAAGATCTTGGAGAGCTGGCCCACCATGATGGTGATGGCCACACCATTGAGCAGCCCCATCAGAATGGGGCGGGAGAGAAAGTCCGCCAGCACCCCCAGCTTGAAGCGGCTGGCAATCAGGCACCAGAAGCCGGTCATGGCGGTCATGGTCATCACCAGTTGCCAGTGACGGGTCGGATCCCCAGCGGCCAGTGGCGTCACCACGGCGGCAATCACCGCACAGGTGGCAGCATCGGGGCCGACAATCAGCTGGCGAGAGGTGCCAAACAGGGCGTAGACCAGCATGGGCAGGATGCAGGAGTAGAGACCGACGATGGCCCCCACCCCGGCAAGTTCTGCATAGGCGATGGCGACGGGCAGCGCCACGGCCGCCACCGAGAGTCCAGCGCGAAGGTCTGGCATCAACCAGGCGCGCTGGTATTGCAGCAGGGCGGCGAGGCCCGGTAGCCAGCGTTCGAGAGAGAAGAAGTCGCGCATTATTTAACCCATTGAGTTACAACCAGCTTTTCCCCTAGTGTGCCCAAGGTTATCGAAAGATTGCAATCAGGTTATGGCCAGTTTACCTGAAGGTCAGGCCAGATAGCCTGCCAGCGTTTCTCCTTGATGCGCTGGGTAAAAATCTGTTTGTCCTGGCGACATCTGGGGTTGGCACTCACTTGCAGCGACCAGTTGATGGCAAAGCCGTAGGGGGCGAGCCACTCGAACTTGCCATCCTGGTTCAGGCGTACGCCGATGCAGGTGGGCACTTCTACCCAATGGCTCAGCGCCTCCAGACTGCTGGCAAACGGCGTGACAAGCTGCCGGGTGTGCATGCGGGCCTGATTGCGCACCTCCCACTGCTGACCCGGCAGCCGTTTTGCCAGCAAGGCTTCATGCGCCGCCTCGGCCAGCCCTTGTGGATCGTTTTTATCGAGATAGATAAGGTCGATATCGTTGAGTGGGGTGGGCACAGCCTTGTGGTGAAGGTGATCCCAGATGAGATTGCGGATAAAGCCGGCCCCCAGCGCCCAGTCTGGCAGATTGAGCTCGGCGGCGGCTTGCAGGCAGGCCATCCGCTGCGGATCGGCCCGCAGCAGGGCTTCGGTGTTGGCTTGGTATTGCTGTTCGAGGGCGGTGTTCAGAGGTTCAGTTGTTGGCATTGCGGCGTAACCAGACATCAATGTAACGGCAGCTCGGCACTATAGTGAGCCCCTCCGCCTGAGTCCAGTTGAAGAAGGCGCGCGCCAGCTGTTCGGCAATCCCCTGCACCCGCAACTCGGGGGGCACGAAGGTGCTGTAGGCGTCGATGGTCTTGGCATCGAGCCGCCGGTAGCGCAGTCTCGACTCTTTCCCCTCCACCATACAGATGAACTGCTGCTGGTTGGCCTGATGAATGATCTCGCTCATGGTGGGCACCTCTGGCATGAAGTTGGGTCTCTCGGGACAACATAACTGTTAGCCAAGGTATAGAACAGATAATGAAAGCCCGTGGCCAATATCATCCGCTTTGGCATTGGTTTATCTGGTTTGAGGGAGGGGAGCTATCGCGATGCTGATTGAAGGTGCCCGACTGACAGTCGGGCACAGGTTCAGTGCCGGGATCAGGCCCAGGCACGCTCCAGCAGGGTAAGTAACTGCTCACGATCGGCATCTTTACGATTGAACAGCATGGCGCCGTCGTTGATCGCCAGATCGCGGATCTCCCCCAGCAGCGAGCGATCGCTCACACCTGCTTCGTTGAGGGTACGTGGCAGCTTGACCGCTTGCCATAAGGTATCGCGCAGGGTGCGGATGGCGGTGATGGTCGCCTCCGCCCGCTGGTGGGCGGGGGTGGCGGCAAAGCGCTCTGCACCCACCAGCGGCAACAGCAGCCGGGCCAGCTCGTTATCCACCTCGGGGCGGTTGTAGTCGAGCACGGTCGGCAAAAAGAGGTTCATGCACAGCCCGTGGGGCAGATGGCAGCGGGCTCCCAGACTGTGGCCGAGGGCGTGCACCAGCCCCACCATGGAGTTGGAAAAAGCCATGCCAGCCAGCGTGGAGCCTTCCGCCAGTTGCAGTCGCAGCTGTTTGTTTTGCGGGTCGTGGATGATTTGCGGCAGGGCGCTGGCGATCTTCTCCACTGCCATCAGGGCCAGCGCATCGCTCACTGGGTTTTTCGCTGTGCCGATAAAGGCTTCGATGGCGTGGGTCATGGCGTCCATGGCGGTAGCGGCGGTGATATTGAGCGGCAGTCCCTGAGTCAGGCGCGGGTCGAGCACCGCCAGCTGGGGCAGCAGGAAGGGGGAGGTGAAGGGCACCTTGCGCCCGCTCGCCTCATCCTTGATCACTGCAACCAATGTCACTTCTGATCCTGTGCCCGCCGTGGTGGGCACCACCGCCAGCGGCTTGAGGGGACGGGTCAGGCAACCGGCGCCCGAGTAGTCGAGCAGATGATCCCCCCCCATGGAAGTGAGAATGTTGACTGCCTTGGCGGTGTCGATGACCGAGCCGCCCCCCAGCGCCACTAGACTGTCGCAGGCAAGCTCGCGGTAGCGTTTGGCGATCCGCTCCACCACGGCGGTGGAAGAGTCGGCCGGGATCTCGTCCCAGATGGCTGCGACCGGCAGCTCTCCCTCGGCCAGCACATTGGCCAACAGGGTGGCAAGGCCAGTGGCATTGACCCCCTTGTCGGTCAGCAGCAGCGGGCGGCGTGCCCCGAGGCTGGCCAGTTCACTGGCCAACTGCTCCAGCGCCTGTTCACCGGCCAACAGTTTGACCGGGCAGAAAAAATCGTAGTAGCGGCTCATTTAAAGGCTCCTTGCACGTTAGCCGGTCACCAGACCCAGATAGATGTTGCATGCCCGACCGAGTTTGTTGGTCGGGGCTGGATAGTCACGCAGCAAAGTGCGCGCGATAAAGGCGGGCAGGATCAGGGACTGCATCTGCTCAAGCCCCCGCACCAGTTGCATGGCGACGGTCAGGTCCCCCTCCACCAACAGCCGGTTTTCACCAAACGCCTGATTGACCCCGAGCCGAAAACTGAGGGTGCGAAAGGCGATATTGGGGTGCTTGAAGCGCACCCGCAGCGGATGGAGGGTGGCATGAGGGGCGACTGGCGCGCCGGGATACCAGCGGCCACCCTGCTTGTGCATGTTCATGGCGTAAGCGATACCGCAGACTTCAAGGCGGATTGCCTGCCCGTCTTGCAGTGGCGCAAGCTCCCGTCGTACCGCCTCGTCGGTGCGGGCGGCGCGGCAGAGGGTGCGACCCACCACCCACAGCAGGGTGGTGATCCAGAGGCTGCGGCCAAGGGCTGCCGCAGATTCAAACTTCCATGTTGGTATGGAAAGGCGCATGGGGATTGGCTCCTGAGATGGCTGACCAGAACAGGGCGAATGCACTGGCTTGCCAGTAGGCATCCTGCCCAAGGTGGGGTTGATCGACAAACAGTGAGGCACAGGCAAGAAATTGCCCCTGACACACTTCCAGCAGTAGTGGTGCGGGAGCGTTCATCAGCTCGCCGCTGGCCTGTCCTTTTGCCAGCAGGGCGGGCAGAAAACGCAACGCCTCGTGCAAGATCTGACTGCGAGCCGGTCTGGCCAGCAGCGGGGAGTGAAAGAAACCCAACACAAATTTGAGCTCGTTGGGGTGGGCCTGCATCCACCCCATCGCCAGTTGCCAATAGTGGCGGGTCTGGTCGTACAGCGGCAGGGTGGGGTCTGCTTCATGGATGGCGGCCCCCATCCGGGTTTTCACATCCTGATAGAGCTGGAGGATCAGTGCCTCCTTGCTTGGGAAGTGGTGGAACAGGGTGCCATTGGCGACCCCGGCCGCTTTGGCGATGCGGGCGGTGGCGGCCCCTTGCAGGCCATCTTCGGCACACAAGGCGAGGGCGGCATCCAGGATCTGGCGACGCTTGTCGGTCATCGGCGGTGACAGCGGTTTTTGCTGCGCGGACTGACTCATGGCGTGGTTCTCCATCAGCGCAGGAAAAAGGCCATCATCAGCTTCTGGATCCAGCCTTTGTAGGGCGGATGGATCAGCGAGCCGGTGGTGAACTTACCGCGGGTCAGCACGGTTTTCGCCTTGGAGAAGGTGAGAAACCCCTCGTGGCCGTGGTAGTGGCCCATGCCGGAGGCGCCGATGCCGCCAAACGGCACATCATCGGCAGCCACCTGAAACAGACTCTCGTTGATCGCCATGCCGCCAGAGTGGGTCTCCCGGGTCACCCGTGCCTGCAGCTCGGAGTCGAAGCTCATCAGATAGAGCGCCAGCGGGCGGGGCCGCTCGGCCACATAAGCGAGCGCCTCCTCCAGGGTGTCGTAGGGAATAAGCGGCAACAGCGGGCCGAAGATCTCCTGCTGCATCACCTGGCAGCGGTCGGGTACTCCAGTGAGCAGGTGCGGGATCAGCAGGCGGCGCTGATCGTCACGGGCCGGGCTCGCACAGGGGTGGATCTGGGCCCCGGCCTGCTCGGCCTCCTCCAGCCAGCTGACGAGGCGCTGATACTGACGGTCGTTGATGATGGCGCCGTAGTCGGCACTATTGAGCCCTTGCGGGTAGAGCTTGCTGAAGTGGCTGCGATAGGCGGCGATAAAGTTATCCACCTCGCTGCGGGGCAGCAGTACATAGTCGGGGGCGACGCAGATCTGCCCGGCGTTGAGGCTCTTGCCGAAGATCATCCGCTCGACCGCGGTGGCGACCGGCATGTCGGGGGCGATGAGACAGGGGCTCTTGCCACCCAGCTCAAGGGTGAGGGGGGTGAGCTGGGGCGCGGCGGCGGCCATCACCAGCTTGCCCACCATGGTGGAGCCGGTAAAGAGCAGGTGATCAAACGGCAGCGAGCTGAACGCTGCCGCCATCTGGGCATCCCCCTCGATGATGGCGATCTCGTTTTCGTCAAATACGCTGGTGAGCAGGGTGCGCAGCACGGCATTGGTATGGGGGGTGAACTCGGAGAGTTTCAGCATCGCCCGGTTGCCCGCCGCAATGGCAGTGATGAGTGGGCCAAGGCTCAGCATCACCGGAAAGTTCCACGGCACGATAATGCCGACCACCCCGAGCGGCTGGAAGTGCACCTCCACTTTGGCGGGGGCCAGCAGCAGGCCGGTGTGGCGGCGGTGTGGCTGCATCCAGCGTTTGAGCCGCTTCTGGGTGTAGTTGATCTGCATGATGCAGGGCAGTACATCGGCGATCAGGCTGTCGTATTCACTGCGCTGGCCATAGTCCTCTGCCAGGGCTTTGCACAGCTGCCCCTTGTTGGCGAGCAGCGCCTGTTTGAGCTTGTTCAGTTGTGCTTTTCGCTCGGCCAGTGTCGGCATGGGGTGGGCCAGACTCGCACGCTTTAGCCGCGCCAGATGGTCTGGTAAGGATAATTTGATGGCGAGGATATCTTCTGGATTGTGTTGACGCTGCGCCGCACCCATGTTGTTCTCCGAATGAAAAGTGACCGACTGATTAGTCGGTCTGAATTTAGCGCTTTGTTGCAAGAATGTAAAGCTGGCAAGCTGTTTCCCGCTCACCGCGAGCTGGACGCAAGAGAGAACTGTGTGCCCCACCACATTTTTGTGGTTTGCTCATTGGTGGCTTATCCAATAAGGGGTAGGTTTTGGTTATTAACCGACAAGGAGAGATCATGATGACCAGGGAACTGAACAGCTTGTTGGCCCGGCTTGACGATGTGGTTGAGCGGATGCCGGATTGCTTCAACACCTATGAGTTTGCCCAGAAGCTGGCACTGCAATATCAGCCGGAGTTTTTTGCTGCCGGCCACTCTCTGTCCGAACACGAGGGCAAGGTGCTGCGGGTGCTGCACCAGAAGATCGCCGAGGCGCTGGCGGGCAGCGAGGTGGTCATTGAAGGGGCGCTGCTGCCCTGCGTTACCCCCTGGGGGGAGAAGGCGACCTCACCGCGCTGGCATCGCAAGCACTGAGGGCGCAGTCAGGCAGAGCAGTGCCAGATAGCAGATAACGAACAATCCTATGGCGCGGCGCTGGCAACAGGGCCGCGCTGTTTTTTGTGCTGATTGTCGCCAGAGCCCCCTCGCCGCCGAGGGCAAAGGCCCGGTCTGTGATCCCATGCCGGGATACGAGGCCGTCAGCCGGGTAGACTCTCCCTTTTATCGCTGGGCTTGTCGCCGTAGGAATTTCTCATGACCCATAAAATTATTCTCGATACCGACCCGGGTATCGACGATGCCATGGCCATCCTGTTTGCCGAGGCCCACCCCGCTATCGAGCTGCTCGCCATCACCACCGTTTTTGGCAACGCCACCATCGACAATGGCACCCATAACGCCCTCTGGCTCAAGCAGAAATATGGCATGAAGGCGGATGTGGCCAAAGGCGCTGCTGCCCCGCTGCTGCGCGAACCGGTCGGCCCCACCACCATAGTCCACGGCCCGAGCGGCTTTGGCGACATAGAGGCGGGGGAGGTGACTATCGCGCCGGATCCCCGTCCCGCCTGGCAATACATGGTCGAGGCTGTGAAAGCCGCGCCGGGAGAGATCACCATAGTCACTATCGGCCCGCTCACCAATCTGGCGCTGGCACTGCAGGAGGCGCCTGAGATCACCACTCTGGTAAAGCAGGTGGTGGTGATGGGGGGCGCCTTTGGCGTCAACGGCCATCGTGGCAACGTGACCCCCTATGCCGAGGCCAATGTTCACGATGATCCCGATGCTGCCGACCGAGTGTTTACCGCCGATTGGCCTGTGGTGATCATCGGGCTGGACGTGACCCAGCAGAGCTTCTTCAGCAGCGCCTATCTGGATGCGCTGCGCGATGACGCGGGCGAGCCGGGTCGTTTCCTGTGGGAGGTGAGCCGTTTCTACCTGCGCTTCTATTCGGAGCGCATCGGCCTGGATGGCTGCCACGTGCACGATCCCTCCGCCATCGCCTACGTGATAGATCCGACCCTCTTTACCCTGCGGGAAGGGCCGGTGCGGGTCATCAACGAGGGGCCCGCCATCGGTCATACCCTGCAAAAATTCGATGGCAGATCCCACCCCCACGACGGCTGGGCCGACTATCGTGCCCAGCAGGTCGGGGTGGCGGTGCGGGATCAGGCGCTGCTGGCGCTCTATCGCGAGACGCTGGTGGCCTGGGGCAAGGATTGCTGAGGGTGACCTTGTATCGCGCTGACGCGGGGGCTGTGATCGGCGCCAAACAATCGGGGCGCACCGCCGCTTATACTGCTTGATATCAAGACCTTGGGAGGGATGGAGATGGCCTGGATTTCCTTGATAGTGGCGATAGCCCTGATCTGGTGGTTGATGAAGCTGGGGCGTGGCGCCCTGTTCGAGATCCGCCTTGCTCCCGGCAAGGTGGTGGTCAAGCGGGGCAAAGTATCCCCTGCCTTTATTGAGCACGCCAAGCAGATCCTGCGCCACGACATGGTGCGTGGTCGCATTGTGGGGCAGCGCGATGGCGATGGCGTGAAGCTGATCTTTTCCCGCTCCATCCCCGAGCCGGTGGCTCAGCGTTTTCGCAATATCTTCCCCTATAGCGATTACCGCCAGCCGGCGGCGCCGCTGCCGGGTCCCAAATCCCGCAAGGGATAAGCACCAGAGCAAGGTTCATCAATAGCAAACGGGCCTCCAGTGGAGGCCCGTTTTTTATGGCACTTGGCCAAGAGAGAGCTGACAGCCCTTACTCCTTGCCGTGCAGCTCGCGCTGGGCCTTGACCGCCGCCGCCTTGACGGCGGTGCCTTCATTGCCCCAGGAGGCGCGCAGGGTGTTGACCAGTTCGGCGATCCGCTCGTCATCCATGGTCCAGCCATAGCCCGGCATGTGGTAACCCAGATGGCCGTGGGTGACCGGGGTCTCGGCACCGTGCAGCAGCACGTTGATCAGGCTCGACGGATCGCTCGCCAGCACGGTGCGGTTGTTGACCAGCGAGGGGATGACGTGGTCATTGCCCTGGCCGTTGACCCCGTGACAGGTGGAGCAGTACATGGCGTAGTCCGCCTTGCCGCTGGCACTGGCGTAGGCGCGGGCCCCTTTCTCCGCCACCGGTTCATCTTTCAGATCGGTCAGATAGGTGGCGATGCTGGCCAGATCGGCGTTGCTGAAATACTGGCTGCTGTGAGTGATCACTTCCCCCATGGGGCCCGCGACCGCTTCATGCTGACTGCGGCCGGTTTTCAGCAGGTCGATCAGCGCCTGCTTGCTGTAACGGCTGCCGCGAATGTCGGGGGCATACCAGCCATCCAGCGCCGCCCCGCTCAGGTAGACGGGATCCGCCTCGGTCAGCGCTTTCTCCTGCATCCCCAATCCGCGAGGGGTGTGGCAGCTGCCGCAGTGACCGGCACCCTGCACCAGATAGGCGCCGCGGTTCCACTCTTCGCTCTTGCCAGCCACCGGGGTGAAGCGGCTGTCATCGTGATAGAGCCAGTTCCAGCCCATCAGCGGCCAGCGCATGTTGAGGGGCCAGGGGATGTCGCTCTCCCTGTTGGCGATGGCCAGCGGCTGCACCTCCTTCATCAGATAGTGATAGAGATCTTCGAGATCCTTATCGCTCATCTTGGCATAGGCGGTGTAGGGCATGGCCGGATAGAGGCGATGGCCATCGCGGGCCACCCCTTCGCGCATCACCTTGATGAACTCCGGCAGGCTGTAGTTGCCGATACCGTGGGTCTTGTCCGGGGTGATGTTGGTGGCAAATACGGTGCCGATGGGGGTCGGGAACCCTTTGCCGCCCGCCAGCGGCTTGCTGGTCTCGCTGGTGTGACAGGCAGCGCAATCGCCGAGCTTGGCCACGTATTCCCCCGCCGACATGGCGGGGGCTGCGTTGGCGCCCAGAGCGGGCAGGGCCAGCAGCAGGGCGCTGGCCGTCAGTGACAGGGTGCGGCTCATTGGACACCTCCCTTGCTCATGGCCACCAGCTCATTGACGGCGCGCCACGCTTCGTCAATGGCGGCGTGGGCGTAGGGGCTCCAGCCTGCATCCGAGTTGGCGATGGTGATGTTGCCGATCGGCTGGCGACCCAGCTCAATCCATTTTTCGCACTGTGCTTCGTCATCAAACAGGGTGTTGGTGACATAGGAGTAGCCGTGAGACCAGCGGTTGACCGTGATGGCGAGGATATCCTGCTCATGGTTGAAACCGGCGCTGCCGAGCATCCCCTGCAACTGCTCGCGGATCATCTGCTCATGCTGTTCGAACGGCATGCCGAGGATCATGGCGCGCCCCTTGCGGGACTGTTCGCGGGCCGAGAGGCCGCTGCCCGGCAGGGTCGGCACATAGACCATGTGCAGGCACATCGGCTGATCCGGGCTCTTGGGATGCTCGTAGCCACCCATGCTGACCGGATAGTCGAGCTTGACCCGGCTGTAGGGTGCGGCGGGGGAGTAGACCTCGTGTACCCCCAGCTTGACGAAGGCTTGCCAGTTCTTGATCACCACCTTGGTGTAGACCAGCGGCGCTTTGGCATTCTGGCGCAGCGCCTCCTTCTGGGGCTCCGGCATCTCGGGCACCATGTAGGGGATCATCATGTTGTAGCCAGCCATGATCGACTGCTTGGCCCGCACCCGGTGCAGTTTCCCCTCCTTGATGTAGGTGACATCCACCGCCAGCTTGCCGTCGGCGAGGCGCACGTTTTTGGCCTGCAACGCCGTGCTGCCAAGGCGCAGTTGCACCTTGTGCTCAGGCAGGTCGAGTTTGCTGTAGTCAAACTTGGCCAGCACCACATCCTGCATGGTGTGGCCCGGCGCCACCTGCGGAATGAGCTTGCGCACCATCAGGCGGGTGAGACCGGCGTTGCCATCGGGGAAGTGGAAGATATACGGGTCGTCCAGCTCTGCCTGCTCCTCGGCATCCAGCGGCGTCAGATTGAGGCCGTCGAACCCCGGCAAGGCGCAGAGGCGCGCATCGGCACAGGCGGTGGCGTCGATGCCGACCGCTTGAAAGTCGTTGGTGCGCTGCTGGAAGTAAGTGATCGCCCGCTCGCTGAGGCCCACCTTATCACGCAGGAAGCTGGTGTAGCTGTTGCGGGTCACCCACTGGTCCTGCTGCTCGCGGGTCATGCCGCTCAGGTAGTCGATCTTCGATTCGTGCAGGGCCAGCAGGGCAGCCTTGTCGGCATCATCGAGGGGGAAGTCACCGATAAACTCCGCCAGCGGACGGCCGTTCAGCCGATCGCGGGGGATGTCGTCCGCCACGTTGTGACCCGGGTCCCCGCTCACTATCTTGTTGACGCCAAAGTGCTTCTCGTCGAAATAGACGCCGCGACTGAGCCCCAGAGCCGGATAGAAGGTCTGCTGGAACCCTTTGGCCAGCTCGTCGATGTTGACCTCCAGCGCCTTGAGCAGCCCCAGCGCCACCGGGCTGTAGACCGAACGCGGTGATTGCAGGGACTCACTGCCGCCGTAAGCCAGCCGCAGGCCATCGGGGGTGGTGAACTCGTTGCGCTTGGCGTGGCCGCCAAAGTCATCGTGGTTGTCGAGCAGCAGGATCTTCTTATCCGCGCCGAGCAGTTGCTGATAGAAGCAGGCGGCGGCCAGACCGCTGATCCCGGCGCCAACGATCACCAGATCGACCTCCCCCTCTAGGGGAATATTGGCGAAGTCATACTGCTTGCCGTCACGGGCGATGCTGTGGGCCGGTTCGAAAGAGCCCGGGTGGTTGCCGCGCAGACCGGTGAGGGCGGGCGGGTAGGCCAGGGTTTTATCCGCCAGCGCGCTGCCGCCTTCGGCAGCCTTGAGCAGATTGATGGGGGCGATGCCTGCCGCAATGGTGATGGCAACGCCATTGAGAAAATCTCTGCGTGTAATACTCATGGCAATCCCTGTGTTAGGAGAAGTAATGAATAAGTGGATTCATTATGGGAGGGAGACACAGATCCTGTTCAGGATTGGGCGCAGAATCTACCGTTATCCTCACGCTGAGTCCATACGATTGCTAATGGATTATTAAGCACCATTTTCCTGCTTGTGACGAGAGTGATGCGCTGATGGGGATGATTTGCCCTGTCGCAGGGGCGCAGATCTCCCGGCTTGGGCCGGTCAATGATTGCCGCAGTTGATTAGTTTTGGAGGCGTTCGGGCATCTTTGTCGACTCGGGGGAGTGATCGCGTTAAGCTTTTAACTACTTGTTTTATCGACTCTCTTTTTACTCACTGGCGTGATAGCCACTCTGGAGGCGCAATGAACTGGTATATCTCGGTCCTCAAGCAATATGCGGTATTCAACGGGCGGGCTCGCCGCACCGAATACTGGATGTTCGTGCTGTGCAACGTCATCGTCATGCTGTTGCTCAGCATGGTGGACAAGCTGATTGGCGGCGACAAGGAGCTGATCAGTTCCATCTATTCGCTGGCGGTGCTGCTGCCGTCATTGGCGGTGGCGGCCCGTCGCTTGCACGACACCGACCGTAGCGGCTGGTGGCTGCTGCTCGGGCTCATCCCCATCATCGGCACCCTGGTGCTCATCTACTTTATGGTTTGCAACGGCCAGCAGGGACCGAACCGCTTCGGTGACGATCCCAAAGCGGCCCCCTCGCAGGGCTTTATGGTCAGTTAAGGAAAGCTGCTGGGCCAATAAAAAGAGAGGGAGGCATGACGCCTCCCTCTCTTTTTTGTTTTGATGGCCGATCAACGCTCCAGCAGGGGGGCGGAGCGGTAGCTCCACATGCCGTAGGTGCGCAGGGCGTCGCGGTAGATGCCGAGCAGCTCGCTCTCACTCGGGGTGGCCAGATCCTCGAGTGGCTTGTCGGGGTAGCTGACGCTCGCTACCTTGATGTTGGCCGGGCCAATCTGGTCGCAGGCGATTTCCAGCACCGTCTGGCCGCGGCGCACATGGCTGGCGGAGCTCACCAGCACCGCATAGTCAATCTGGTGGCGGGCGAGGGCATAGGCGCTGTAGAGGGCGTTGTCCACCGTGCTGGTGGCGTAGTTCTCTTCAATCAGGCGGCTGCGGTCGATGCCGTGGTTGGCCAGCCAGTCCGCCATCAGTTTGCCCTCGGTCTGACGGTTCTGCGGCACGCCACCGGTCAGGATGAGCAGCGCCTCCGGGTCGGCCTTGGCCAGCTCCAGCGTGGTTTGCAGGCGGCCCAGCAGGATCTTGTCCATGCTGCCGTCGGGATTGAGGGCGTAGCCCAGGGTGACGATGGCGCGTTTGCCCTCCTTGGTGGCCTTGAGCTGATCCCCGGTCAGTTCGGTTTGCAGCGGGGCGGCGGTGATCCGCTGCACCCGGGCGATGATCTCCTCCAGATCGGCGGCGCGGCCGCTGTTGCGATCCGCCACTTTCGCCAGATAGCTGCGGGAGGCCTCCTTGTTGCCTTTCACCAGCTGCCAGATGGCGATATAGCTGTTGATGTCGAGATCATCGGGGGCGACGGCCTGTGCCTGCTCCAGCAAGGTGATGGCGCGGCTCAGGTTGCCGTTGTAGATCTGGGCGTTGGCCGCTGAGATCAGCAGGTCGGTGCGGTAGGGTTCCAGCTGGTAGGCGGCCAACAGCCGCTCGGTCACCAGCTCCATATTGCTCGGCATCTTGGCGGTAAAACCGGCGTGGGAGATCTTGGCTGGCGACTTGTAGATCTGCAGCGCCTCACCGAGCAGCATGTCCACCGTCTGGCGTTTGCTGACCAGGGTATTAAGGTCGCGCTCCATCTGCATCGAACTTTCTGCCGCCTGCAGGGCGAGGGGCGAGAGCGCCAGCAGGCCGCCGAGGGTCAGGGCAAGAAGGGTCTGTTTCATCAAAAGGTCCTCTGTCGGGCTGAATCGCGCCGTGGTGCGTCGGCTTGTGGGCCGATGGGATAAGGCAAAAGTGCGTCAATTCAGTCTGTTAGTGCCAAAGAGGGGGCAATATACCAGCTAACGGCGCGGCAAACTGTGAGTCGGGGCGGGTTGCCGGGTTGCCACTGTCAGGGATGTATTCCTGTGGCAACAAAGGGCCAGCAGGGATCTAAAAGGGGCAGGGGGAAGCTGCTTCCCCCTGCTGTGAGGGGCGAAGGCCTCTCTCTCGATTCAAGATAGATGGGGTGTCAATCCATCTGTTGGCGAGTGTTCGCAGTCAGTTCCACATCGGGGAGATGCGGGCTTCCAGCGTCTCTTGCTGCTCTTCGGGCATATCGCTGAAGAAGTTGAGCTGGGTCTGCTCTTCCACCTCGCGTACCGAGACCCGGTAGTCGGCGATCTGGCTGATGGGCACCTCTTCCTGCGGCATGATAAAGGCGATGGCCTGCAGTCTGGCCGGGTCCATCACGATCTTGTAGTAGGCGCTCGGGATCGCCACCCCCTGACCGATGGACTCTTCAGAGCCGGTAAAGATGGGGCCGGTGATCACCTGCACCTCCTTGCGGGTGACCGCCCACTTGTTCACCTTGTCCTCCAGCACGCGCCACGCCTTCTGGTTGAGCACCCCGATCTGCGGCGTCATATTGCTCAGCAGGAAGCTCTCTTTCATGGTGTTCTTGTTCGATTTCATGTCCCCCGCCGGGGCCTGATGGCCACGGTCATAGCCCGAACCCTTGTAGTCGGCGAGGGTGGCGCGGTAGGCAACCGGGATCTCCCTGTCCTCGGCGAAGGCATCCTTGCGCGGCACTGTGCCCTGTGCGCTCTGGGCAGTCATCCGGTAGGAGACCCAGTTCGCCACCTTGTAGTCGTAGTTGTAGCCGACGGCATACCCTTCACGGCAGAGCTTCTGATCCGATTCGGAGGGGAGGCCGAAGCGCACGTGCTCGCCGCACGCCCAGTGGGCAGCCAGCAAGGGGGTAGCAGTGAGGGTGAGGGTAACAGCCAGAACCAATTTATTGATTTTTATCATTTTTGTGATGCTCCAGTTTAGTAGGCGGAGCCATTTGACATGAGATCTGACCAGCGCTTCAATGGCTGTTTTTTTAGCGGTCACCGTTCTGTGACGGCTCGCCAATATCCGTGATGTGACTGGTTAATATGTTTTAAATCAGTGGCTTGGTCGGTGGGATGATGTGCTGTTGCTCGGCAGGCAATGAAAAGGGGCCCGTGATGGGCCCCTTGTGATGAGTCGGGTCTGGCGGTTATCAGGCGGCGTTCGCCTTGTTGCCCAGGGTGCGGGCCAGCAGACCTTCCGGATTGTGAATCGCCTCTTTGGTCTTCACATCGATGACTTCGATATCGGTGAAGCGTTCGCGGTATTTGATCGCCACATCGTGAGCGAAGATAACGTAGCGAGCGTTGGCGACATCCTTGGCGGTGATGCGGTTGATGATGCCGTTGGCGCCCTGGGTCTCGACCTTGATCTTGATCCCCTGCTTGGCAGCCGCCTTCTGCAGGCTCTTGGCGGCCAGGAAGGTGTGGGCAACACCGGACGGGCAGGCTGTGATGGCCAGCACGTCAGCTTCACCTTCGGCTTCAATGATCTCGAAACTGGTTTGGGTAGTGGTCACGTCATCTTCTTCGCTCACCGGCTTCTTCAGCAGGTTGACGATGATGGCAGTGGTCAGGGCACCGAGGATGGTACCCAGGATGTAACCCATCTTGCCTTCAACAACCGGCAGGACAATCCAGCCACCCCAGGGGGCGTGGTTGATACTGTGCATCATGAAGCCGGTGATGTTGCCGACGATACCGCCTGCGACGATGGCCGGGATAACACGCACGGGGTCAGCAGCGGCGAACGGGATGGCACCTTCACTGATACCGATCATGCCCATGATGGCGGCGGCTTTGCCAGATTCACGCTCTTCTTTCTTGTAACGCTTCGGAGACATGAAGGTGGCCAGTGCCATACCCAGTGGCGGCACACAGATGGCGATACCGACACCACCCATCAGCCAGGGCTGGGTGTTGACCTGAGTCTGGGCAAACAGGGTAGCAACCTTGTTGACCGGGCCGCCCATATCGAAGGCAGTCATACCACCCAGAATGGCACCCAACATCACTTTACCGGAGCCCGCCATGCTGGAGAGCCAGTGGTTCATCCCTTCCATCATGGCGGCGATCGGGGCACCGATCCCCCACATCACGATGCCACACACCAGGAAGGTACCGATCAGCGGATAGATGAAGATGGAGCCGAGGGAGGTCATGGAGTCAGGCAGCTTGATCCGCTTGAGCTGATTGACCACGAAACCGGCGATAAAGCCCACCAGAATGGCGCCGAGGAAACCGGTTTGATAGTGCTGAACGGCAATCCAGGAGCCGATCATGCCCGGGGCCAGGCCCGGTTTGTCAGCCAGTGAGTAGGCGATGTAGCCACCCAGCACAGCGGTAAACAGGGTCAGACCGGCGATACCCATGGTAGCCATGTCTTTGAGGAAGCCCGCTTCCGGCACGGCGCCCTTGCCGCTCAGCATCACCGACAGGGACAGCAGGACACCGCCCGCCACGATGAAGGGGATCATGTGGGAGGTACCAAACAGCAGATGCTGCTTCATGGTATTGAGGCGATCCTTGAAGGTGCGCTCTTCGGGGGCTGCCGGGGCAGTGGCTGCCGGTTTGGCGGCAGGGGCGGGTTTTTCCATTTTCGGGCCTTGTTTGAGCAGGGTCAGCGCTTGCTCAACGGTAGTGGCGGCCTTCATCTGCTCGATAAAACCGGGTTCCAGCAGACGGGTAGAGAGCTCGGCCAGTACTTCGATGTGGTGGTTGGCGCCGCCATCCGGGGAGGCGATCATGAAGATCAGCTGGGTCGGCTTGCCATCTTCGGCGCCGTACTCGATACCTTGGCGGCTGACACCGATGGCAATGGCAGGGCGGCTGACGGCCTTGCTCTTGGCATGGGGCAGGGCGACACCTTGCTCGAAGCCGGTGCAGTCCAGCTGCTCGCGGGCCCAGACATCTTTGACGAACTGCTGTTGATCAGACACAGCGCCATCGCGCGCCAGCATCTGTGCCATCTCGTCGAACAGGGCCTCCTTGCTGGTGGCCTTCAACTCAAGGCAGATGAGTCTGCCGTTGGTCATGGTGGGTAACATCTCACTCTCCTTTCCCGTCAGGGCTAAGTCATGCGTTGTGAATTGGTGTCATTATTGCCCTCTCGGGTGGGGTTGGACAGGCGATGAATGTAGCAATAACTGGATTTTTGTTGCATGGTTCTGCCGGTGTGATCCAGCTCTCAAAGTGTTGATTGGCGACTCAATAGCTGGTTGTGTTTAATTCACGGCGAGATGTGATGGTCATCAAAAGATGGCGAAAAAGAGGTTGTGTGCAGCGTTAATGCCCTTTTTATCAGCTGTTTTGTGCCATTTGGCGCAAAAAGTGCGATGGATGCCACATCCTTGAAAATGAGACGGCTCACCCCTGATTAGCAAATTGCTATTCATCCGGGGTGAGCCGTGCAGTATCACAAAGTGACATTTGTCCTATCGGGGATGGATGTCACCTTTATGCTATCGGGATCACTTCTGTGGCGGGGTATCGCTCATCACAAAGTGGAGGTTGCCCCCCGGCACAAACTCCTTGTGCTCGAAGAAGAGACCATCCTTGAGCGGTTTGCCATTGATGGTGACCGACTGGACATAGCGGTTCTTCTCACTGTTGTTATCGGCGATGATGGTGAAGGTTCCCCCCTTGACCGGGATGGTCGCTTTGGCAAACAGCGGACGGCCGATGGTGTAGACGGCATCTGCCGCATTCACCTGATAGAAGCCGAGTGATGACATCACATACCAGGCAGACATGGCGCCCACATCCTCGTTACCTATGATGCCTGCCGGGGTGTTGGTGTACATGGTGTGGAGGATGTAATCGACCTTCTCCTGGGTTTTCCACGGCTCCGCGGTCCAGTTGTAGAGGTAGGGGATATGGTGAGACGGTTCGTTGCCAAAGGCTACCTGCCCCAGCATCCCGGTCATGTCAGCGGTCTCCGATCCCTGACTCTCGGCGGCGAAGGTCGCATCCAGATTCTGCTTGAAGGCCGCTTCCCCGCCCATCGCGGTTTTCAGCCCCTTAATGTCATGGGGGACAAACCAGGTCCACTGCCAGGCGTTGCCCTCGGTATAGTTGCCGGTCTCATGTTCGGTGCCATAGGGATCAAACGGCGTCATGAAGGTGCCATCGTTCATCACCGGACGCATGAACCCGGTCACCCCGTACTGGGTATATTCGGCCGTATTGTGATCGAAGTAGCGCTGGTAGCCGTTCGAACGAGCCAGATAGCGCGCCTCTGCCGCCGGGTTGCCGGCCGCCTTGGCGATCCGGGAGATGGCCCAGTCGTAGAAGGCGTTTTCCAGACCGTAGGAGACTGACTCGAGGGTGTAGTCAGGGACGACAGGCTGACCGTTGATCCGCTGCACCGCCGGGGCAAAGCCATTCTTCTCGATGTAGTCGATGTGGTTGGTCAGGATCTTGTCCAGCACCGCCTTGTCCCACTCGGCGGCCAGCGCCGGGTAGTTGTCATAGGTGGAGGAGTCGATGGCGGCCTTGAGCGCCAGATTTTTCTCCTGCGCGGTGAAGGCATCGGGGTATTTGGTGATGGCGTCGGCAATCACCACCACCGCCGGATAGCCCACCATGGTGCCGGTCTCATCCCCCAGATGCTCCCACTTGGGCAGCAGGCCGCTCTCCTGATACTTCTGGATCAGGTTCTTGGCATATTGCACAGCGCGGGTGGGTTCGGTGATGGTCTTGAGCGGGTGCAGCGCCCGCTGGGTGTCCCACAGTGAGTAGACCGAGAAGTTGGGCTGATCTTCGCTCGCCTGACCGTAATAGATGGAGTAGCTGCCTTCCCCCTTGGCCTGCGCCCCTTTGCCCATGCCGCGGAAGCTGCCATCCACATCCTGATGGACGATGGGGGCGATCTTGGTGTGATAGAGGGCTGTGTAGAAGATCTCGTTTTGCTCCTTGCTGCCCCCCTCGATGGTGAAATTGAGGGCATTGGCCCACTTCTCGCGGGCGTTGGTGCGGGCTTCGTCAAACGACACATTACCTTCAGCCTGGTAGTTGTTCCGCGCGCCGCTGGCATCAACTGCCGAGAGGGCGACTTTGGCGTTCAGCTGGGCAGAATCCCCCTCTTCAAACTCGACGTAGGCGGTGACATCGGCTTTGGATTTGGCCTTGTGCTCGGCGCTCAACCCCTCTACCGGTACACCTCCGGCGAGGATGTAGACCCCTTTGATCTTCTTGTCGAAGGTCGCATAGAAGAAGATCTTCTGGTTTTTCGCCCAGCCGGAAAAGTGGGCGGCATCCCGTTCGCCGGTGATGGTGTAGCCATCTTCACTGACGGTGAGTTTGTTGCGAAGCGAACTCGAGCCCCAGTCGCTGTTGAGGATCGAGTTCAAGTCGATCTTCAGCCGTTGTGGTTGGCCCTGCGGATAGGTGTAGCGGTGAAAGCCCACCCGCTCGGAGGCGGTCAACTCTGCCTTGATGCCATTTTCGGCGATGCGGACCGCATAATAACCAGGCTCGGCTTGCTCGGACTTTTTGTCCATTTTGACCGAGATGGCTTTGCGGTAATCATCGTTCTGCTCGATGTATTTGGATTTATCTTCGGTAAAGGGCAGGAACAGAATATCCCCCAGCCCCCCCATGCCGGTGCCGGAGAGATGGGTGTGGGAAAAACCGAACAGGGTATCTTTGTCGAAGTGATAGCCGGAGGAGGAGTGCCACCCTATCAGTTCGGTATCCGGCGACAGTTGCACCATTCCTTCCGGTACTACAGGGCCGGGAAAGGTGTGCCCATTAAAACCAGTGCCAACGAATGGATTCACGTATTGCAACACATTGGTTGGCGTTGGCTTTTGATCGTCATTATTGGTGGTGCTGTCATCAGCATCACAGCCAGATAACATGGTGAGCGTGGTGGTCAGGGTAATGGCCAGAATACTTTTCTTGAACATATGGAACGGCTCCATCGGGTAGGGGGTGAGCAGTCATGATCTATTTTTCTGATGCCGGAGCGGTACCTGCGCAATATTAAGGCTCGGCGCGGTTAATCCCGGCGACTTCTATTATTCCCATGCCACCGGTTTCATCGACAGAGTAAAAAAGTGTCATTCACTAGACTTTTGTGACAAGGCTGTCTGTTTGTGATCCGCGTATCATGTGATACAGAACGTTATATTTTTGAGTGTTTTTGTGAGCCCAGCAAAAAAGAGGCCCAAAGGAAGCTTTGAGCCTGAACATATATTGGTAATAAATGATGGTTATTTATTATCTGAGCGGGTTGGTTTTTGCGCCGTCATGATAAATTTCAACTCACCGCCTGCCCGAATATCGCTGTGGTTGAACGTCAGGTTTTCCCCCAACGGTTTGCCATTGATGGTGACCGATTCCACATAGATATTTTTGGGGCCATTGTTTTCGGCGCTCACGGTGAATTTCCCACCATCGATATCCATCGTCACCTTGTCAAACAGCGGCCGACCTATGGTGTAGACCGGGAGCCCCGGCGTGACCTGATAGATGCCAAGCGCACTCATGATGTACCAGGCCGACATTTGCCCCACGTCCTCATTGCCAATCAGGCCGGTGGTGGTCGGGTGGAAGAAGCTGCGCACTGCCTGATCCACATACTCCTGGGTTTTCCACGGCTCCTTGGTCCAGTTATAGAGGTAGGGGACATGGTGATCCGGCTCGTTACCCATTACGAACTGCCCGATATAGCCGGTCATGTCCCCTTGCGAGGTATCGGCGTTGGAGTTGGCGGTAAAGAGGGCATCCAGATTTTTCCGGAAGCCCTCCTCGCCCCCCATCGCCTCTTTGAGCCCCTCGATATCGTGGGGAACAAACCAGCTCCACTGCCAGGTGTTGCCTTCGGTAAAGTCCTGCCCCCGGTGCTCGGCACGATAGGGCCAGAAGGTGTCATAACGGCTGCTGTCGGTGATGTCACAGTTTTGTGGTGGCGTAACCGGGTTGCCATTTTTGTCGATGGCGCAGGAGGGGTAGTTGTTGACCCAGCTGCCATCGTAATTTTTGGGGCGCATAAAGCCGGTCGCGCCATATTTGCCATATTCAGCCGGGTTGTAGTCAAAATAGGCGCGCCAGGTGGTGGCCCGGGCCAGATAGCGGTTCTCGGCGGATTTGTCGCCCGCCAGTCGGGCCAGCTGGGCGATGCACCAGTCGTAGTAGGCATTCTCGACGCCGTAGGAGACGGACTCGTTGACCAGCTCATCGTACTTGTCCTGCGCCATGCCCCCCTCTTCCGGCTTGAGTTTGACGTTGGCGGGGACATAGCCGTGCTGCTCGGCATACTGGCCGTGACGGGTCATCACGGTGAAGCGCTTGTCGCCGTTCCAGGGATCCTGATAGGGCACCCAGGATTTGGTCAATTCGAGGTCAAAGTTGGCGGAGACGTTGGCCGCCTGCAGCGCCAGCTTTATCTCTGCTGGTGAAAACTCACCCGGGTATTTGACGATGACGTCGGCGATGATGGAGACCGCCGGGTAGCCGACCATCTCGCCGGTATAGTCGGAGTGCAGCTCCCATTTGGGCATGATGCCGCCGGTTTTATATTTGTTGAGCAGGTCGTGCACATAGTCGATGGCGCGATCTTTTTCGATGATGGTCTTCAGCGGGTGGGCGGCGCGGAAGGTGTCCCACATGGAGTAGACCGAGTAGTTGGTAAAGCCCGGTTTGGCCTGATGCACCTTGCCATCCATCCCGCGATAGTGGCCATCCACATCCTGATAGACGAAGGGGGCTATGTAGGTGCGATAGAGGGAGGTGTAAAAGAGCGTCTTGTCGGCATCGCTGCCACCCTCCAGGGTGAACTTATTGAGCACTTTTGCCCATGCCTGCTTGCTCTCCTGCACCACCTGATCGAAGCGGTAGCCATGTTCATCGGCGCGCAGGTTGGCCATGGCCCCCTCAATGCCGGTGCCCGAGATGGCCATCTTCATGGTGATGGGCTGCTCCCCTTTGGCAAAGTTGAGCTGGGTCACCACATCCCGCACCCGGGGTCTGGTTTCGCCATACCCGATGTAATCGGCCAGCCCCACCTCGGTGTCGCTGCTCAGTTTGCCATCGACATAGAGGGTCTGCTCCACGAAGTTTTCGGAAAATTCGGCGTAGAAAAAGACCGTTTGCCACTGCCCCCACTCGTTGCTGGTTCTGGCCCCGGCAATGGCGTTATCGCTGACCCGCTTGAAGTAAATGTTGCGGGAGTGGTTGCCGTACTGCTCCAGCAGCTCGTGCTGCAGATCGAGCTGGACTTTGCGATCTTCACCTGCCGGATAGCGGTAACGGTGGAAGGCAACTCGCTGGGTGGCGGTGAGCTCGGCCTTGATACCGGTCTCTACCAGATCGGCTTTGTAATAGCCCACCTCCGACAGCTCGCTCGGCTTGTGGATGGTGACCGGATCGGTATTGCTGCCGGTGTATGGCAAGAAGGCAAAGTCATTGAGATCCCCCTTGCCGGCCCCCGAGATATGGGTGCTGCTAAAGCCGGAAAGTTTCGCCAGATGGTGGTGATAGTCGGAAGGGGAGCCCTTGCCATTCCAGTTGGCCGGGTTCCAGTTATCCGGGCCTGGCTGGATCATCCCTTCCGGCATGACGGGGGCGGGATTGACATTGCCCAGCCCATCGGTGCCGATCAGGGGATCAACATATTGCAGCACCTGCAGGGGATTGTCGGGGCGGTCATTGTCAGTGGTGGTCTCATCGTTTGCGTTGCAGCCATAAAGACCAAGCAAGGCGGCCACCACGATGGCCAGCTTATGGGGTTTGAACATCTGTTGCTCCTGAATGCCGGATATGAAACAGCGGTAAGCCGGGCGGCTTGTCGTTGCTGGAGTTACGGGGTCGGTTTCTGGTTGGTCATCACAAAGCGCAGCTCACCACCGGGATGGATCTCGCTGTGGGCAAAGGTGTTGTACTGGTTGAGCGGCTTGCCATTGATGGTGACCTCTTTGACATAGAGGTTGTCCGGGCCATTGTTCTGCGCCACCACCTTGAACTGGCCGTTGGGCAGGTTGATGGTGATCTTGTCAAAAATGGGTCGGCCTATGGTGTAGGTCGGGTTGCCCGGGGAGATTTGATAAAAGCCCATGGCACTCATGATGTACCAGGCGGACATCTGGCCGACGTCTTCATTGCCGATCAGACCATCCGGGGTGTTTTTATAAAACGCCTTGTAGACCCGATCGAGGTACTCCTGCGCTTTCCAGGGCTGGGCGGTGCGGTTGTAGAGATAGATGACGTGGTGGGAGGGCTCGTTGCCGTGGATGTACTGCCCGATATAGCCGGTCATGTCCTGATGTGCATCGCCACCATTCGGGTTGGCGTTGAACAGGTTGTCGAGCTTGTCGTTGAGCCCCTGCTGACCCCCCATGATTTCGGTCAGCTTGTCGAGATCCTGCATGAAGGACCACTGCCACTGCCAGGCGTTACCCTCGGTGTAGTAGAAGGCATCCGACTTGTAGGGATCAAAATCGGCCGCCGCGTATTTCAGGGCGCACGGGTCGCCGTTTTTCAGCTCGGTCGGCACGAAGAAGCCCTTGCCATCGGCATTGCCTGCCTGGGGATCCCAATGCTTGAGCGAGTTGTAGGAGCGCGCCTTGAACTCTTGATAGGTGGTCATGTCGCCCGCGGCTTTCGCCATCTCGGCGATGGTCCAGTCGTAGAAGGAGAACTCCAGCGAGTAGGAGACCGAGTTCCAGTTGGGATAACGGACGCACTGCTCTTTCTCGTGATAGCTCAGTTGCCCCGCCATCAGTGCGCTCAGAATGTCATCGTTGATCTGCGGGTAATCTGCCGGTCGGTAGTGGGCCGATTTGACCGAGGCTTGCAGCGCCTCGTCTGCATCGATCAATCCTTTGGTGACCGCGTCGCCGAGAATCGCGGCCGAAGGGTAGCCGATCATGGTGCCGGTTTCCGAGCCGTGGCCTTCCCACTTGGGTAGCAGGCCGAACTCCACGTTGGATTTGCGGATCAGATCCTTGGCATACAGGGTCGCCTGCGGCGGATCCATGATGGTCCACATGGGGTGCACGGCGCGGAAGGTATCCCAGGTGGAGTAGATGGAGTAGTTTGGCGTGTCACCCGGCTTGAGGGTGCGCACAGTACCGAGCATATCAACGTATCGGCCATCCACATCGTAGAACTCGATGGGGGCAATCATCATGTGATAGAGGGCGGTGTAGAAGTTGGTTTTTTCCGTCGAGCTTCCCCCTTCAGCCCGGATCTTGGTCAGCTTTTCGGCCCAGGCGTATTCGGCTTGTGATTTCGCCTTGGCAAAATCAAAGGTGGGGGCTTCAGCCTCCAGGTTCTGCTGTGCCCCTTGCCAGTTTACCGGGGAGATGCCGACCCGGATCTCGATGGCTTGATCGCCCTGACCAAAATCGAGGTAGGCGGTGACATCATCGCCCTGATAAACGCTGTTGTAGCGCATCTCCCGGATCGGCATCTTGTCTTGTTCCCCCAGCATGGCTCTGGCCACTGGCTGGTTGAACTTGGCGTAGAAAAAAATATCCTGACCCAGGTGATTTTGCCCCTGAAACCAACCGGTTGATGTTCTGCGGCCACGAAGGGTGTATTCATCAAGCACTTCGATCTTGTTGTTCAGTGATTGACCGTTGTTGTTCAGCAAGGTGTGGCCCAGATCGAACTTCACGCTGCGTTCGGCCCCTTTGGCAAAGGTGTATTTGTGCAGCCCCACCCGCTTGGTGGCAGTCAGTTCCACCTCAATACCGCCCTTATTCAGCCTGGTTTTGTAAAAACCGGCGCTGGCTTTTTCATTGGCTTTGTCAAAGCTGTTGAGCTGGGTGTCTGCCATGTCCGAGTAAGGCAGCACCAGAATATCCCCGAGGTCCGTGGCCCCGGTACCGGAGAGGTGGGTGTGGGAAAAACCGTAGAGCGGGACATCGTTCGCGACTATGTCGCCGGTCAGGTAATTGGATGAATCCCAGTAACCCGAGGCGGAGTGCCAGGGGTTTTGCCCTGACTCATGACCGCTGTTGGAGCCAATAAAGGTATCTGGCGAGAGCTGCACCATCCCTGCCGGGTGGGTGGCGCCGGGAAAGGTATGGCCGGAGGCCGCTGTGCCGATCATGGGATTGACGTAGTTGAGTACGGAAAGGTCGACAATCGGGGTAACGGGGATCTCGACGGCGGTTGACTGCTCTTCGTCAGTACAGCCAGCAATACCGCCCGTCAGGCCAGCAATAACGGCAAGGGCGATGAAATTACGTTTGAACATGGGCATTCCAATATTGATTGATGATGGGGGAGGGAACCCTCCCCCCGAACAGATCGTTAACGTGAGCCAGCAGGCATATCACTTTCGTGCAGGAAGGTGCCGATACCTTGCGCGGGCGGCAAATCTTCCGGCTGGCTAGCCCAGTTCTGGTTGGGGCTATCGCCCATGACGAATTCAAGCTTGCCACCACTCAGAATTTCCTCGTGGGTGAGGTAGCTGCGATTGAACTCGCTGCCATTGAGTCGAGCGGACTGGATGTAGATGTTGTCGCGGCTGACGTTTTGGGCCGTGACGGTGAACTGCTTGCCAGACCCCACATCGAGCGAGGCGGTTTCGAACATGGGGGTGCCAATCTCGTAGATGCCGGAGGAGGCATTGACCGGGAAGAAGCCCAACGCCCGGAACACGAACCAGGCAGAAAGGGTGCCAAAGTCATCGTTGCCACAGATACCGTCAGGGGTGTTTTTGTAGCAGACGTTGGTGGCTGCCGCGATGGCCGCCTGTCCCTTCCAGGGTTGCCCTACGTAGTTGTAGAGGTAGGGAACATGGATATCCGGCTCGTTGCCCTGCACATGCTGACCCACGTTACCGGTGTTGAACACCGGGAACTGGTTGTCGCCAGCGTTGCGATCCGGGTAGGTGGTCCAATATTCGTCCAGCCGCTTGGCAAACAGTTCGCCCCGTTTGGCCTGAGGATTCTGGGTCTGATCGAAACGTGTCATCAGGTCGACCAGACCGTGGATGTCATGCTGCACGCTAAAGGCGTATTGCCAGCCGTTGGACTCGGCGAATGACCAGTTAAACATGTCCGGGCGCCAATCCTTGCCCACTGCCCGCCCAGTTTTCGGGTCGACCCAACCGGCGTCAATGAACTTGCCATCGTAGTCGCGGGCCTTGAACCACCCCTTGTAGAGCTTGCCGCCAAAGTCAAACTGCGCCTGCCAGTTCTTGGAGCGATCGGCAAACTCTTGATAGCGGGGGTCACTTTCGCCAAACACCGCTTTGATCGATTGGGCGATCGCCCAGTCATCCATGGAGTACTCCAGCGAGTAGGAGGAGGTCCAGGCATCCTTGAACGGGGAGTGTGATTCCCAGTCATTGGTCGGCGGTGTGTCGTGCAACTGGGCGGGCACATAACCCTGCTGCTCGTACTCCTTGATCCAGGCGACCCCCTGGCTGGTGGATGCGCGGGCATCGGTGATCATGGCGGTCACCAGTCGTTCCTTGATCTCCTGACGTTCTGCATCGCCAAAGCCCAGTGCGATCATCCGTCTGTCCAGCGAGCCTTTGGAGAGCACATCGTGGATCACGGTGGTGGAGTGCATCCCCATCATCATGCCGGTCTCGTTGCCCTTGAAGGTCCACTCGGGCAATCTGCCCTTGCGCTGGTTGCCCAGATCGTCCATCCACTCCTCTTCAGCGTAAGAGAGCATGGAGAGCACCACATCGGCGAGGCGATCCGGCTCCAGCAGTGACGAGAGGGGTTGTACTGCGCGGTAGGTGTCCCACAGGGAGAAGGTGTCGTAACGGGTAAAGTCCGCTTTGCCATCCCGGTTGGCATCGGCGGTGCGTACCGACTCCTTGAGGGTGTCGATCTGCTCGCCCCACGGCGTGTTGCCATCCGGGTAGGCATTGCGCCCCTGATGCACCTGGCGGTAGCGCCCATCCAGATCGGAGTGAATGGTCTGGCCCAGATAGGTGTGGTAGAGCGCGGTATAGAAGGTCTGTTTGTACTCCTCATCCCCGCTGACCCGGATCTTGCCCAGTTCATCTTCCCATTTTTTAGTGGCGGCCTGACGGACATCGTCAAACGACATGTTGGCCACTTCGGTCATGTTGAGGGAGGCGCCAGCGTTGCCATCCCGGCCGATCTCGACGTTGGAGAGGGCCAGCTTGGCCTCCACGGCCAGACCCTTCTCTGCAGTATCAAACTCCACATAGGCGCGAGCGTACTGATATTTGCCACGGGTCTCGTTGCCGATCTCGGTGGTGCCTTCCGGCAGATCCAGATAGCGGTTTTGGTCTTTGTCGAAGTAGGCGAAGCGGATATTTTTGATGGGCTGGTCGAACTCCATCACGAAGAACTCTTTCTGGCTGGGGGCCCAGCCGTCAGAGAAGCGATGGCCCTCGATCCGGTTGTGGGTTTTGTCCCATTTCAGATAGGAGTCGGAGGTGTAGTCCCAGTTGACCTTGAAGCCGAGGTTGACCACGATTTGTGATTTTTTATCCTGCGGGAAGCTGTAGCGATGAACACCCACCCGATCCGAGGCGGTCAGCTCGGCCTTGATGCCGTAATCCTTCAGGTCGACCTTGTAGTAGCCCGCCGTTGCCTCTTCATCCTTGTGGCTGTAACGGGAGGCCTCCAGATTCAGGGATGCCGACCCCTCGTTCAACATGTAATTGGAACGGGAGTTGATGGGCATCACCAGAATATCGTTGAGATCCCCGGCACCTGCCCCCGAGAGGTGGGTGTGAGCGAAGCCTGCAAGGCGATTGTCGTGGTAGTAATAGCCGGAGATGTATTCCCAGCCATTGGCGCCGTTGTTGGGCGAAAGCTGCACCATGCCGTGCGGGGTGGTGGCGCCGGGATAGGTGTTGCCCAGATTCCCTGTGCCGATAAACGGATTGACGTAACGGGAGACGCTTGCCTCTTTATTGTTATCGCCAGCAGTATCTGAGTCATTTTGACAACCGGATATACCAACCAGGCCAGCCAGTACGGCACAAGCAAGTAGGGAACGTTTCAGTTTCATATTTGTCGCCACAGGTTAATGGAAGTAGGGTATTGAACGTATAAAAACCGATAATGCAGTCGCCGGTTCAGCCAATGAATATCTGCCGGACGAGAGGGCTATCTGCATGTATTGCCCCGACAATCACTGGATATAGATGGTAACAGGGGAAAATATCAGCCAGATAAAATGGATAGTGAAAACCATCTGGCCATACAGGCGGAAAAATAAAAGTGCAGGAAAATAACAGGCACCAATAGCCTGATTTGAAAAGTCGCCTCTTCTACATCTGAAATAAATGGCAACGCTGTGTTAAATCTGAAATATATAAATGGTCTGAAGCGTTTTTCCTGCTGCCTGTAAATTAACGATTTCTATTATTTCCGTGATTAATATCCGGGGACAGAGGAAAAAAATGGCATTAACTGGATTTTTATGACGTGTGCGGAAGGGTGTGAGCTGGCTCGCATAACCGCAGGGTAGCGTGACCTTGGAGGCTAAATGATATTAATCATTATAAGTCAACGTGTTACTCTTTGGCGTTGGGTTAAATGACCGGTTTTGTGAGCGATACCTGCACCCAGGTGGTCAGATGAGCTGGAAAAAAGGGCCCTGAAGGGCCCTTGAAACAGACGGTGGTGAGCCGATGGCTCAGCAGGATCAGCGGTTGCTGGCGCGAGCAAAACGCCCTTCAGCAGTCACTCGATAATCGCCGGTGCTGGCGGGCACAAAAGCAGATTGCCCGATGGTCAGGGTCAGATGCTCATCATGTTGGCCGATCAGGGTGATGGGCCCATCGATGGCGAACAGGATCTCGGCATTGCCGGTGGTCAGGGCATGTTCCCCTGCGTCATACACGCTGAAAGTGAAGTCCGGTACCGGCACGTCGAAGTGCTGTACCGTGCCTTCCATGCGCGGGCTGAGCAGGATCTGGTCATCCGGTTTGGCGACGCAGCGGGTGCAGGCCAGTAGCTCCGGCACATCCATGTATTTGGGGGTCAGACCGGCACGCAGCACGTTGTCGGAGTTGGCCATGATCTCGAGGCCAGTGCCGTGAATGTAGGCGTGGGGGGTTTGGGCATCGAGGAACATTGCCTGACCCGGCTCAAGGGTCACCACGTTGAGCAGCAGTGGCGAGAAGAGCCCCACATCCCCCGGATACTGGTTGGCTAGCTTGCTGATGGTGGCGAAGGTCTCTTCATCCTGATGGGCGGCGGCATAGGCCAGCAGGCCAGCCAGCGCCTCATCCTTGCGCTCACCGCTCAGGATCAGCAACTGGTGGAAGAAGTGCTGCAAGCCAGCTTCATTCTGTGACTGGCGCAGTGCCGCGGTCAGGTCGGCCAGCGCTGGCAGCGCCATCCGATCGAACAGGGCCAGGATGGTCGGGATGGCGCGAAAGCCGTTCATCGCCTGATAGCGGGTGAGGGCAAAGACCAGCTCCGGCTTGTGGTTCGGATCCTTGTAGTTGCGGTTGCTCGCCTTGATATCGATGCCTGCTGCCTCTTCTTTGGCAAAACCGGCCTCTGCCTGTGCCTTGCTCGGGTGCACCTGAATGGAGAGGGCTTGCTCGGCGCAGAGCACCTTGAACAGGAAGGGGAGTGAGCCGAAGCGAGCCTGGGTGGCTGCGCCCAACATGGCAACGGGGTTGGCTTCAATCAGGCTGGATAGCTTCAGTTTCTCGCCGGTCAGGGTCACTTCGGAGCAGCCATTGGGGTGAGCGCCCATCCACAGTTCAGCTTGTGGTTTGCCCTCGGGATTTTTGATGCCAAACAGCGTGATCAGGGAGTCACGACTGCCCCAGACATAATCCTGGATCGGGTTGCACATTAGAAAAAACGGTGGGTAGCTCATGGATGGCTCCTTGTATCAGAACGATTTTTTGGGAATTTCAGTCTGGCGCGGACTATAGCATGGCAGGGGCAGCGCACCGCAATCGGTTGCTCTCTGCATCTTGATCAGGATCATTCATGAGTATCATCTTTACCCAACTGTTGGACGGTTTCCTAAGTGAAGGGGAGGGCTTTGAGAAGGTCTTGTTTGCCTCTGACAAAGGGGTGCCTCCCTGCTTCAGTTATCAGGTCAACTTCCCGCGTCTCGAGCTGGTATTCAGTGGCCACTATCTCAACCAGATCTGGTCCCCGGAGGGGGATGTGCAGTCGGTACAGATGGGTCAGCGCGAGGCGATGTACATCCCTCCCAACGGCTGGAACAAGCCGGACTGGGACAACGACTGTTCCGTGCTCAGCCTGTTGTTTGGCAAGCGCCAGATAGGGTTCAGTCTGGTGAGCAAGCACAAGGGGGACACCGGCTTCTTCGATGTGCAAAAACACAGTATTCAGGCCGGTGCCGGACGAGCACTCGATCATATCCTGCTCTCCCTTAATACTCTGGCGCAGGAGCAGGTGAGGGCGCCGATGGATAATTACCTGCTGCAGGCGCTGCTGAGCTATTCACGGCAACTGCTGGTGGAGTCGGAGAGCGGTCGTCCGCGCGGCTCCGATCTCTTCCACGGCATCTGCATCTACATTCAGGAAAATTTCCACCGCCCCATCAGCCGCGAATGCATCGCCGCCCGCTTCAATCTCTCCCCCAGCCACCTTTCCCGCTTGTTCCGCCAGCAGGGGCATATGCGGCTGGCGGACTACATCAGTTGGGTACGGCTGGAGCGGGCCAAGTTCATGCTCAAAAAGTATCGCTTTCGTCTGGAAGAGGTGGCCAATCGCTGCGGTTTTACCGATGTGAACTATTTCTGTCGGGTGTTCAAGCTGAAGACCGGGCTGACCCCTTCCCAGTATCGATCGTTAAGTCAGCCCCAGGCCGTAACCAGCGAGCAAGAGGGATAAATGGCCGGGGTCGGGAAGGGGGGGTGACGGCGCACTGGCGGGTGGCTACCTCTTTGGTCTGACATGCTTGCTCGCCATTTTATTATGAAAATGAATGGGCTAAGATGGCCGCGCGCAACAAACAAGTTGATAACAAACGGAAGTTAGGAGATGCCGATGGAAAGCAAAGTAGTAATCCCGACCCAGGGTCAGAAAATCACAGTCGATGCCAACGGCAAGCTGCAGGTTCCCAACCATCCGATCATTCCGTTTATCGAAGGGGATGGCATCGGTGTTGACGTAACCCCGGCCATGTTGAATGTGGTGAATGCTGCGGTCGAGAAAGCCTACAAGGGCGAGCGCAAGATCGCCTGGATGGAGATCTACACCGGCGAGAAGTCGACTCATGTCTATGGCGAAGGTGCCTGGCTGCCGGCCGAAACCCTGGATTTCATTCGTGAATATTGCGTGGCCATCAAGGGCCCGCTGACCACGCCGGTCGGTGGCGGTATTCGCTCCCTCAACGTGGCCCTGCGTCAGGAGCTGGATCTCTACATCTGCCTGCGCCCGGTCCGTTACTACGAAGGGACCCCGAGCCCGGTCAAGCGTCCGGATCTGACTGACATGGTGATCTTCCGCGAAAACGCCGAAGACATCTACGCCGGTATCGAGTGGAAGGCGGATAGCGAAGAGGCCAAGAAAGTGATCGCCTTCCTGCAAAACGAGATGGGCGTGAAGAAAATTCGCTTCCCCGAGTCCTGCGGTATCGGCATCAAGCCGATGTCCAGGGCCGGTACCGAGCGTCTGGTGCGTGCCGCCATCGAGTATGCCATCGACAACGATCGCGACTCCGTGACCCTGGTACACAAGGGCAACATCATGAAGTTCACCGAAGGTGCCTTCAAGGATTGGGGTTATGCCCTGGCCCAAAGCGAGTACGGTGCCCAGCTGATCGACGGCGGCCCCTGGTGCTCCTTCAAGAACCCGAAAACCGGCAAGACCATCGTGGTCAAGGATGTCATCGCTGACGCCTTCCTGCAGCAGATCCTGCTGCGTCCGGCCGAGTATGACGTCATCGCCTGTATGAACCTCAACGGCGACTACATCTCCGATGCGCTGGCCGCTCAGGTTGGTGGTATCGGTATCGCGCCGGGCGCCAATATCGGTGACGGCGTGGCCCTGTTCGAAGCGACCCACGGTACTGCACCGAAATATGCCGGTCAGGACAAGGTCAACCCTGGCTCCCTGATCCTCTCTGCCGAGATGATGCTGCGCCACATGGGCTGGGTCGAAGCGGCCGATCTCATCATCAAGGGGATGGAAGCGGCTATCGCCAACAAGACAGTCACCTATGACTTCGAGCGTCTGATGGAAGGGGCCACTCTGCGTTCCTGCTCCCAGTTCGCCCAGGACATGATCGACCAGATGTAATGATGGGTTGATGGTCTGAAACGAAGACCTGTGTCATGAGAAAAATGCCAGTCAGTTAAGCCTGACTGGCATTTTTTATTGGCTTTTTTCACTCTGTTCTTCTGTGGCCTTGGCTTCACGCTGCGGGGATAACTTAGCTCCCTTCTTTTCGGCAATACAAGGTTCCGGCAATACAAACTGCCCCGCTTGTTTATCCAGGCCTCATCAACAGGGTTTAATCTCTCGTTACTGCAACTCAGGCAATAACCATTTGGCCATCTCGAAGTAGATGATAAGACCGGTACCATCCACCAGGGTCGCAATAAACGGCGCAGAGACCACCGCTGGGTCAATGCGGAAACGACGCAGTACCATGGGGATGATAGAGGCGACCGTGGCACTCCACAGCACGATGGCGATGATGGTAAAGGTCACCACCATACCTATTTCGGGGCCAACCCCCAGGCTCCAGGCGCGCACCCAGGCGGCCATGGCAATGGCCCCCGAGATCAAGAGGCCGGTGGAGAGCTCCTTTTTCAGCACTGTGCCGAGATTGCGCAGGCTAACCTCTCCGACCGCCATGGCGCGGACTATGGTGGTGGTGATCTGGGTACCACTGTTACCACCGGTGCCGATCAACAGGGGGATAAAGAAGGCCAGCGCGATGGCGGCCTCCAGCTGCTCCTCAAATGCCCGCAGCACAGTGCCGGTGTAGGCTTCCGCCACAAACAGGATAAGCAGCCAGCCCACCCGCTTGCGCCACAGCTGCCACGGTGTCGCTTGCAGGTAGGGGGTATCGAGCGGCGATGAGCCCCCCTGCATCTCGGCATCCTCGGTGGATTCGAGCTCCAGAATATCCGCCGCGTCATCGACGTGGAAAATACCGACCAGGCGCCCCTGATCCTCGACCGGCAGGACCGAGAGGTCGCGGTCGATCAGCAGGCGCGCGGCCAATTCCTGATCCGCCCGGGCGTTGATCCGTACCGTCTCCCGATCCATCAGATTGGCCACATTAGCCAGCGGATCGGCGATCAGCAGCGTCTTGAGAGAGATACTCCCCTGCAGACGACCATCCCCATTGATCACATAGATGTGGCGAAACAGCTGTGCATTGTCCCAGGCATCGTGGATCAGCTGTTTAGCATGACCGATGGAGTCCTCTTCCCGTACTGCCAGATACTCGTGGCGCATGTTGGCCCCTACCGATTCGGTGGGCCAATCCAGCAGGGAGTAGTACATGGCCTGCGCTTGGGTCGGGAATCGAGCCAGCAAGATAGTGCGATCCTGACGGCCCAGTTTGCGCAGGATGGCCACCATCTCGCGACGGGGAATGGCCTCCTGCAACACGCTGACAATGCTGCCATGCAGTCGCTGTAGCAAGCGGGCCGCACTCTCGGCCGAGAGCGAGCCAAGTAGTTCGGCCCCTTGCGAAACGGGCAGGGTATCAAAGATGCAGTTGAGCTCTTCCGGACGCAGGGTCAGCAGTTGATCGGCGCGCTGAACCGGATCCAGATTATGTTCCAGCCAACCCTGCAGGGCAGCGAGATCGAGTAGTTGATGACGGTTAAGAATGGTATGTGTTTTCTTCATCACAAATGACCTTATGTGATTTCAGGCTGAGCCTGAACGCGATCGAATATCCGATCGCAGTCTGAAAGAAAACAGCAATTTGATTGACGAGTAATAGGCAGGAAATGACGCCGTTCGGCGTGTCATCATCCCCACGTACCAGCTTTAGCACTGTATAACGTATCCGGCATGCCGGAAGCCACTTGGGTTTACACCTTAATCCGATGAAAACTGTCCTGATCTTGGGCGTCTCTGGACGTCGTGAGATCAGTGGCCTGTGTTTATACAGGAGCCTCGCCTAACGAGATGCTGCAAATAATCTGCACAACCCTCGGTTGTGCCGGCGGCATGATTATCCAATCCCGTGGGGAGGTCAACCCCGCAGTAACCATTAAATGGGAAACGGCAACAGCTTGTTACAATTGGCTGGTGATGGTACAGAACCTGTTTGCAGATCGAAGCTAAAATAAAAGGCCCCAAGCGGGCCTTTTATTAGCGGATATAGTCAAATAGCGTCAAGCGACTTATTTTGCTGAAAGAGAGTTGCGAAGCACTCAGTGCCGCATCCTCTTTTGACAGTGTCGAAATAACCTCATAGAGATCCGCTTCCGACACCTTGGCTCTCGCCTCGGCGTTGAGGGTACTCAATCCTTCATTGGAGTTGATGACCGCCTCGAGACTGTTCATCCGGCCACCCAGCTCACCCAACCCATGATCGATATTCAGGCGAGCATTTTTCATATGGACGGTGGCATCGGCTACTTCCAGCGCAAAGTTATCAGCGGTAATACTGGGGTTACGTAAAGCGGTAATAAAATCTGACATCCCGTTGAGAATGTTATCATTTTCTGGTTTTTTTAGCTCAAATTGCTGTGGAGTGCCTCCGACAGGTGCATTAAGAGTTAACTCCAGCCCATTAAACGAAATACTATTCCCTGAAATATAGTTACCATTTGCGACAGAATTACCAGCAGCATCCTTAATCTCATAGGTGTCGGGTGCTCCAGCAGTTGTCGATACTGTATATGAATTACTTGCCAAGGCTGAATTGTAATTGGATTTATAAAAGTTATCAAAATTCCCCTGATCAGACACTTCCACCTTGATGCCAGTAGTCAGCGCACCAGCAGTTCTTCTAGTTGCCACGATTTCAAACAGATCCTGTCCGGAATCATTGGCAGCAATTTGTACTGTGGGTGACACCTGAATATTTCGCTGGCCAGGGTCTCCCTGATAAATATATCTTCCGCTGGGGTCTTTTATATAAGGCTGTGTCTTGCTCTGATTGCCGCCAAAGATAAACTCACCAGACGAGTTTTTGCTATTCATCAGGTCAAACATCTGCTGCTGCAACCCTTCCAGCTCGCTGGCTATGGCCTTGCGATCATCCATGCTGATAGAGCCATTATTTGACTTCTGGATCAGGGTCTGGGCACTAAGCATCGCATTATTAATCGACGTTAATACCGTCTCCTCATGCCCTAGGCTGTTTTCCAGCAAACTGCCATTGACACTGTACTGCTTGAACAGGTCAATCTCCTTGGTCAGTGCCATCTTCTGGCTCATCCCTGCGGGATCTTCTCCGGCAGTCTGAAATTTATTGCCGGTTTGCAGCTGTTGATAGGCAGTATTCAACCGCTCGTTGGCACTGTTGAGGGAATAGATATTCCGGTCGTAGATCATGTTGGTGGTGATGCGCATGACGTTACCTCACGGACGAGAGCAGTGTATCGAAAATGGTTTTGGCCGTGCTGACGATTTGCGCCGAAGCCGCATAGGATTGCTGGAAGCGGATCAGATTAGCCGCCTCCTCCTCCAGATTGACCCCTGACACGCTTTCAAAGATGCCGGTGCTCTGGATAAGCTTGGATTCATTGGCCTTGAGCAGAGTTTTTGCCTGACTGGTATTGTTACCCACTTCCATCACCAATCCGGAATAGGCCTGATTAAAGGTCATCTTGTCGTTGGTAGTCCCACCATTGGTGCTCTTGCGCACCAAATCCTTGTTTTGCAGCTCGGCCAGTGCCAGACCATTGCTGTTATCGGCAAAGCCATTGTTGTTGTAACTGAGTTTGAAACTATCGCCAGCATTCACCGTTCCGGTGATACTGAACTCGTAGCCGGGAGCCTGTTTCGGGTTTGAATAGACAGGCCCACCAGTGGGTGGTGGCAGTTGCAAGGCGGCCATCAAATTCTGTCCCTTGCTGGCCGCAGGCGCCACTCCGATCAGCGTACCTACTTTGTCATAGACCTCGTAGTCACCGTTGTTATTGATTTTGACAACTTGGGGAGCCGTTGGGCTCAGGCTATTGGTGCCAAAACCTGACCCCGCACTGGTATTGAATACGCCACCCAGTTTGATATCAGCCCCGCCGCCATTATTGGTGGTCTTTTCCGCTTTAAGCGGAGAGGCCAAGGCCAAATCTTCCGGTCGTGTGATCAGCTGACCAAGGCCCGCCGCTGCACTCTTGGTCGGTTGCAGCAACAATTTGTCACCGGCAGCAGGAGTACCAGTCAAGTCGATTTTTATGCCATGATCCTCAATAGAAATGGAAGAGGCAGGTAAAGGACCGGTCGTTAAAGAAGTGCCATTTCCATCTTTGTCCAAGGAAAACACTTCATATCCTGTCGCACTAAATCTAACTTCATAGTCAAACGGCGTAACATTAGTACCCTTGCCAGGTAAAAAACTTACCGAAGCTGCAGCGGTACCCGTATTGCCACCGTAAGGTAATCCCTTGCTGGTTGGCAGGGTGAAGATATCACCGCCAATTTCATTATCCAGATCCATCCCGAGGCGATTTTGCTGGTTCAGCGCATCGGCCATTGCGATCGCCAGTTGCCCCAGTTCACGCTTGGTCGGCTCCAGATCGGTACGGGCCTTAAACAATCCGCCCACGGCTCCGCCGAAGGTATCATGGTCAATCAATGCCTTGTTGTCCCCCAAGGTCAGCTGCAGCTCCTGATCACGGGAGTCCGGATCCCCGGCTACCACCTTGAACTGTGCCACGCCGCCATCGAGGATCAGTGAGTGGCCAGTGGTCATATTGACCAGCATGCTGCCATTGGGCTGGGCAACAGTGCGAATATCCATCTTCTCCGACAACAGGCGGATCGCCTCATCCCGCTGATCGAACAGCATCAGGTTCTCTTCGGGTGAACCCTGGGTGCGGAGGATAGCCTGGTTGAGGTCATTGATGCTGGTGAGCAGGCTGTTGACCTGCTTGGTTTCATCTTCGATGCGGGTGTTGAGGGTATCGCTCTGCTTGTCTAGCTGCGCCGAAAGAGTATGAAAGCGGTTGACCATACCGCTCAACTCCGTCATCGCCACCTTGCGGCCACCGATCTCGGCGGGTGATTCATTGGCCGAGTGAAATGACTTGAAATAGGAGGTGATGGCCGCCCCCACGCTGTTGCTGGTATCCCCCAGCAAGCTGTCAACGCTAGCCAGCTGTTCGTAATGAGTCAGGGAGGCATGATAGGCGGAGGTATCACGGCGCACCTCCCCCTGCATATAGTCGTTGATCACCCGCTGGGTCTTGATGTCACCGGTCCCCAGACCGATGGTGTTGGTATACACCAGCGTACGTTCACGCACATAGCCCTGGCTATTGACGTTCACTATGTTGTTACTGGTGGTCTGCAGCAGGCGTTGCTGCGCAAGCACGCCCGATGAACCAATCCCAAGCAGGTCGCTTGCCATACCTTACAGCTCCATCTCGTTGTATTGGGCAATGGCATCACTGCGCAATACCTGTTTCAGTTTACTGGCGTACTGCGGATCAGTGGCATAACCCGCCTGTTGCAACGCCTCGAAGTAGCGATCCGGGCTATCTACCTTCGTCAGGGCTCCCTTGTAACGAGAACCGGAGGTGAGAAAGTCCACATAGTCGTTGAAGCTCTCTTCAAATGACTCATAGGAGCGAAATGCCGCTTTTTGGCGGGAGGCGACGCCCTCTTCATACTCCAGGGTGCTGACCACTGCTTTGGGCCCTTCCCAGCGAGGATCTGCCTTGATGCCAAAGAGGTTATGGGTCATCTGGCCGTCACCATCCTTGATCACTCGTTTGCCCCAGCCACTTTCTAATGCCGCTTGGGCTACCAGTACCGCCGGGCTCAATCCCAACTTGTCGGCCGCTTTCTTGGCCAGCGGCATCAGGCGATTGACGAACTCTTCCGGGGTATCAAACTCTTTGCTACCACTGCCAGGGGCCGTGCCCGCTTCGCTGGTGGGGTGTCCCATTGGCGGTACGCTGCGATGTGGCCGACTGGGCATGGCGAGCCCATGGGGCACAGCCATCTCTTTCTCAGCAAAATCTTTGCCAACTTTTGACGCAGTGATCAATTCATCTGCGGCGGCCTTGGGTGGTTCGTAGGGTTTATAGACCCGCTCGGTGCGCTGCGGCATCTTGAGCACCCGACCATCCTGGTGAGTAAACGCCTCCGGGGAGAATTGCTTGACGACCATCTGGGCCAACCCCAATCCGCCCTTGCTGGACAGGTCGGCTACCCGTTGCTCATCCAGCATCCCTTCATAAAACTGGGTATAACTGCTGTTCATCGGGTTGTCCTGGGTCAGTACCGCATTGGCCTGACGCATGCCCTGAAACAGCATCTGGGTAAAGATTGACTCGAACTGACGTGACGCACTCTGGAGTGCTTCGGCCTGTCCCTCTTTGCTTTGGCTCATCTGGCGCAGACGATCCAGGTTCTTGATGTCCTGCACCATCCCGAGATTCATGCCGCTGTTGGTGTCAAACTCCGCCATTTTGCTTACCTCATTGCCACCCATGGCAATCACTTGCCGCTTGTTACAATATGACCAGTTGTCCTTCGATGGCGCCGGCCTGCTGCAACGCCTCAAGGATCGCCATCAAATCACCGGGGGCCACCCCGACCTGATTCACCGCCCGCACCAGATCATCCAGGGTCGCACCGGTATCAAACTTGAACATCCGCCCCGGCTCCTGTTGCACATTGATAGTCGAGTTGTTGGTGACGGTCGTCTCTCCTCCCGCCAATGGGTTGGGCTGGGAGACCTGCTGGTTTTCGGCGATGGTCACCGTTAGCCCACCATGGCTGATGGCCGCGGGTTTGAGCTTGACCTGACTACCGATCACTATGGTACCGGTACGGGAGTTGACGATGATCTTGGCTGCTTCATTGGCCGGATCGACTTCCAGATTCTCGATAGTGGCCAGATACGCCACCCGCTGACTTGGATCGCGCGGTGCGTAAACCTTGATCGAGGTGGCGTCCAGTGCCTGCGCCATGTTGGGGCCGATCAGGTCATTGACCACATCAGCCAGGCGACGGGCAGTGGTAAAATCGGGACGATTGAGGTTGAAGGTAATGGTGTCGCCCTGACTGAAGGAGTTGGGCACCTCCCGCTCCACAGTCGCGCCATTGGCGATACGTCCAACTGTCGGCGTATTGACGACCACCTTGGAACCATCAGCCCCCTCGGCGCCCAAACCACCGACCACCAGACTGCCTTGTGCCACGGCATATACCCGCCCATCAAGCCCCTTCAAAAAGCTTTGCAGCAAGGTTCCGCCGCGCAGGCTCTTGGCTTCCCCGATGGCCGAAACCGTCACATCGATGGTCTGGCCCGGCTTGGAGAAGGGGGGCAAGTCAGCGTGGATCGCCACCGGTGCCACATCCTTGATCTTGGGTTTGATGTTGTCCGGTACCTTGATGCCAAAGTTATTGAGCATGGTGCGGAACGTTTGTTCGGTAAAGGCGTTGTTCTTCTCGCCAGTACCGGGCAGACCGACCACCAGACCATAGCCAATCAACTGGTTGTTGCGCACCCCATCAACCGAACTGATGTCCTTGATCCGGGCCGCGTTTGCCGCCCCCAAGGGCAGCAGACAGCAGAGCAGGGTAACGAGACGGAGTGACTTCATAACATCTCCTAGAGCGGCCACCAGGGGCCATTGAAAAAGCTGGTAAGCCACCCTTGCTCCTGGCTATTGGCCAGATCGCCGGTACCACCATAGTAAATTCGGGCATTGGCCACCTTCTGTGACGAGACACTGTTATCCGAGGTCACATCGCCAGGACGGATGAGGCCGGTAATGCGGATGTACTCATTACCATTGTTGAGCATGATCCACTTCTCGCCGCGTACTACCAGATTGCCGTTGGGCAGCACCTTGGCCACGCTGACCGAAATATTACCCTGCAGGCTGTTGCTCTGATCCGCCTTGGCTTGGCCCTTGAACGCACTGTTTTGACCAATAGAGGCAGAGAGATCGTAGGGGCTGGCGGTTACTGGCACGCCGCCCAGCTTGACTGGATCCAGATTGAACTTGTTGTCCTTGCCACTCTGGGTATTGGCTTTTTTGGAAGCGGAGGTCGATTCCGACAGTTCAATGGTGATGATGTCGCCTACCTTGTGCGCCTTGATATCCGAATAGATGCCATTGACCTGATCCGGCTGAAAAATGGCCCCTGTCGGTCGCACCGAGACAGGATCCGACTCCCCGTAGACGGGGGAGAATTCGGGATCATCCGGCCTGGGCGTATTGGGGGTACTGCTACACCCTCCCAGCACCAGCAATCCCAGCATCCATACGGCTTTCATCATGCACCTCCTAATTAGGTACGCTGGATCAGGAAGGACATCATGCCATCCACTGCCGAGAGAACCTTGGAGTTCATCTCGTACACCCGCTGGGCCTGGATCAGGTTCACCAGCTCTTCGGTCACGTTGACGTTGGAGGTCTCCAGCATCCCCTGCTTGATCACCCCCAGACCATCCGCCCCGGCAACCCCCTGAATCGCGGCGCCACTGGATTGGGTCTCGACAAACATGTTTTCCCCCATCGGCTGCAAGCCGCTGGCGTTGACAAAGTCGGAGATATTGACCTGCCCCACCACCTGTGAGGCACCGTCTCCTTTGAGCTGCACCGAGACCTGACCATCATTACCTACGGTGACACTCTGGGCGTTTTCCGGGATCTGGATTTCCGGCTGCAGAGGGTAACCATTACCAGGGGTGACAATGGTGCCTTCATCATTGAGGGTAAACTGGCCGTTACGGGTATAAGCAGCGCTACCATCGGGCAGCTGAATTTCAAAGTAGCCGCGGCCACTGATCATCAGATCCAGTGAGTTGTCGGTGGTTTGCACGTTGCCCTGACTGTGGTTTTTCTGGGTCGCTACCACCTTGGCTCCCGCACCGAGCATCAAGCCGGAGGGGAGTTCGGTATCGGCAGAGGAGCGGCCACCGGGCTGATTGATGTTCTGATAGAGCAGATCTTCGAAGATGGCCCGCGACTTTTTGAAGCCCACGGTGCTGGCGTTCGCCAGGTTGTTGGAGGTGACCGAAATATTGGTCTGCTGTGCATCCAACCCGGTCTTGCTGATCCAGAGTGCAGGATTCATGGTGTAACTCCTTGATTAGCTGATACGCAGCAGCTGGGTTTGGGCTTCATCATTCTCTTCGGCCGTCTTCATTATTTTGACCTGGGTTTCGAACTGGCGTTGCAACCGGATCAGGTTGGTCATCTCGTCCACCACATTGACGTTGCTCCCTTCAAGAGAGCCGGCAATCAAGCCAACATTGGCTGAGGCGGCCTCATTTTGACCATCCTTGCGGCGAAACAGACCATCCTGTCCCTTCTCCACGGCATCAGCAGCCGGATTGACCAGTTTGATCCGCTGAAAATCTTCCGGCAAGTTGGCGGCGGCCCCTTCTGGGCGGCCACTGATGGTGCCGTCACGATTGATCTCGAGTTTTTCCATCGGCATCGGCAGCACGATAGGCTGGCCACCGTCATCCACCAGGTTCAACCCGGTTGAAGTTTGCAAATTGCCGGTCGCATTGACCTGCAAATTCCCCATGCGGGTATAGGCTTCGCCCCCTTTGGGGTCTTGCACCGCAATCCAACCCGGGCCATCAACTGCCACGTCGAGATCCCGTCCGGTGGTCATCAGCATGCCATGCTGCAGATTTTGACCAGGACGCTCCGCCATGGCGAACACACGAGTCGGCAAGCCCTCGCCAAACGCCTGCATGCTTCTGGCCTGCTCAAAGTCAGACTTGAAACCCGTGGTATTGGCATTGGCGAGGTTGTTACCCCGAACAGCCAGGCTGTTCATGGTCTCTTTGGCCCCGGACATGGCGATATAAAGCAGGTGATCCATGGCATTCTCCGTCAAACAGATGACTCTGACCGGAAGAAAGCAATTAGAATGCCAACAGATGAGTGGATGAGTGTAATTAGTGGGTTCAGGGGGATTTCGGATGTACGCAAGGATAAAAGGGTGGCGTATCCTGCAGATTGATTCCTGTAAGCAGCTCAAGCAACAGAGGTGATACGCCCTGAACCCTTCTACCCTCACGGCCCAGCCACAATCAGACGGCAAGTCTCGCCAGAGAGGCCGCGCCAGAAGAAATCAGTTAATAAACAATGCGTTGCCTATGTCGAAGGCGCCACTCGGCCTTGTTCCCCAATATATGAGGATCGAGTAAGGTCCATACTCGGTCAGAGATATCGTGGCAGTGAGTGCAGGTGTTGTCCTGTAGCTGCACATAGTTACGTTGACGAGGCCGATAGGGTAGTGAAATGGACGACTGCCCCTAGAAGAAGTTGGCGAGGCTGATGCCAAATTCTTTGGGGTCGACGGTGTTTTCGATGCTCTCTTGCACACCTGATTTGGCCAAGTCCAGCCACTGCACATCGAGGTAGTGGCGCTGGGTAGCGTGATAGATCACCTTGACCATAGGTTTGAGCGGCTGCTGCTCGTTGCGCTGCATTACGATGGCCAACCGCTGGTTGGAAAGTTGCACCAACGTTCCTACCGGATAGACCCCCATGCACTTGATGAATTTGGTCACCAGCTCGGCATCAAAATGCTGGTTTGCCCCTTTGAGCAAGATGCGAAACGCCTGGGTTGGCTGCATGCCAGCCTTGTAGACCCGATCCGCGGTGATGGCATCATAGACATCGACGATGCCGCTCATGCGGGTATAAAGAGAGAGTTGATCGCCTTTGAGCCGCTGCGGGTAACCGGTGCCATCGAGCCGCTCGTGATGGTTGGCTGCCACCTCCAGCATGGTGGGGGTGATGCCCGGGGTATTGCTTAGGATCTCGTAACTGTGCACCACATGCTGGCGCATGATGGCGAACTCCTCGTCGGTCAGTTTTCCCGGTTTGTTGAGTACCTCGTCCGGGGTCATGATCTTGCCCACGTCGTGCAGCAGGCCTCCCAGGGTCAACTCTTTGAGCACACTGCGCTCCAGCCCCAGATAGCGGCCGAAGTTGGCGAGCAGAATAGCCACGTTCATGGAGTGCTCCATCAGGTAGGCATCCTTGGCGCGAATGCGGGCCAGACAGAGCATGGCATCGCCATGGGTGAACATGGTGTCGACCATCTCCTCGGCCACTGCGGCCAGCGGGGTGATGTCGATGGGTTCACCTGCCTTGAGGTGGCTAATGAATTTGCTCTGTAGCTCGCGTGCCTCCTGATAAAGACGGCGGATCTTCAGCTCTCGCCCTTCGCTGTTGGCACTGGCCCTGCGTCCCACTTGAGCGCTATTGGCATTGAGGTCGGGGGAGGTAATGGCTTCGCTCTCGGCACTGCCCAGTTTGCTGCGGGCCAGATCGATGCGCACCGTCAGCACCCCCTGTCGCACCAGATTGGCAATTTGCGCCACATTCGTCACCATTCCCATCTGGGCGATCTCCATCCCACCGGTCTGGCTGGCGATAGCAATGACATACATGCCGGGTTTCAGCTGGTTGACGGGGAGTACGGGATAGGATGCTTGGGACTTCATGGATTCTTCCTGGCGTTTATTATTATGAGCATCGTTCAGATGAGGTATTAGTGATAAGTGTAACATTGGAAGCCCAGATCGTCATGATGGGTAACCCCTTAACAGTGGCGTTGTGGCCCCCGCCCGATATAATGACGCCCCTTTACTTGTTGGACCTGAGGTTGTGAATGCGGCTTGATAAATTTCTTTGCGATTGTTCTGATTTGACCCGCTCGCTGGCCGGCAAACTGATCCGTCAGGGTGAGGTCATGGTGGATGGCATTGTGGTCAAGCAACCCGCTTTTCATATCAATGAGCAGAGCCAGATCGAATTTGACGGTGTCACCTTGAGGCTAGAGCAGTGCAACCGCTATTTCATGCTGCACAAACCGGTCGGTTACGTCTGCTCAAATGAAGACCCTGATCACCCGACAGTGTTTTTCCTGATGGATGAGCCTGCGATGGGCAAACTGCATGTGGTTGGGCGACTCGATCTTGACACCACAGGTCTGGTACTGGTGACCGATGATGGTAAATGGTCTCACCGCATCACATCGCCGCGCCACGAGTGTGCCAAGACTTATCACGTCTGGCTGGCCGACCCGGTGAGCCCGGATGCCATCGAGCTGTTTGCCGAAGGTGTATTCCTGCGTAATGAGGATGACAAAACTCGTCCTGCCCAGCTTGAAATCCTCAATGAGTGCGAGGCCAGACTGACCATCCACGAAGGCAAGTACCATCAGGTCAAGCGAATGTTTGCCTCGATCGGCAACAAGGTGGTGGGTCTGCATCGTGAGCAAATTGGTAGCCTGGTGCTCGATGATGCGCTGGCGCCGGGTGACTATCGCGAACTCACAGCTGAGGAGATCGCGCTGTTCTGATTGCGCGTGCCTTATCGGGTTTCAGTGACCGCTGAAACCCAGTACCAGCGCGGTGCCGAGTGTGGCAATCAGGGCGCCAACCCAAGCGGCAACGGATGGCCGCTCCCCCGAGTGCCACCACAACAGCGGCAGCAGTAGCACGGGAGTGGAGGAGGAGAGAATGGCCACCATGCCGACCTCGCCCTTACGCAAGGCCATCAGGATCAGGGTCATGCCCAGCCCCATCGCCAGAAAACCGTTGGTGGCAATCATGGCAAGGATCTGGCGATTGACCGGTTTGAGCGGCATGGCCAGCGGCAAGCGTCCCAGCCGCAGGACGCAGTGGGCCAGCAGGGCACTGCCCATCCGGATACCCGATGCACTCACCGCATCCACCTCGCCACTCATCATCACCGGCTTGGCGATAATGGCCCCCAGACTCTGACAAAGCGCCGCCGTCAGGCCAAGACCAATCCCCAACGCCAGATTGCCCCGGATCTGCTCCCACTCGTTGCTGCTACTGCGTCTGCCAAACAGGATCGCCAGCATTACGCCGGCAAACACCAGCATGGCCCCCAGCAGTCGCCAATCAGTGAGTGTTTCGTTAAACAGCCAGAGCCCGAGCAGGGCAGAAAACAGCGCATGACAGGAGAAGAGCAGTGCACTGCGTCTTGGCCCCAGCCGGTTCATGCAGGCAAACAGCGCCGTATCGCCAACAAAAATGCCGATCAGCCCCGAGATGGCAAGCAAGGGCAGTGCACTGGCAGTGAGTGTTTGCCAGCCACCAGTGAGCAGACTCACGCTGCCGAGCATTAGGCTGACCAAAAACATACGCCAGCGGCTGTAGGCAAATGCTCCCAGATGACGGGCCGGTTTGACCGAAATTAGCGCAGCAACTGCCCATAAACTGGCCGAACCCAGTGCCAGCCACTCATACCCCATAAAAACTCCTGAAAAAAATAGCCCGAAAGACTCCATCTCTCGGGCAAGCCCGATACAATACGGGGCGTTTTCGGGGATAACAAGAGCGGCATCAGGCATTCATCAGGCGCGCCCTCGGCCTTCCCCTCCTGCAGTGGTTTTATTCGAGGTTTTATCATGAGGTATGGTTTCTTTCCCAAGCTGGCGCAACGCTGGCTCTCCCCGCTATTGCTTGCCGTGCTGGCAGGGCCCTTGGCCCATGCCACTACAGTCGAGCAGCAGCCTCTGCTTGCCGATCGGCAAACCCTGGTCAAGGGTAATGGCGGTGAGCCGGAGTCGCTGGATCCTGCGCTGGTGCGATCCGGTTTCCCGGGGGAGGCGGTACTGGTCGATCTGTTTGAAGGGCTGGTCAGCGACGATGGGCAAGGGCATATCGTTCCGGCGCAGGCGCAGCGCTGGGAGGTGAGTGAGGATGGACTGGAGTGGCGATTCTTCCTGCGTCCCCAGCTGAAGTGGTCCAATGGCGACCCCTTGGTTGCCGCTGATTTTGTCTATGCCTGGCGCCGTCTGCTCGAACCGGCAATGGGTTCCCCTTCCGCTGAGCTGTTGCTGGCGACTGGCATCAACAACGGCCAATCCATTTATGCGGGGGCACTGGAACTCGACAACCTGGGCATTGAAGCGCAAAGCGATCAGATCCTGAAAATCACCCTGGAACGACCCTCCCCCTATTTCCTGCAGCTTATCAGCCAGCGCCCCTTCGTGCCGGTTAGCCAGAAGGCGATAGCCAAGTTTGGCAAGCAGTGGACGGCGCCAGGCAAACTGGTGAGCAATGGTGCTTACCGGTTAGTACAATGGATACCTCATGAGCGGCTTGAAGCTGAGCGTAATATCCAATACTGGGACGATCTCCATACCCGGATTGCCCGGGTCACCTATCTGCCAATCGCCTCGCAGCATGCGGAACGGCTGCGCTATGAGGCCGGAGAAATCCAGCTGACCAACAAGGTATCGCTCGGCTATTACCAGAAGATGAAGCGCGAATCCCCGGAGCGGCTTTGGGGTTTGCCGCTGTTTGGTACCTATCTCTACGCCTTCAATCTTAAGCGCCCCGAACTGCAGGATGTGCGGGTGCGTCAGGCGCTCTCCATGGCGATTGATCGGCAGCTGCTCATTGGATCGGTGAGCGGGCAGGATGAGCTGGCGGCATGGTCGCTGTTGCCGGAGATGCCGGGTTATCCGCGGGTGGTCTTGCCCGTGGCCCTGGAGGATATGCCGACCCGGCAGGCCAAAGCGGCGGCACTACTGTCAGCGGCCGGGTATAACAGTGCGAATCCGCTAAAACTGAGCATTACCTACAATACCGCGGAGACCCACAAGAAGATGGCGCAGGCTATCGCGGCCATGTGGCAGAAGCTGGGGGTGCAGGTCACCCTCAACCATCTGGAGTGGGGGGGTTATCAGATGGCCAAGGATAGTGGTGACTTCCAGGTAGCCAGAAGCTTCCTGTTTGGCGATTACGTGGAGCCGTCAGCCATGCTGGGGAGTTTCCGTTGCCAGGATCTGCGCAACGAGAGTGGCTATTGCAATGCCGATTTTGATCTGTTGCTGGAGCAGGCTGCCAACACGTTGGACAGCGCGAGCCGAGTCGAACTCTATCGACATGCCGAGCAGTTGCTGCTTGAGGAGGCGCCGATCCTTCCCGTGTATCATTACAATCAGATGAGGCTGGTCGATCCCACACTGCGTGGGCTGCCTAGCGAGAGTTTGAGAGGGACGATTGCCACCAAGGATCTCTATTTCAGCCAGCAGTGAGGAGCATTTCATGAAACTTGCCATTATTTCCGACATCCACGGCAGCATCATTGCGCTGGAGCGGGTACTGACCCTGCTTGAGCCATGGCAGCCCGATCACTACCTGCTGCTCGGTGATCTGCTCAATCATGGGCCGCGTAACCCTCTGCCTGAAGGGTATAACCCGCCAGCCGTGGCCGATCGGCTCAATGAGTTGGCCTCGCAGATCATCGCCGTGCGTGGCAACTGTGATTCTGAAGTGGATCAGATGTTATTGCGTTTCCCCATCACCGCCCCCTACAACCAGCTGCTGGTCGATGAACGGCGCTGGTTTGTCAGCCACGGCCATCTCTATCATCCTGACGAGGTACAACTGCCGCCGGGTAGTCTGTTCCTGAGCGGCCATACCCATGTACCGGTATTGGAATGGCAGGGTGAGCGAGTATTGATTAATCCGGGTTCAATCTGTTTTCCGCGCGGCGAATTGCCTGCCAGTTACGGTAGCTATGAGGCCGGGGTGCTTCGAGTGAATGCGTGTGAGGATGGACGAGAGTTGCTGCGATTGGCGCTATAAAAAACGGACAGAAAAATGCAAGGCCTGATAAGAGATGTCAGGCCTTGATACCGTAGGAGCGGGTGCCAGAGCGAGTGTTGCCTTTGGCGTCATAGGTCAGGCTGTTGCGATCGCGCAGCTGACTCAGAAAGGTTGCCAGACGACGGTTGGAGACGATGCTCAATTCAAGCAGCCGACCGTTGATATCATTTTGTGCTTGGCATGCATCCAGTTTTTCACGCAGCTGCACCATCTCATCGGGATAGGCTGCCAGCTGTAGTGCCAGTTCCGGCATCTCTGCCAGCGTCTTGTCCAGGGCTTCTATCGCAGCAAGCAACTGCTGTTTGCGCTCGGTCAGTGCAGGCAGGGCCAGTGCCTGATGCTGCTCGAGCAAGCGGAACTCCTCTTCCAGAATACCTTGCATCTGGGTGAGGTAATCATCTTGGGTGTGCAGTAACGAAGGTAAGTCCATCATCTAAGAACTTTGTCCAGATTAGCTTCGAAACTGAACATCTTCTTGGCTACTGCATCGCTATTGACCTGATATTCGCCACTCGCGACGGCTTTTTTCAGTTGTTCGACCTTGCTTTCATTACCGGTAGACGCGGTATTGAGGGTCTGTTGCATCTTTTGCAATTGTTGCGCCTCACTGGTCAAGGAGACTGAGTCCAGCTTGACAGTAGCCGCTTTGTTTTCGGGCGATGAGGTGACTGACTTGCTGCCTGTCCCCTGGCTGTTACCGGTATTTTGCAACCGATTGTTCGCCAAGTTGTTGATATTGTTGATGGCCATTTTAGTTACCTTCGTCTGCTTTAAGGTTTGCTTACCTGTTTATCGGTGCAGCAGGTCAGAACTTTAGAAAAATTATCGAACATCTGGTATTAGAAAGTGATCGATACAGCACCAACACCACTTACTTTACCCTCAACGGTTTTGCCGGATCGAATATTGACGAGTTTGATGATCTCTCCGAAGCTGCCATCTTGCAAGGCTCGGGCCATGGTTTTGATCTGGAAGTTGTTGTTTTCTGCTGTCAGGGTGACCTGATCCCCTTTGCATACCACACACACCTGGCTCAAACGGATGGGCTGCCCCGGTTTGATTTCACGTTTGCTACGTACCCCTATGAGTGGGGTGGGGTCGGTCAGATAGTCGCCACGGATCAGGGTTTGATCCTGATAGGCAAGTATAAGTTGCGGCTCGGTCAGCAGATCCCCTTTGGCAATAGGGTTGGCGACGGTGACATAGGGTTTTTGAATGCTAACCCGTACAGGCAAATAGACATCCCAAGGTTTGTCTTCTTCACACTTAAGGTAAACAGTTGTATTTCGACGAATTTCCATTTTAGCGGGTAAGCTGATGGTTAATCGGTCTTCGCAGCGGGTCAGTGGGAGCCGTTCATCCAGCGTTGCCGAGGTGACATCAGCCCTGGCATCCAAGGGCACTTCTAGCTGGCCATAAACGAACTCTTGCGCTTTTTCTTGCAGATAGGTGGTGACGTCCGAGGCATAGCTGGAAGAGATGCTACCTAAAAAGAGGCTGATGAGTAAAAGACGGTTAATCATTTTCGCTCGTTGGTCGATAAGTTGTTCACGCATATCACCATATTTAACTATGATTGCTTCAGAATCTGTTTGTGGTCACATCGATAGTCTGATGCAATCCATTACGCATGCATGATTAATGCCAAGCGTCTTTTAGGGAGTGTTTATGGCCAGTATCCTGGACTCGGTCAACCAACGTACCCAGCTAGTGGGGCAAAACCGGCTGGAGTTATTGTTATTTCGTCTCAATGGACGTCAAAGATTTGGCATTAACGTATTTAAAGTACGTGAGGTGTTGCAATGTCCGCATTTGACTGTGATGCCCAAGTTGAACTCCTGCATTCGCGGGGTTGCCCATATTCGTGGCCAGACTATTTCTGTCATCGACCTCAGCATGGCGGTGGGTAAGCGCCCGATTGAAGATTTGAGCAAGTGCTTCATCATTATCTCCGAGTACAACCGATCTGTTCAGGGTTTTCTGGTGCACTCGGTCGAGCGCATCATCAATATGAATTGGGAATCCATCTTGCCGCCTCCTAAAGGGGCTGGCCGTATCAACTACATGACCGCAGTCACGGAGGTCGATGGTGAGCTGGTAGAGATCCTGGATGTTGAGCGGATCCTCAACGAAATTTCTCCGGTATCTACTGAAGTAAGCCAAGAGTTGGTGGAAGCCAGTTCCGATCATCCAACTTTGGGGCGCCCTGTGCTGGTTGCAGATGACTCGTCTGTCGCACGTAAACAGGTGCAACGTGCACTTGCAGCGATTGGGGTTGAGTGTGTGCTGGCAAAAGATGGTCGGGAAGCGTTAAACATGCTGCTGGAAATGGCCAAGAATGGCCCTATCAAGGATCAGATTGCGCTGGTGATTTCAGATATCGAAATGCCGGAAATGGATGGCTATACCTTTACTGCCGAGATCCGGAATAATCCAAATCTCAAGGATTTGCATGTTATTCTGCATACATCCCTCAGTGGGGTATTTAACCAGGCAATGGTGCAGAAAGTCGGTGCGAACAACTTCATCGCCAAGTTTCAACCGGATGAGTTGGCCAAAGCCGTACAAAACGCACTCTAATAAAGAAGAATCGCTGCATGAAGACACTTTCGGACGACTTATACAAACAGTTCAGCAACTTTCTGGCGGTACAGAGCGGGATCGTGCTGGGTGATAACAAACAGTATCTGGTGAAGAGCCGTCTTTCACCTTTGATGGCGCAGTTTGGCATCGAGAGTTTGTCTGATCTGGTCACTCGTGCAATGAGTGTACGAGAGCGTGACCTGAAAATGGCGGTGGTTGATGCCATGACCACCAACGAGACCCTTTGGTTTCGTGACACCTATCCGTTTCAGTTACTGACCGATAAAATTTTCCCAGAGTTGGGAAAAAGTGGTCGTCCCATCAAGATCTGGTCTGCTGCGTCATCATCCGGGCAGGAGCCCTACTCGATTGCCATGACAGCCATTGAGCAACAGATGAAAAAACCCGGCACCTTGCCTGGTGGCGTGCAGATTGTGGGAACGGATATTTCGACAACTATGTTGAACCAGTGCAAGGAGGGTGTCTATGACAGCCTGGCCTTGGCTCGGGGGTTGTCACCAGAGCGCAAAAAAATGTTTTTTGAGCCCTATGGTGATAGCAAGATGCGCGTAGTTGAGCGAGTCAGAAAATTGACCACTTTCCGGCCAATAAATCTGCTGGAAAGTTACAGCTTGCTCGGAAAATTTGACATTATTTTTTGTCGTAATGTGCTTATCTACTTTGCTCCTGATGTGAAGTCGAAGATCCTCAACCAGTTTGCCAGCAGCCTTAACCCTGGTGGTTATCTGATGCTGGGCGCGTCAGAATCATTGGCCGGCCTGACCGACAGATTCGAGATGATCCGTTGTAATCCAGGGATCGTTTATAAGGTCAAATAGGCTCGGTAACCGCGCAATCTGAGGGTTGTATCGACCCTTACTGTAATACCCGAGGGAAGCATTCTGCTTCCCTCTTTCTTTATGTTTGACTTCAGAATTACGTCGATACAGGTGAAAAATGAGGATCGGCTCTCCCCGTTATGGGCAGGATCCTGCGATCTTTTTGCTATGCCAGGTGCTGCTATTTCGAACCTCGCTGCCGTGAACGCTCTTCTGGCATACCTATTGCAAGACAAATGCCAAGCAGGAGGTGTGCTATGGCTCTTTCATTTGACAAGGTATTTGGTGTGCACCAACACACGATCAGCGTTCGTGCCAAGCGTGCTGAGGTGCTTGCAAGCAATATTGCCAATGCTGATACCCCCGGGTTCAAAGCCAGGGACATCAATTTTGCTCAGGCGCTGCAGGATGCTCAACATCAGCAGGGCTTTGGACTGGCAACGACCAGCGAGAAGCACTTTGCCTTGAATATGGATGCTCCAGGTACTGTGCAATATCGCAATCCGTTACAACCGGACACCGGCGATGGCAATACTGTTGACGTGCAGCAGGAACGTAGTGATTTCCTGCGTAACAGTCTTGAGTATCAAACCTCCCTGGAATTTATGAATGGCAAGATCAGCGGCCTGCTCAAGGCCCTGAAAGGAGAACAGTGATGAGTTTGTTCAAGGTCTTTGACATAGCAGGCTCGGCTATGAGTGCACAGTCGGTGCGGCTCAACACGGTTGCCAGCAATATGGCCAACGCAGACAGTGTCAGCTCCAGTGTGGAAAATACTTACCATGCCCGGCGGCCAATATTTGCCGCTCAGCTTGACCAGGCAATGTCTGATAAACAGGGGGCAGTCGGGGTTGAGGTGAAGGGCATTGTTGAGAGTAAGGCCCCTCTGCTTAAGGAATTTAACCCGAATCACCCGATGGCGGACAAAGATGGCTTCACCTTCAAACCGAACGTCAACATGGTGGAAGAGATGGCTGACATGATCAACGCCTCGCGCAGTTACCAGACCAATGTCCAAGTTGCAGATTCGGCCAAGAAGATGCTGCAGCAGACGCTCCAGCTTGGCAAAGGGTAAATAGAGGGCCTTTATTATGTCTGACATAAATAATCTTTATTGGAATCCCTCTCGTAATGCAGGCGGCTCAACCTCTAGTACCAATAATGCTTCAGCGCCCATCGGGAGTAATTCAAAAGCAACAGCGCCAAAGAAAGAGCTGGATCAGGCTTCATTTATGAAGCTGTTGACCATGCAGTTGTCATATCAGGATCCCTTCAAGCCGGTCGACAATGCCCAGATGCTTTCCCAGATGGCCTCAATGTCTACGTCGGAGGGGATTAATAGCTTGTCGACCCAGATGGGGAACCTCAATACCCTGATGACCTCCAGCCAGGCGCTGCAAGCCTCTGCTTTGGTAGGACAGAATGTGCTGCTACCTAGCAATATCGGTTATCTGGAAAAGGATGGATCCGTCAACGGTGTTGTGGCAGTCGGTGTCGAGAACAAGTACTCGAACGTCAAGATAACAGTGGAAGATGAAAAAGGTCAGGTTATCCAGGAGTTCCCTCTGGAAGGTGATTTGCGGGGCAACGTTGAATTCTCCTGGGATGGGAAAGACAAGTCTGGCAATCCAGCCAAGTCTGGAAAATATGTGATTAAAGCCAACGGCACCATGGATGGAAAGTCTGAGAGCATCTCGGCCCTGACTTATGGCAAGGTCGATAGTGTGGTCCTCGGTAATGGAACTAATCCGACCCAGCTCAACCTGAGAGGTCTTGGCACCACAACGCTTAACAGTATCCTGCAAATTTCAGGGTCTAATCAAAACAAACCAACTACTCAGTCAAAAACCACGTCGACAGCATCGATCTAAGGAGCTGGATATGTCATTTAACAATGCCTTGAGCGGTGTCAACGCGGCACAAAAAGATTTGAACGTTACCGCTAACAACATTGCCAACGTCAACACCATGGGCTTTAAAGAGTCTCGTGCGGAGTTTGCCGATGTTTATGCCAACTCCATCTTTGTCAATGCCAAGACCCAGGTCGGTAATGGTGTGGCGACCGGGGCTGTGGCCCAGCAGTTTCATCAAGGGGCGCTGCAATTTACCAATAACGCACTGGATCTGGCGATCCAGGGCAACGGCTTTTTTGTGACCTCCGACGGTCTGACCAACCTGGATCGTACTTACACCCGTGCCGGGGCCTTCAAGCTCAATGAAAACAGCTATATGGTCAACAATCAGGGCCATTATCTGCAAGGGTATGAAATAAACGCCGATGGTACGCCTAAGGCGGTCAGTATCAATGCGACCAAGCCGATCCAGATCCCTGACCGTGCTGGAGAACCAATTAAGACCTCCAAGATTGACGCCAGTTTCAACTTGCCGTCGACAGCGTCGCCTTTACCTGCCGGTACAGGTGCCGGGGATGCCTCCACATTTAATACAAAAGATTCAAAAACGTACTCCTCTTCTACCTCTGTGGTGATTTATGACTCACTGGGGGAGCCCCACACCATCACGCAATATTTTGTCAAAGAGGCTGATCCGGCAGATCTGACCAAGCCTGCCAATCCGACCGCTTGGCGTATGTATCTTTACCAAGGCGATAAGCCCATTGATATTGTCGGTGGTGTGACGCCAACCATGGCCGCAGGTTTGACCCCGGCACCTTCTGGTGCCCGAATCACCTTCGGGGCAGATGGCAAGATGATTACCCCGACCACACCAGCGACCATCAAGACAGAGCAATTGGGAGCCGCGCCCCCGGCAGGCGCTGGCATTATCACTAACGGTGCAGATCCCACCCAGCAGGTGGATATCAACTTCGGAACAGTGACCCAGTATGCCTCACCGTTTGAAGTCAACAAGTTGACTCAGGATGGTTCCACTGTCGGCCGTTTGACCAAGGTGGAGATCACACCGGATGGCATTGTCTCTGCGACCTACAGTAACGCCACCACCATCAAGGTTGCCATGGTTGCCATGGCCAAGTTTGCTAACTCGCAAGGGCTGACTCAAGTGGGGGATACCTCCTGGCGGCAATCTCTGCTATCTGGCGATGCCTTGCCGGGGACGCCCAACTCAGGGACTTTTGGCACCATCAAGTCATCCTCGCTGGAGCAGTCCAACGTGGATTTGACCTCCGAACTGGTTGACTTGATCACTGCCCAGCGTAACTTCCAGGCCAACTCCCGTTCCCTGGAGGTCAACAGTTCGCTGCAGCAGACCATCTTGCAAATTCGCTAATAGCGCAATTTAGTATCATGAGAGGGGCCGAGGTCCGAATGCCAGTCAGTTAAGCCTGACTGGCATTTTTTATTGGTTTTTTCACACTGTACGGCTGTGGCCTTGGCTTCACGCAGCGGGGAGGGGCCACCGATGGAACGGCCAAGTGCCTGGCCAGCGCTCGGCGCTAGTCAATTTCAGTGCATTTATCAGCAAATAATCCCGCCATCACGGCGGTTTTTCTGTTTTGGGAACAAGGAGATGGGGCTGAACTGCCGCTAGGTGTGGCGACAATCCCCCCAAGTTGGTCAGTTTGTGCTACCATAGCGCTCGTTTTTTGACATCTCACTCCACGTTCGCCGCCAGATTGCCCATCGGGCTGTCTGCACGGGTCGTGACTTTGCACCATCATGCCTGATGATGTCACCTCGGATAGCGAGCTAACAAGATACTGTTAGCAACGACACCATCAAGAGCTCATGAGATAAGGAGATCGGGTAATGAAGCAATATCAAAGCTGGCTGGCTGATTATTTAATGAGTCGCCGTGACGGGGACCACGCCATGGCCTCCGAACTTGCCAACTCCATCTGCGCCTTCTGGAAGGATCAGGGAGATGAAGCTGAAACAAGTAAGTGGCAGCAGCGCTACCAGCAACACATAGAGCAGGCGCAGTAAGGCCCACTAGCTCTTCACTCATAAAAAACCGGCGTACATGGCGTAATGCCGATCAGTTAAGGATCTATTGACCGATCCTTCTGAGGTGTGAAAATCCGAAACCTGTTGATTGGTTTCGGATTTTTTATGCGTATCGAACAGGCTCTCGACTTCCTTCACGCCACGCATGCTACCCAGTTTTAGCCACTATCTGTAGTGGTCAACTAAATCCGACCCCATTCCCTCCGCTGCTTTTGGCCTATTTTTGCGAAAAAACGCGGTTTAGCTCAGCTGAAACAGCAGAGGCCAGCCTTGCTCATTGCAGTAGCGCTGCTCTTTTTCGAGGTTCTGCATCAGCAGGCGATTCTCTTCACTCCAGCTGGCGGGCAGGTTGACCACCAGTTGATCGCCGGCAGCCTGCACGTTCCACTCCGGTAGCAAGTTGTCTTGCCGCTTGTGATGGGCGGCGACCGCGAGGCGCAGAATGCGGATACAGCGCAGCACCGTTTGCAGATCGTGGTTGGGCAGGGCTGGCAGTTCGGAGAGCTTGAGCCCCTTGCGCTGAAAGCGTGCAAGCGCGGCGAGCAACGCCTGATCGTCCTGGTTGAAGCCGGGCAGATCGGTGTGTTGCAGGATATAGGCGGAGTGGCGATGAATGCCGCTGTAGTTGATGGCAAGGCCAATCTCGTGTAACCGCGCCGCCCAGCCGAGGATGGCGCGGTAGGGCTCCATCTCCATCTGCCAGGGCTCTTGCAAGGTATCGAACAGGGTCAACACGCTCTGTTCCACCCGGGCGGCCTGCTTACGGTCCATCCGGTAGTGAGTGCCGAGCGCCTGGGCGGTGCGCTCGCGAATATCGTGGTGCTGCAAGCGCTCCTCGAACTCGTAAAGCAACCCTTCGCGCAGGGCGCCGTCAGAATAGTCGAGTCGCTCAATAGGCAGCGAGGTAAACAGCCCGAGCAGGATAGCCACAGCAGCGGCAAACACCTCTTGTCGTTCTTCGGTGAGCCCCGCCAGCTTGAGGTTATCGACCCGTTTGCGCTCGATCATCACCGCCTTGAGCCGCTCCAGCCCCTCCAGGGTAATGCTACCGTCAGTCAGTCCTTCACCCTGCAGCACGTCACGCACCGTACGAATGGAGCCAGAGCTGCCAAGGCAGCTCTGCCAGCCCAGCTTGCGATACTGGTTGATGATGGGAGCGAGCTGGTGCTGCGCCTCCAGTACTGCATTGCTGAAGTGCTTGTCGCTCAGCTTGCCGCTGGCAAAAAAGCTCTGGGTGAAGCTGACGCAACCCATCTTGCGGCTGGTGAGAGCCTTGTGGTCAAACCCCTCGCCGATGATGAGCTCGGTGCTGCCACCACCGATATCCACCACCAGCACCTGACCTTCAATATGCTGGGTATGGGCGACCCCCTGATAGATGAGGCGCGCCTCCTCCTGACCGCTGATTATTTCGATGGGGTGGTTGAGCACCTTGGCTGCCTCGCTTACGAATTCGCGGGCGTTGCTGGCGCGGCGCAGGGTATAGGTACCGGCAATGCGGATCTGATCCGGCTTGATATTGGTGAGGCGCTCGGCAAACAGCGACAGGCAGGCGAGGCCACGGGCCATCGCCTCCGGGCTCATCCGCTTCTGCTCATCCATCCCCTCGGCCAGACGCACGCGCTCTTTGATGCGATCGACGATGCGAAAACGCCCTTCGCTCAGGTGAGCGATCACCATGTGAAAACTGTTGGAGCCGAGATCCACGGCGGCATAGAGACTATTGTCCATTGTTTGACTCGATACGTTTGAGATAGTCGTAAATCGCCACCTGAGAGCGGATCTTGCGGCGGTTGCCCCGCTTCACATACTCGTTCTGCTGGTCGGCATCGATCACCCGCGCCTTGCAGGTATCACTCAGTTGTAGCTCGAGAATGTCCATGATGCGCTGCTTGAGGCGCTCATCATAAATGGGGGTGCCCACCTCGATCCGGCCGTCGATATTGCGGCTCATCCAGTCGGCGCTGGAGATATAGAGCTGGGGGTTGCCCTTGTTGTGGAACACCATCACCCGCGGGTGCTCGAGGAAGCGGTCGATGATGCTGATCACCTTGATGTTGTCACTGAGGCCCGGCACGCCCGGGCGCAGGGCGCACATGCCACGGATGATCATCTGGATCGGCACCCCCGCCTGACCGGCGGCATAGAGGCGGTTGATGAGATCCTTGTCCACCAGATTGTTGATCTTGAGGATGATGCCGCTCGGCTGGCCCGCCTTGGCGTTGGAGAGCTCGTTGTCGATGAGACGATAGAGCTGACGGCGGCTGTTGATGGGGGAGACCAGCAGGTGGTTGAACTTGTAACGCTTATAGGGGTACTCGATGTATTCAAATACCCCCTCCACCTCGGCGGTGATATCAGGGTGGCGGGTCAGCAGCGAAAAGTCGGTGTAGATCTTGGCGGTCTTCTCGTTGAAGTTGCCGGTGCCGATATGGGCGTAGCGCACCGCCTCGCCATGTTCGTGGCGGGTGATGAGACAGAGCTTGGAGTGGATTTTGAGGCTCGGCACCCCGAACACCACCTTGACCCCGGCATCGGTGAGGATGTTGGCCCAGTCGATGTTGGCCGCTTCGTCGAAACGGGCGCGCAACTCGACCACCACGGTCACCTTCTTGCCGTTGTTGGCGGCATCGATGAGGGAGTGGATGATCCGTGACTTCTTGGCCACCCGGTAGATATTGATGCGAATGGCACTCACCGCCGGATCGAACGCCGCCTGACGTACCAACTCGGTGAAGTGGTGGAACTTGTGGTACGGGTAGTAGAGCAGAATATCCTGCTTGGTAATCGCATCGAAGGCGTTGACGAAGCCGTCAAAATCGCGGCAATCGAGGGCCGGTAGCTTGGGGTTTTCCAGATAATCCCGGCCCACATTGGGGAAGCCGATGAAATCCTTGAAGTTGTGGTAGCGCCCGCCCGGCATGATGGCGTCGTAGGAGCTGATCTGCAGCTTGAGTTTTAAGAAGCTGATCATGGCGGCGGGCATCTCCCGCTCGTAGACGAAGCGCACCGGCATGGCGGTAAGGCGCTGCTTCAAGCCATCACTCATTTTGTCGACCAGGCTCAAGTCCAGCTGGTCGGAGAGATCATATTCGGCATCCCGGGTCAGCTTCACCGCATAGGCGGCAATCTCGTCGTAGTCGAAGAAGCCCTTGAAGATCTCGTCGAGACAGAAGCGGATGACGTTATCCAGAATGATGATCTGTTTCTTGCGGCGGGTCCCTTCCGGCGGCAACTGGAAGAAGCGGGGCAGGTCGTCGGTCGGCACTTCCACCAGTGCGTACTGGATCACCTGGCCATCTTTTTTCATTTCGACGGCCAGATAAGTGTGTTCGTCCTTGAGAAACTTGACCGGATTGACCTCCTTGTTGAGCAGGATCGGGATGATGTGGCGCAGCACCTTCTCCCGGAAAAAGACCCGCAGCCACTGCTGGATCGATTCGGAGATCTGGCTCTCATTGACCAGAAAAATGTTGTGACGGGCCAGCGCGATCAACAGCTCCTTGTAGGTGTTGTCGAACGCTTCGCCAAGGGCCATTACCTTCTGCTGGATGGCGCGCAGCAGCACCTTGGCATCGTCCCCGCCACCGTGAACTTCACTGATGAGGATGCGGCGCTTGACGTCAGAGACCCGCACCTTGAAAAACTCATCCTGGTTGGAGGAGAAGATCCCCAAAAAACGGACCCGCTCGATGAGGGGTACTGTTTTGTCCATTGCCTCTTGCAACACCCGTTCATTGAATGAGAGCCAGCTCAGCTCTTTCTCTTCATACTGCTTGTCGGTGCTCATGTTATGCCTCTGTATCAGGTCGCGTCTGCGCGGCAGTTATGGCGTGAGAATATGTCAGATTGATGACAAGCGAGTTACTCGTGCAACGCCTCATCGATATCAACCACCAGATCGTCGGAGAGGGACTCCAGCGCGGTGATCAGGGTCTCCATCGCCAGTCCGTCAGGCAGGGCAACCAGCGCATGGGCATAGAAGAGCGGGGCGCCGGAGTGGGGGGCCGGTTCGCAGCCAGTGGTCAGGTCGGCCACATTGATCTCGAGCTGGCGCAGGATACTGGCCACTTCGTGGACGATACCGGGGCGATCGTTGCCGGTCACCGTCATCATCACCTGATGAGCCGGTTCTGCGGTGGGCGTCCCTTCGGCAAAGCTGATGGTGAGACCGGGTAGTAGGGCCAGCGCTTCGCACAGGCTGCGATAGTGATCATCGGGGACAGAGACATGGAGGATACCGGCAAATTGGCCCGCCAGCTCGCTCATGGCACTGCCCAGCCAGTTGCCCTGTTCACGGCTGATAACGGCAGCCAGACTTTCGACGATACCGGGTTTGTCTGCACCGATCACGGTGACCACCAATTGCTTTTGCATCCTGCTCTCCTTGATATGGGATGTTATGCCTGTTGCCATTGTGCCTGCAGTGGCTGGTCATATGAAGCCCCGCAGACTGACCATTAGATAAAAATCCGGTGCTTTGACATTTTCCAGGTGCTTGACTGCTGCCTTGCCCTGTTGCGGCTGTGGTAAAGTGGTGCCCCTTTCGTGTTGTGAACTGGAACGTGCTCTGATGAATACCTTTGTCGTATCGGGATTGCTGTTGTTTGCACTGCTGGTGATGGCGATTTTCTGGCTGCGATTCCGGCCGAAAAAACGTCTTCCCTACGATCTTCGGGAGACCTTGCTCAGCCCTGAAGAGCACGCTTTCCTCAGAGTGCTAGAAATGGCGGTGGGCGACAAGGTTCGGATATTTGCCAAGGTGCAGGTAGCGGAAGTGCTGACGCCCGAGGCTGGGCTTGGCAAAAGTAAATGGCAACAACACCTCGGCAAGATCAGCGGCAAGCATTTCGACTATTTGCTGTGTCATCCCGCCGACCTCTCTTTTATTTGTGCCATCGAGCTCGGAGACAGCACCCACCGTCATCAGAAACGCAAGGTTCGCGACTCGGTTCTGCAAACAGCCTGCGATAGCGCGGGTCTGCCCCTGCTGCAGATCGCAGAAAGTGGCCACGGTCTTGAGCAAAAACTGCGTGAGCTGATTTTGCCGTTACTGATCAAACGTAGCGAGCCTGTGGTGGATGCGCCGATACCGGGGCAGCGCCGCGAGCCAACCTTCAATCCCCTGTTGCTGGATGGGGTCGATGTTGGCACTGGCAGCCATGGTCGTGCAGCGCCAGAATCGATCGCCACTGCTGGCGCTCAATTACCAGCGGGGTCATCCCGGCACAGTAAGTGGACGGCTGAATTACCTGCGATGGAGGGGGATCTGGCAGAGGGCTTATTCATCGATACGGAGGATGATGAAGAGCAAGAGGTTCACCACTGCCCCCGTTGTGATGCCCCCCTGCTGGAGCGGGAAGCAAAGAAAGGGCCACATGCAGGTCAGCTGTTTTTGGCGTGTAGCCGCTTTCCCGATTGTCGCTATGCGGCGCCCCACCACCGTCACCCTCACTGAGTTTGTCTCACTGTGCTGTATGCTGCTCTCTGACGAGGGCAGTTTGCTTTCTGCCTCTGGCTGCCTTGGTTGCAGAAGAATTGTCGACAAATTCAACTAGTCTGCCGTTTCTGTCGATACACTTAGCCTAACGCGACAGTTTTTGACAATGCGTCGGAATTTTGGCACTTTGTGCACCAGCAACAAAACAGTCAAAACTGTTTGATGAGAAAAAACAATAAATTAGTTCAGGCTATCGCGAGGGATGGATATGGTGGAGATGGGCGTGTTGATTGTTGATGCCGATGGGCAACGACGTCAGCAATTGGGAACTGTGCTCTCGTTTATGGGGATCCCGTGGCAGGAGGTGGCCGAAGGCGATCTGGATGTGGCCATCGAATCCTCAGGTCCGCTGCAAGGGGTGCTGGTGGGCGATCTGGCGGGTCGGGAGTTGCCGGATCTGCTGACAGCCTTCCCGCGAACCCCCTTCCTCTCGCTGGTCGCGGCGGAGCTGCCCAACAACAATTTCATCGGGGTAGCGCTCTCTCCTTTTACCTATGAGTCTCTCACCCGCCATCTGCATTTTTGCCAGGCTTTTGTCTCCTTACATCCTCGCCAGCAGACCCATGACAAGGGGCAGGCTCTGCTTCGTTTGCTGGTGGGCAAAGGGAAGGGGATCCAGGAGGTGCGCCGCCTCATCAGTCAGGTGGCCGAGACTGATGCCAACGTGCTGATCCTGGGCGAATCCGGCACCGGCAAAGAGGTGGTGGCCCGTGCCATTCATGAACTCTCTCCCCGCAGTGCCGGTCCTTTCGTGCCCATCAACTGCGGTGCCATCCCCGCCGAGCTACTTGAGAGCGAGCTGTTTGGTCATGAGAAGGGATCATTTACCGGTGCTGTGGCAGCCCGTCGTGGCCGCTTCGAGTTAGCCCAGGGGGGCACTCTATTCCTCGACGAAATAGGCGACATGCCGATGCCGATGCAGGTCAAGTTACTGCGGGTGCTGCAGGAGCGGTTGTTCGATCGGGTGGGGGGCAGCAAGCCCATTCAGGCCGATGTGCGGATCATTGCGGCGACCCACCGGGATCTGGAGGCGATGATCCGCACCCAGGGATTTCGTGAAGATCTCTACTATCGCCTCAATGTATTTCCTATTGAGACGCCGCCACTGCGGGATCGCATCAACGATATTCCGCTGTTGCTGCAAGAGCTGCTCAACCGCCATGCCGAGCAGCATCACGGTTTTATCCGGCTGACCCAGCGGGCGATGGAGTCGCTGATGCAGTACCCCTGGCCCGGCAACGTGCGCGAGCTCTCCAACCTGCTGGAGCGGCTGTTGATCCTCTACCCGCACCAGATTGTCGATGTGGCAGACTTGCCGAGCCGTTATCGGCTGCTGCCTTGCGAGCCACGGGATGAGCGATTGACCGAGATGGATGAACGGGATGCGCTGGCGGCAGTATTCCAGCAGCCGATCGAACTGGATCACGCACTGGCCTCGCCCCGCACCATGCAGTTGCCGGAGGAGGGGGTCAACCTCAAAGAGATGCTGGCCGACCTCGAAGTGGAGCTGATCCGTCAGGCGCTGGAGTCGCAGGACGGGGTGGTGGCCCGCGCGGCTGACCTGCTTGGCATGCGCCGTACCACCCTGGTGGAGAAGATGAAAAAATACGGCATGAGCAAAGACGCATAAGGGTCAAAGCCTTGACGCTAGCGCGCAATCCTTTGTTTTAACTAATATATTTTAGTGGCATGGAAATTGAATAACCTGACCCAATAGCCAGTTTGAGGTCAGCTTTATGACAATCCAGCAGCAGGACATGCCACTCCAGTCCCACGAAGTGAGCCAGCTCTATGCCATCTTCAAGGCGCTCCCCACCGGGGTGTTACTGCTTGATGGGGCAGGGGTGGTCACTCGCGCGAATCCGGCGGCCATCTCCCTGCTGGGGGAGCCGCTGGAAGGGGAGCTCTGGCGCCACATCATTGCCCGCTGCTTTGAGCCGCGTGAAGATGATGGCCACGAGATCTCCCTGCGCGACGGGCGCCGGGTACAACTCTCGACCCAGCCGCTGCCGGATCAGCCCGGCCAGCTGGTGTTTATCAACGACCTGACCGAAACCCGCAAACTGCAAGACCGCATCAACCATATGAAGCGGCTGTCGGCGCTGGGCAATATGGCGGCTTCGCTCGCCCACCAGATCCGCACCCCGCTCTCTGCCGCCATGCTCTATGCCGCCAATCTGGCCAACCGCACCCTCAAGCCGGAATCCCGCAGCCAGTTTCAGCAAAAGCTGATGGCCCGTTTGCAGGATCTGGAGAAGCAGATCAACGACATCCTGCTGTTTGCCCGCAACGGCGACAATCAGGTAGTCACCCCCATTTCGGTACAAGGGCTGCTGGCCGAAGTGCAGGCCGGTGCCGAGGCCTTTTGTGCCCAGCAGGGTTGCGAACTACACATGGAGGCACCGGAGCCGGATCTCTGCCTGCTGGCCAACAGCAGCGCGCTGGCGGGCGCCATCAACAACCTGATCGCCAATGCCCAGCAGGCGGGGGCGACGTCGCTGCTGGTCAGTGCGGTGCGCAGCGGCGCCCGGGTGGAGATGCGTATTATCGACAATGGCAAGGGGATCCCCTCTCACCAGCTTGGTCAGGTATTCGAACCCTTCTTTACCACCCGATCCCAAGGCACTGGCCTCGGTCTGGCGGTGGTGCAATCAGTAGTACGTGCCCATCAGGGGGAGGTCGGCGTGGCCTCGGTGCCCGGTGAGGGCACCTGCTTTACTCTGTCGTTCCCCCTGCATCAGCAACCGGTGCAGCTTGGAGGTGTAGCATGACACAGGCCAGAATTCTGGTAGTTGAGGATGACCATGGCCTGCGCGAAGCGCTGGTGGACACCCTGTTGCTCGGCGGTTATGAATGCCGTGAAGCAGACAGCGGCGAGCGGGCTTTGCTGATCCTCTCCCGTCAGCCATTTGACATGGTGATCTCCGATATCCAGATGGGGGGGATGGATGGCCTCACCCTGTTGGCCACCATCCGCCAGCAATATCCGCAAATTCCCGTGTTGCTGATGACCGCCTACGCCAATATCGACGGTGCAGTGCGCGCCATGCGGGAAGGGGCCATCGACTATCTGGCCAAGCCGTTCTCGCCGGAGGTGCTGCTCAATCAGGTCAGCCGCTACGTGCCCGCCCAGAAGGTGGAGAAGCGCGCCGTGGTCTACGGGGATCCCAAAACCGCCGAGCTGTTCCAGCTGGCGACCCGGGTGGCCAGAAGCGAAGCCACCGTGATGGTGACCGGCCCGAGCGGGACGGGAAAAGAGGTGCTGGCCCGTTACATTCATGACAACTCCAACCGCGCCGAGCAATCCTTCATTGCCATCAACTGCGCCGCCATTCCGGAAAACATGCTGGAGGCGACCTTGTTTGGCTATGAGAAGGGGGCGTTTACCGGTGCGGTGCAGGGGTGCCCCGGCAAGTTCGAGCAGGCGCAGGGGGGCACCCTGCTGCTTGACGAGATCACCGAAATGGATCAGGGGCTGCAAGCCAAGTTGCTGCGGGTCTTGCAGGAGAAAGAGGTGGAGCGGCTCGGCAGCCGCAAGATGATCCCGCTCGATGTGCGGGTCATCGCCACCAGCAACCGGGATGTGAAAAAGGCGGTGCAGGATGGGCTGTTTCGCGAAGATCTCTACTACCGCCTAAACGTCTTCCCGCTGCGCTGGTCAGCCTTGAGTGAGCGACCCGGCGACATTTTGCCGCTGGCGGAACACCTGTTGGCGCTCCATGCCAGTCAGCAGGGGTTGCCGACCCCACAGTTGACGGACGCCTCGCGGGAGCGACTGCTGACCCACCCCTGGCCCGGCAACGTGCGGGAGCTGGACAACGTGGTGCAGCGCGCGCTGATCCTGAGCCCGGATGGGGTCATTGATAGTGGCCACCTGATTTTGGAGGAGCTGGACGAGCAGGAGATGGAGTTTGTCAGCGTGGAGCGCAGCTATGGCGGCGATCGCCTCGGTAGCGAGCTCAAGCAGCAGGAGCACCAGATCATCCTCGATACCCTGCAAGATTGTAACGGCAGCCGTAAAGATGTCGCGGATCGGCTTGGCATCAGTCCACGGACCTTGCGTTACAAGCTGGCCCAGATGCGGGAAGCGGGGATCGACCTGCCTGCCTGAGTCCGGTAGCGATAACTGTCATCATGTGGGGGCCGTCATGGTCTTGGCGGCCCCGCTCGATTATCATGGGGCTCTTGGCGTTTGGCGCCTGAGCCCTGTTTTTATTGCTAAAGCAGGGGACCGAGCCTTAAAAAGGGACCCCTATGATCTCTCATCGCAAACTCGAAACTGTACTGAACCATCTGCTCGAACCCCACGCCATCAAGGATTACTGCCCCAACGGCTTGCAAGTGGAAGGGCGCGAGCGCATTCGTAAGGTAGTGACCGGTGTCACCGCCAGTCAGGCGCTCATCGACGCGGCAGTGGCTGCCGGGGCCGATGCCATTTTGGTCCATCACGGCTACTTCTGGAGCGGCGAACCTGCCCAGATCACCGGTATGAAGCAGCGTCGGCTCAAGACCTTGTTGACCCACGATATCAACCTGTTTGCCTACCATCTGCCGCTGGATGTCCATCCCGAGGTGGGCAACAACGCCCAGCTCGCCAAGCTGCTCGACATCAAGGTGCGCCGCGGTCTGGAGCCGTGGAACAGCAAGAGCGTTGCCATGGTGGGCAAGCTGGAGCAACCGATGAGCGGCCGCGACTTTGCCCAGCTGATTGCCGAGCGACTTGGCCGCGAACCGCTCTATTGTGGTGATACCGGTCCCGAGCTTATTCGCTCGGTGGCCTGGTGCACCGGCGGCGGTCAGAGCTACATCAATCTGGCGGCGGAGCAGGGCATCGATGCCTTTATCTCCGGTGAAGCCTCCGAGCAGACCATTCACACCGCCCGCGAGATGGGGATGCACTTCTATGCCGCTGGCCATCACGCCACCGAGCGTTACGGCGTCAAGGCGCTGGGGGAGTGGCTGGTGACCGTGCACGGGCTGGATGTGACCTTTATCGATATCGACAATCCGGTGTAAACCTGTCCACGATCTGGCTACGAAACCGTGATCAAGGCTCATGTGCTGCTCTTCACCTTGTTGACGGTTTCTCGCTGCAGGTCGTGAACAGGTTTAAGCCTGTGCCTGTGGTGGGAAAATTCAGGAAACAAAAAGGAGGCCATCGGCCTCCTTTTTCACATTTCGACAAGACGTCTGCTTACTCGCTGGCATAACCCGCGGGGCCGAGCAGGGCGCCGTCGAGCAGGGCGGCCCCCTCCAGCATCTGCAAGCGCCCTTCACAGAACCACTGCACCACCAGCGGGTAGATGCTGTGCTCCTGCGCCTGTACCCGGGCGGCCACCTCATCGGCCTCGTCCCCTTCGAAGATGGGGACGCGGGCTTGCAATATCACCGGGCCCCCATCCAGCTCTTCGGTGACGAAGTGGACGCTGGTGCCATGCTCGCTGTCACCAGCGTCAATGGCCCGCTGGTGGGTGTGCAAGCCTTGATACTTGGGCAGCAGGGAGGGGTGGATATTGAGCATCCGCCCGGCGAAGTGGTGCACCAGTTGGGCGCTCAAAATCCGCATAAAGCCGGCCAGCACCACCAGATCCGGCTGATAGTCCGCCATCAGCGCCAGCAGGGCGGTGTCATACTCCTCCCGGCTGGCAAACTGCTGCTGGGTCAGAATTGACGTCGCCACTCCCGCCTCTTTGGCGCGTACCAAGCCATAGGCGTCAGCCTTGTTGCTGATGACGCCGACCACGTCACCGGCAATCTTGCCGCTGGCGCAGTGGTCGAGGATCGCCTGCAGATTGCTGCCACTGCCGGAGATTAGGACGATGATCCGCATCATTTGATGACGACCTGCTCCTCACCATCGGCTGCCTTGGTGATATGACCGATGTGCCATGCGTTCTCGCCTTCCGCCTTGAGCAGGGTCAGTGCTTTCTCCAGCTGATTGGCAGGCAGGGCGATGATCATGCCGACGCCGCAGTTGAAGGTGCGATACATCTCAAAGCGGGTGACGTTGCCTGCCTGCTGCAGCCAGCTGAACACCGCCGGCCACTGCCAGCTCTGCTCGTCGATCACCGCTTGGGTGTTGGCGGGCAGTACGCGCGGGATGTTCTCCCAGAAGCCGCCACCAGTGATGTGGGACAGGGCGTGGATCTCGCACTCCTTGATGAGTTTGAGTACCGGCTTGACGTAGATGCGGGTCGGCTCCAGCAGGGCGTTGGCCAGGGTGGTGTCACCCAGCGGCTGATGCACGTCGGCTTTGGAGACTTCCAGGATCTTGCGCACCAGCGAGAAGCCGTTGGAGTGGGGGCCGCTGGCGGCCAGCGCGATCAGGGCATCCCCTTCACCGACCTTGGAGCCGTCAATGATTTCGCTCTTCTCAACAACACCAACGCAGAAACCGGCGATGTCGTAGTCTTCCCCTTCATACATGCCCGGCATCTCGGCGGTTTCGCCGCCAACCAGGGCACAGCCCGATTGCTCGCAACCGGCACCAATCCCGGTGACCACTGCGGCCGCGGTGTCCACGTCCAGCTTGCCGGTGGCATAGTAGTCGAGGAAAAACAGCGGCTCGGCGCCCTGTACTATCAGGTCATTGACGCACATGGCCACCAGATCGATGCCGACCGTGTCGTGTTTCTTCAGGTCGATGGCCAGCCGCAGCTTGGTGCCCACACCATCGGTACCGGAGACCAGTACCGGCTCCTTGTAGCCCGCAGGAATTTGACACAAGGCCCCAAAGCCGCCAAGACCACCCAGCACTTCAGGACGACGAGTGCGCTTGGATACGCCCTTGATACGTTCAACCAGTGCATTGCCAGCATCAATATCTACGCCAGCATCTTTGTAGCTCAGTGAGGTTTTGTCAGTCACGCGTATTCCCCGTCATGTATCGAAGTGGAGGGTAAAATTCGGGGCATATACTACCAGCGGCAGTGATAAATCAGAAAGGAAATCGTTTGCGCGTTTTTGCGCAGAAAGGCTCTACAAGTGCGGGCTTTTATTGTATGATTCCGCGATTTTTTTGCGGCGAGTTAGAGGAGACAATAATGAAAGTGGTTGAAGTCAAACACCCCCTGGTCAAACACAAGATCGGGCTAATGCGTGAAGGCGATATCAGCACCAAGCGTTTCCGTGAACTGGCCAAAGAAGTGGGCAGTTTGTTGACCTATGAAGCCACCTCTGACTTCGAAACCGAGAAGGTTACCATCGACGGCTGGAACGGGCCAGTGGAAGTTGACCAGATCAAGGGCAAGAAGGTAACTGTAGTGCCGATCCTGCGTGCCGGTTTGGGCATGATGGATGGCGTGCTGGAGCACATGCCAAGCGCCCGCGTCAGCGTGGTCGGTATCTATCGCGATGAAGAGACCCTGCAACCGGTTCCCTATTTCGAGAAGATTGTCAGCAACATCGAAGAGCGTCTGGCACTGGTTATCGATCCCATGCTGGCGACCGGTGGCTCTATGATCGCCACCATCGATCTGCTGAAGAAGAAGGGCTGCCAATCCATCAAGGTGCTGGTACTGGTTGCCGCGCCGGAAGGGATCAAGGCGCTGGAAGCAGCTCACCCCGATGTAGAACTCTACTGTGCCTCTGTCGATCAGGGCCTGAACGAGAAAGGCTACATAGTGCCGGGTCTGGGCGATGCCGGCGACAAGATCTTCGGTACCAAATAAGTTGATGTTTTAACCTGCTTCCTCATCGGGAGTGGTGATCTGAGCCGGCGTTGTGCCGGCTCTGTTGTTTGTGGCTGCTTGTGCCCGCCTTGCCGCAAGACGTGCCTTGCCGCTACCATAAGCACACGCCCCCATTTCGAGACTCTGTTGATGTTCAAACGTGTTGTGATCGCCCTCTGCTGCGGCTTGTCATTCATGGCCTCGGCCGCTCAGGTCGCCGACCTTTATCAGGGCAAGGCACCGACCAGTGGTGACATGGTAGCCGCTCAAGGGCAGGCACTGGGTCAGGTGCTGATCAAGGTAACCGGCAAGCGCGATATCCTCACCCAGCCGGTGGTTGTCAAGGCGTTGGCTGCGCCGGGTGACTATGTAAAGAGCTATGGCTATCAGGATCTGGACGCGGTCAAGTATCTGAAAGCCGAGTTCAACAGTGACAAGGTCAACAGTCTGGTCTCCGAGAGCCAGTTTGCCCTGCTGGGTCCGGCGCGGCCCCAGATGGCGATTTGGTTGGTGATGGATCAGGGCGAACGTAGCCTGCTGGCGGATCAGTCGAGCGACGGCTGGGCGCAAGCCTTGCGTGAGCAGGCCCAGATGTTGGGGCTGCCCATCAGTATTCCGCTGATGGATCTTGACGACAACATGGCGGTGAGCACCACCGATGTGTGGGGCCGTTTTGCCGATCCGATTCTGCAGGCGAGCCAGCGCTATGGCGCCGAGATGGTGGTGTTGGGCAAGCTGACACCGGAAGGTGACAAGTGGAGCATCGACTGGGGACTCTACGGGGCCAAAGCAGCTGGCGAAGTGGCCGAGCTGACCCGTGGTAACAGCAGTGGCACTCAGGCCGAGGTGGCACAAGGGTTTGCCGACACGTTAGCGGCCTGGCTGGTGAAAAACTACGGTGCCCGTATCTCGGGTCCGGCAACCAGTCAGACCCTGGTGGTGGACGGGCTCTCAGAGGTGGACAGCATGATCGCCGTGCAGAAAATGCTGCAGGGAATGGCCAGCGTCAGCAAGGTGGCGATCGGCCAGCTGGAGGGGGATCAGGTGACCTTCAACTTCACCCTGCAAGGAGATCCGGCAGAGCTGGGGCGAGCGTTGCAACTCGAGAGCCGACTGCGCAAGGTTGACGATAATGGCAGCGGTTTGCGTTACCAATGGTCGCAGCCCTGATTTTATAAGGCTTTTCCATACCGCCCGGCTTGTCCGGGCGGTTCTCTATCTGCCTTTGCGATGATACACTTAGCCACAAATGTCACAGTCAAAGCCTAACGAGTGAAGCAACCGGCCCAACTGTCTTTAGCCGTACAACTACCGGATGATGAAACCTTCGTCAGTTTTTATCCCGGCAACAATGCTCATCTGATCACCGCCCTCAAGAATGCGGCCATCGGCCAGGGATCGCCTTTCCTCTATTTTTGGGGTGCCAAGGGATCCGGGCGCTCTCATCTGCTCCATGCCACCTGTGCCGAGGTCAATGCCCGCGATGCGGCGGCGGCCTATCTCTCTCTCGATCAGTTTGAACAGCTCGATCCCAGCATGCTCGATGCCCTCGAAAGCCTGCCGCTGGTCTGTCTCGACAGTCTCGAGGCGATCGCCGGCAATGCCGTGTGGGAGCGGGCGCTGTTCGACTTCTACAATCGCTGGCAGGAGAAAGGAGAGGGGACGCTGGTGGTCACTGGCAGCAGTGCACCGCGCAAGCTGGGGTTACAGTTGCCGGATCTCGCCTCCCGTCTCGACTGGGGGGTAAGCTTTCATCTTGACGAACTGGATGATGAAGGCAAGCTCAGCGCCCTGCAACTGCGTGCCGAGCTGCGGGGCTTCAAACTGCCGATTGATGTGGGTCGTTTCCTGCTTAACCGACTTTCCCGCGACATGCGAACCCTGCTCACCACCCTCAATCAGCTCGACAACGCCTCATTTCGCGCCAAGCGCAAGCTGACCATCCCCTTTGTCAAAGAGATCCTCGAGCTCTGATCCTGCCGATATTGTACGGTTGCGTATCTGACCGACGTTTAAATGGCAGATAAATAGAAACCCCGGCTTCAGGCCGGGGTTTTGCTATTTCAAGGACTTTCTCAAAGAGTTCTGCCTATCAGTGGAACTGATCTTCTTCGGTGGAGCCGGTCAATGCGGTGACTGAGGATTGGCCACCCTGAATGACGGTGGTCACCTTGTCAAAGTAACCCGTGCCCACTTCCTGCTGGTGCGCCACGAAGGTGTAGCCACGGCTGGCGGCAGCAAACTCTGGCTCCTGCACCATTTCGACGTAGTGCTTCATCCCTTCGCCACGGGCGTACTGGTAGGCCAGCTCGTACATGTGGAACCACATGTTGTGGATACCCGCCAGGGTAATGAACTGGTACTTGTAACCCATGTCGGACAGTTCCTGCTGGAAGCGGGCGATGGTGGCATCGTCCAGATTCTTTTTCCAGTTGAAGCTGGGTGAACAGTTATAAGCCAGGATGGTGTCCGGGTACTGCGCCTTGATCGCTTCGGCAAACTTGCGCGCTTCGTCCAGATCCGGCTTGGCGGTTTCGCACCACACCATGTCGGCGTAGGGGGCATAGGCCAGACCACGGGAGATGGCCTGTTCGATACCTGCCTGCACCTTGTAGAAGCCTTCTGCGGTGCGCTCACCTGTCAGGAAGCCAGCATCATAAGGGTCGGCGTCGGTGGTCAGCAGATCCGCAGCGTTAGCATCGGTACGGGCGATCACTAGCGTGGTGGTGCCGCACACATCGGCTGCCAGACGGGCGGCAACCAGCTTTTGTACCGCTTCTTGAGTCGGCACCAGTACTTTGCCGCCCATATGGCCGCACTTCTTGACGGACGCGAGCTGATCTTCGAAGTGCACGCCAGCGGCACCCGCTTCAATCATCCCCTTCATCAGTTCAAAGGCATTCAGCACGCCGCCGAAACCGGCTTCGGCATCCGCCACGATCGGCAGGAAGTAGTCGATAAAGCCGGCATCTTGCGGGCCGACCTTGTTGGCCCACTGGATCTGATCGGCACGGGCGAAGGAGTTGTTGATGCGATCAACTACGGACGGTACCGAGTTGGCCGGGTAGAGGGACTGATCCGGGTACATGGTGGAGGACAAGTTGTTGTCCGCCGCCACTTGCCAGCCTGAGAGGTAGATCGCCTCTATGCCCGCTTTAGCCTGCTGTACCGCCTGGCCGCCAGTCAGGGCGCCGAGGCAGTTGACGTAGCCCTTTTTGGCGCTGCCATGGATCAGCTCCCACAGTTTGTCGGCGCCACGTTGGGCCAGGGTATGTGCAGGCTGCAAGCTGCCACGCAGGTTTACCACGTCTTCGGCGCTGTAGCCGCGCTTGATCCCTTTCCAGCGGGGGTTTTCTGCCCAGTCTTTCTCGATAGCCTGGATCTGTTGTTCACGGGTCAGTGCCATATCAGTTCCCTCTTTCATTGATTTCACGTTTCCATTGACTTGTTATTGGCGAGCCCCGCCCGGGGCCCGTGATTCAGAGCCGCTCGTAACCGGGCAGCGTCAGAAAATCGATCAGGGTGTCGGCGCAAGTGATCTGCTCCATCAGCTCGCTTGCCTCGGCAAAGCGTCCTGCCTGCCAGCGCTCGGTCCCTACTTCGGCTTTGACCACCTCCTGCTCCTCGGCCAGCAATTGGCGGAATAGCTCCTTGGTCACCACCTTGCCGTTGGCGAGGCTTTTGCCATGGCGGATCCACTGCCAGATGGAGGTGCGGGAGATCTCGGCGGTGGCGGCATCTTCCATCAGACCGTAGATGGGCACGCAGCCGTTGCCGTTGATCCAGGCCTCCAGATATTGCAGAGCAACGCGGATATTGGTGCGCATCCCCGCCTCGGTGCGCTCACCCTCACAGGGGGCCAGCAGGTCGGCGGCGGTGATGGGGGCATCCTGCTCACGCAGCACACCGATCTGGTTCTTGGCGCCAGCCGCGATGGTGGTGTTGAACACCTCCATCGCGGTATCGGCGAGGCCGGGGTGGGCGACCCAGGTACCATCGTGGCCGTTGTTGGCTTCGCGATCCTTGTCGGCTTTGACCTTGGCAAACACCTGTTCGTTGACGGCGGCATCCTTGGCCGGAATAAAGGCGGCCATGCCACCCATCGCCAGCGCCCCGCGCTTGTGACAGGTCTTGATCAGCAGCCGCGAGTAGGCACTCAGGAACGGCTTGTCCATGGTCACCACCTGGCGATCAGGCAGTACCCGATCCGGGTGGTTCTTCAAAGTCTTGATGTAGCTGAAGATGTAGTCCCAGCGGCCGCAGTTGAGGGCGACGATGTGATCCTTCATCTGGTAGAGCAGCTCATCCATCTCGAACACTGCCGGCAGGGTTTCAATCAGCACGGTGGCCTTGATGGTGCCACGGGGCAGACCGAACTTGTCCTCGGTCCAGGCGAATACCTCGCTCCACCAGCGCCCTTCCAGATTGCTCTGCAACTTGGGCACGTAGAAGTAGGGGCCCGAGCCTTTGGCCAGCAGTGCCTGATAGTTGTGCAGGAAATAGAGGGCAAAATCGAACAGGCCGCCGGGGATGGGCTGGCCATCGAAGGTGACATGTTTTTCCGGCAGGTGCAGACCGCGCACCCGGCAGATAAGCACGGCCGGATTGGGGTTCAGGGTATAAGCCTTTCCTTCCGGACTGGTGTAGGAGACGGTGCCGTTGACCGCATCGCGCAGATTGATCTGCCCCTCGATCACTTTATTCCAGGCGGGGGCCAGTGAATCTTCGAAGTCGGCCATGAACACTTTGACGTTGGCGTTGAGGGCGTTGATCACCATCTTGCGCTCGACCGGGCCGGTGATCTCCACACGGCGGTCTTGAAGGTCGGCAGGAATACCACGAATGGTCCAGTCACCTTCACGGATGTGGGCGGTTTCCGGCAGGAAGTCAGGCAGCTCGCCGCCATCGATACGGGCTTGACGTGCCACACGTTGTTTCAGCAATTCCCCTCTTTGGGGAGCAAAACGTTCCACCAGTTCGGAGACCAGAGCCACCGCGTCCGGCGTCAGAATTTGCGCGTATTCGGGCAGCATCTCGCCCTGGATGCGAAGGCGGGCGCTGCAGTGGGTCTGAGCCGGTGCCGACATAAGGTTCACTCCTTTGAGAATTACATTTTGAACTTACTAACTACGACTAAAGTCGAATCCCTGTTCTTGCAAACTTCCCGTAACACCGGGATAACACGATTGATAAGGTGCGAAATATTGTTGATTACGTCAACAGTTTTTTTTAAACGCTCGTTTTTGACATAAGGTTAAGTTAATGTTTTTTATCGATTTATGTGGTTGGTATAAAAGCTCTACACAGATGGTTATGCTCCTGCTTTTTCCCATCGGACAACGGCTAATTTGGGCCGTGACCCTGCCCCTCATTTCGTAACTTATTACGTAATAAAATTACAAATGCAAAAACAAATCCCGACCTTACTCCAGGCTTTGCCAAAACAGCCGTATAAAGCGTGTTTGAATATGCCATTTAGGGTTCTGCCTTTACTAATGCTGGCGAGTGAACGACTGTTTTAAACTTGCATGGGTGGGGTGGGCTCTGTTGGCTCTAGCTGTTGTAGCGATGGAAAGTGAAGCGCAATAACGTAGGTTTGTATCAGTTGTCGGGGGTAATGGCAGGGAGGTGAGGGGAATGAATGTCAGTCAATAATACTGCCATCCTTGATAGAATTAGCAGTTTGTCGTTTTTTGCTACGTCGTCGCCAAGTGGTGGAAAAAGAGACGTTAAACAGAGGGAGTACGGGAAGATTGCGCAGCCACTTGGCTGGGCTCAATAGTCATCATCCGGCTCAGCCAAGTCGATCACATCCAGCTGGATGACTCGTTCATCGTCGTTTTCGGTGTTGCAAGGGGTGTCGTGAGGAACGGAATAGAGCGGAATGGCGGGTGTGAAATCGGTGGTCTGGTTCATGCCTGGTCCTGTGTTGAACGCAAGCCGGACAGTGATCCCTTCACTGGTGTTTCTACCTCCCTGTGTTGTCTACCGGCAGAAAGGTGCGCATCTTAATGAGTTCGTCAAAAAGATTCAAGTGGTTCTGGCTGTTTTTTGTGCTTGGTGAGCAGGCATCGTCAGGAGGATAAATCGGAGGCAAAAAAATAGCCCCGTCGTTTGACTGGGCTATTCTCGGGGAAAATGGTCGGTGTGAGAGGATTCGAACCTCCGACCCTCTACACCCCATGCAGATGCGCTACCTGGCTGCGCTACACACCGACGGAGTCAGTTCGAGCTGACGGAAGGGAGTCTAATGATATGAATCTGTTGGTGCAACTCCTTTTTTATCAGTGAGATGCCAACTGCTACTTTATTGTGCAGACAAGATGTGGCTTGGGCATGAAGGGGAGATTTGGCATAATCGGCGACCCGTCGCCGCCCTGTCATAGTGGCGTTATGTACCGGTTCAGATAACCGCATGGCATGGGCGAGGGATCAGCGAATCGATATCTATAGAGAGGCATGGGCGTGAAACCAGCAGCGGTCACAGAGATACTCAGTCACACAGCACAGGATGAACAGTGGATGCGCCATGCCATGGTATTGGCCGCCCGTGCCGAAGGGATCGGCGAGATCCCGGTCGGCGCCGTGTTGGTGCTGGATGGACAGGTGGTGGGGGAGGGGTGGAACCGCTCCATCAGCGAGCACGATGCCTGTGCCCATGCCGAGGTGATGGCGATCCGGGCGGCGGGCAAGCAGCTGACGAACTACCGGCTGCTCGACACCGTACTCTATGTGACGCTGGAGCCCTGCTGCATGTGTGCCGGTGCGCTGATCCATAGTCGGGTCAAGCGGGTGGTCTATGGCGCCAGAGATCTCAAGACCGGAGCTGCCGGGTCAGTGTTCGAGATTTTGCAGGATCCGCGTCATAACCACAGGATCGAGCTGACTGGCGGGGTGCTGGCCGAGGCTTGCTCGGCCCAGCTTTCTGCGTTTTTCAAACGCCGCCGGGCTGAGAAGAAGGCAGCTAAGTTGGTGCTGCAACAATCAAACGATGTTCTTTCCTGAATGATTCAGCGGGCAGTGTTCACTGCCCGCTGATCGCTATTTTAAATATGTGTATATAAACAGTTAGTTAAGTTTGTCCTTCCTGAGATAAATCCCGCTTTTTGTGCCCCGCAATAACCTCTTTCAAACAGGCGCTCATGTAACAAAACTGTCATGTTACTGCCATATAATCCCGCCAAGCCTAGCTTACATTGAGGTTTTGCATGTCATCGGAATCGTTAAATTTGGTTATGGCGGGCAGTAGAAAACGCCGGATCAAGGACAAATTAGCCAAATATGGCGTCACCACAGGCGGAGCCCTGGTACTGGTGGCCCTGTTGCTTATCTTCTTCTATCTGCTTTATGTGGTGAAACCCATCTTCAATGGCGCCACCATGGAGCCGACTGCGTCATTTACGCTGCCCGTTGCAGGCAAGACCGCCTGGCTCGGAATGGAGGAGCAGAACGAGATCGGCTATCGCTTCAGCGATAAAGGGCTGGTCAACTTCTTCGCCCTTCAGGGAGAGGGCAAGGTCAAGATCGGGCAGTCTCTGGGGAATGGCCAGGTCACGGGTGACATCACCACAGTGACCAGTCCGGCGCCGGGCCAGAAGCTTATTGCCTATGGCTTTGCCGATGGCAAGGCGCAAGTTGTCCAACCGGCGTTCAAGGTCTCTTATCCCAACGATGTTCGGGTGATCGAGCCCAGCCTGCAATATCCTTTCGGCGAAGAGCCGGTGGTGATCGACCCGCAAGGCAAGCCGTTGCAGCAGCTGGTGTTCGAAGCCACCAAGGACAAGATGGCCACTGCCGCCGTGACCGAAGATGGTCGTGGCGTGATGACGGTGATGAGCGGTGAGGAGAACTTCCTCTCCGGCGAGGTGGAGTGGAGCTCCCAAAACTACAGCATTCCTGCTTTGCCGCGCCATGTGGATCAGCTGCTGCTGACCCCGAACCTTCGCATCTTGCTGGTGCGCGAAGGCAATCGCCTCTCTGTCTATGACATCCATAATCTCAGCGAAATATCGCTGCGTAATGTGATGGAGATTAACGCCCCCAATGCCAACGTGACCCGGGTTGAGCTGCTTTCTGGCGCCTCCTCCCTGCTAGTGGGCAACGACAATGGCATTATCTCCCAGTGGTTTGAAGTGGCGAAAGATGGCAAACGTCAGTTTACCCAAATCCGTGACTTTAAAGGCGATGGCGCTGTGGATCTGCTGACGCCAGAGCATTACCGCAAAGGCTTCGTCAGTGCCGACAAGGATGGCGCCATCAGCTTCTTCCATGCCACTGGCGAGACCAAGTTGCTGAGTGAAAAGGTCGCGGGCGGTGAGCTGTCTGCGTTGGCGATCTCTCCTCGTCACAACACGCTGCTGATGCAGCAGGGCAATACCTTCACCGTGTTTGCGGTCGAGAACGATCACCCCGAGGTTACCTGGTCTGCCCTGTGGCAAGAGGTGTGGTATGAGGGGTATCCGGAGCCGCAATATGTGTGGCAATCCACCTCTGCCAGCAACGACTTCGAAGCCAAGCTGAGCCTGGTGCCGCTGGTGTTCGGCACCCTGAAAGCCTCGTTCTACGCCATGGTGTTTGCGGTGCCGCTCGGTGTTGCCGGTGCCATCTACACCGCTTACTTCATGTCGGCGGGGTTGCGCAAATACGTCAAGCCGACCGTCGAGATCATGGCGGCGCTGCCGACCGTTATTCTCGGCTTCCTGGCCGGGCTGTGGTTAGCCCCCATCATCGAAGGGGCCTTGCCGGGCGTCATCTTGTTGCTGATATTGCTGCCGATGGGAATGCTGTTGACCGCGTTGCTTTGGCACTATCTGCCGGAGCGCGGCAAGTCATGGTTGCCGGAAGGGTGGCACGCTATCTTGCTGATCCCGGTGCTGCTGTTCATCGGTTGGGGGGCCTTTGCCTTGAGCCCGCTCATCGAGAATGTCTTTATGAACGGCGATTCGCGTATCTGGCTGACCCACGAAATGGGCATCAAGTTTGACCAGCGCAACTCACTGGTGGTCGGTATCGCCATGGGCTTTGCGGTCATCCCCACCATCTTCTCGATTGCTGAAGATGCGGTCTTCTCGGTGCCCAAGCACCTCACTCAGGGCTCGCTGGCCCTCGGTGCGACCCCGTGGCAGACCTTGAGCCGGGTGGTGATCCTCACCGCCAGTCCCGGTATCTTCTCGGCGGTGATGATGGGCTTGGGCCGCGCGGTGGGCGAGACCATGATCGTACTGATGGCTACCGGCAACACCCCCATCATGGACTTCTCCATGTTCCAGGGATTGCGTACGTTGGCTGCCAACATCGCGGTGGAGATGCCTGAATCGGAAGTGGGCAGTTCTCACTATAGGGTGCTGTTCCTCGCGGCCTTCGTCCTGTTTGTGTTCACCTTTTTCTTCAACACCCTGGCCGAGTTTGTCCGTCAGCGGTTGCGTGAAAAATACAGCTCGATGTAAGGGGCGACTCTGTAATGGACAAGGAATCGACAATGGGTAAGTGGTTTAAATCAGGGGCCCCCTGGATCTGGATGACCGGCGGCGCCGTCAGCCTGAGTCTGGTGGCGGTGCTGGGTCTGCTACTGCTAATCGGCTGGCGTGGGCTGGTCTACTTTTGGCCTCACCCCATCTATGAATGGCAACTTGAAGATGCCAGTGGCAATAAAAGTGTATTGATCGGCGAGATCAACGATCGTGAGCTGGTGCCTGTGGAGCGATTGCGCGCCGCAGGTCTGCCGCTGGAAGGGGAAGAGCGTGAGGTGTTGACCCGCTATCTGGTCAAGACCGGCAACCGCGAGTTCGTCGACCTCGATTTTCGCTGGGTGCTGGAGACCGACATCAAGTCCCAAAGCCAGCCCGCTGAGCTGACCATGGTGGAGCGTTCTACCAATGGTAACTTTTATGGTTACATCGCCTCGGTGAAAGAGGATGGGCGCGAGTTTACCGAGGATCTCCATCCTGCATTGTTGCGGATGCTGGCCCGTGCCAATTCCCTTTCCGAGCAGGCCAACGACCTGCAAAAAGGGGACATTGGCAGTATCAACTATCAGTTGGAGCGGCTGCGGCTGAAAGAGCGCAAGGCCGAGCTGGATGACAAGCTGACCGCGCAGCTCAAAGCCGAACTGGCCAGCGAGCGAAAGACGCTGAACGACCGTTATCAGGTGCTCGAGAAGGAGCTCTTCTCTCTGCGCAGCCAGGCAGACCGCGACTCGATTACCGTCAAGGATATGCGCGGCGAGCTGGTGACCATGCCGATGTCCAAGGTGCTGGATGTGGTCTGGCCCAACGATATGAACCTGATAGCCAAAGTGGGTTACTGGTTCCACCAGATCGGCAAATTCGTCTCGGACGATCCCCGTGAGGCCAATACCGAGGGGGGCGTGTTCCCGGCCATCTTCGGCACCGTGTTCATGGTGATCCTGATGGCGATCATTGTCACGCCGCTGGGAGTGGTGGCTGCGGTCTACCTGCACGAGTACGCAGGCAAGAACAGTTTGACCAAGATTATCCGGATCGCGGTGATCAACCTGGCGGGCGTGCCCTCCATCGTCTACGGCGTGTTTGGTCTGGGTTTCTTTGTCTATACGCTGGGTGGTTCACTGGATCAGCTGTTCTACCCAGAAGCGCTGCCGAGCCCGACCTTTGGTTCACCCGGTGTTATCTGGTCGGCACTGACCCTGGCGATCCTGACCCTGCCGGTGGTGATTGTCTCCACTGAAGAGGGGCTGTCCCGTATTCCCAGTACCATTCGTCAGGGGTCACTGGCGCTCGGTGCCACCCAGGCCGAGACCCTATGGCGTATCGTGCTGCCGATGGCGAGCCCGGCCATCATGACCGGCCTTATTCTGGCGATTGCCCGTGCTGCGGGGGAAGTGGCCCCCTTGATGCTGGTCGGTGTGGTGAAACTGGCGCCGACCCTGCCGATGGATGGCAACTTCCCGTACCTGCATGTGGAGCGCAAGTTCATGCACCTTGGCTTCCACATCTATGATGTCGGATTCCAGAGCCCCAACGTCGAAGCCGCACGGCCGCTGGTGTATGCCACGTCTTTCCTGCTGGTGACGGTGATCGTTGGCCTGAACTTGACGGCTATCGGTATTCGTAACCATCTGCGTGAAAAATTCCGGTCGTTGGAGCATTAATCCAGCCACCCCAGATTGATATAGCGGTAATCGATTGGCGGCAAATGTGCCTGCCGCCATCGTTACCAAGTAGGTATTCAGGTGGTTGGCATCGAGCGGTGCCAGCCACCCCAGACTGATTTGAGGTAACAGATGATCAACGTAACGACCACCGCCACCCAGCACACCGCACTGGACTTGCTGAACCTGAGCCCGCAGCAGACCGCGCTGGAGGTGAAGGATCTCAACCTGTACTACGGCAACAAGCAGGCGCTGTTCAACGTCAACATGAAGATCCCCAAAGGCCAGGTAACCGCCTTTATCGGGCCATCCGGTTGTGGTAAATCGACCCTGCTGCGCTGCATCAACCGGATGAATGATCTGGTGGATATCTGCCGCATCGAAGGGGAAATTCAACTGCATGGTCACAACATCTATGACAAGAGCGTGGATGTCTCCGCCCTGCGCCGTCAGGTGGGCATGGTGTTCCAGCGTCCCAACCCGTTCCCCAAGTCGATCTATGAGAACGTGGTGTATGGCTTGCGCCTGCAAGGGATCAACGATCGCCGTACGCTGGATGAAGCCGCCGAGCGTTCGTTGCGCGGCGCAGCCTTGTGGGAGGAGGTAAAGGATCGTCTGCACGACAACGCCTTTGGTCTTTCTGGTGGTCAGCAGCAGCGTCTGGTGATTGCCCGCGCCATCGCCATCGAGCCGGAAGTTTTGTTACTTGATGAGCCGACCTCGGCACTTGACCCGATTTCAACCCTCACCATCGAGGAGCTGATCAACGAGTTGAAAAGCCAGTTCACCGTGGTGATCGTGACCCACAACATGCAGCAGGCGGCTCGGGTGTCGGATCAGACCGCCTTTATGTATATGGGCGAGCTTATCGAGTACTCGAATACCAACACCATTTTTACTACCCCGGCCAAGAAAAAGACCGAAGATTACATCACCGGTCGTTACGGCTAAGCCGCTGGTGGCGCAATGAGTGGGATCAGTAACATGAGTATCAATAAACAGATTACCAGCCAGTTCAACGGCTAAGGCATAATCGGAGCATCAAGGATTATTTGTATGGACAATATGAACCTCAATAAACACATCTCCGGTCAGTTCAATGCCGAGCTCGAAAATGTGCGCAATCAGGTGTTGGTGATGGGAGGACTGGTAGAGCAACAACTCACCGATGCCATCGCCGCCATCCACGATCAGGATCTGGATGCCGCGCGCAAAATCGTAGCCAAAGACCATGCGGTCAATGCGATGGAAGTGGCGATCGACGAGGAGTGCACCCGCATCATCGCCAAGCGTCAACCTACCGCCTCCGACCTGCGGCTGGTGATGGCGATCATCAAAACCATCACGGATCTGGAGCGGATCGGCGATGTGGCTGACAAAATTGCCCGCATGCTGACCGATAACGCCAACAAGCCCCAGCCACCCTTGGTCTCTTTGGAGAACATGGGCCGTCGCACCATCAAGATGCTGCACGATGTGCTCGATGCCTTCGCCCGCATGGATCTGGATGCGGCGCTGGCGGTCTACAAGGAAGATGACAAGGTTGATCGGGAGTACGAGTCCATCATTCGTGAACTGATGACCTATATGATGGAAGATCCTCGCACCATCCCTCAGGTTCTCAACGTATTGTGGGCGGCACGGGCCATCGAGCGGGTCGGCGATCGTTGCCAGCACATCTGCGAATACATCGTTTACTACGTGAAAGGCAAGGATGTGCGTCATACCAAGGGAGATGACTTGGGTGCCCTGTTGGGTAAGGACTAAGCTGAAGTGAATAAAAAGGCGCGCCAAGCGCCTTTTTTTGTTGCACCTGTCCGCAGAGTAAGATAAAGCACCCAATACGCTGTTTTCTGGTAGAATAGCGCCCCTGTGTGGGTCCCGGATGGGCTCACGGTCTGGTCTCCCAGGCCCAGTTTACCGTCTTGTGCTAAGACGGGTGTAGCAATAGGTTCATCATGAGTTTTGCCGATAGTGTGTTTTTTTTAATGCTGCTGGTTGGCGGTAGTGTGTTTTTCTCCCTCTCCGAGATCTCTCTCGCCGCCTCTCGCAAGATCAAGTTGCAGGTCATGGCGGACGAAGGTAATCGCCAGGCCGAAAAGGTGCTGGCGCTGCAAGCCCAGCCGGGCAACTTTTTTACCGTGGTACAGATTGGCCTCAATACTGTCGCCATTTTGGGCGGTATTCTGGGCGAGTCAGCCCTGAACCCCGCTATCAAGCTGTTTGTCGCTCGCTTCTATCAAGGCCCCTGGCTCTCCGAGATAAGCTCGATCGTCTCTTTCGTCGTCGTTACCAGCCTGTTTATCCTGATCGCCGACCTGATGCCCAAACGCCTTGCCATGAGTATGCCGGAGCGGGTTGCCGTGGTGGTAGTGCGCCCCATGCTGCTGTGCGTGACCCTGCTGATGCCACTGGTGTGGTTCTTCAACGGCATGGCGAACGGACTGTTCCGCCTGCTGCGGGTCTCCATGATCCGCAACGACGAGATCACTTCCGACGATATCTATGCGGTGATGGATGCCGGCGCCGAGGCTGGGGTTATCCAGCGCGAGGAGCATCAGCTGATCGAGAACGTGTTCGAGTTGCAGTCCCTTGGCGTCACCTCTGCCATGACGGCCCGCGAGAGCCTGATCTACTTCACTCTGCAAGAGGGCGAAGAGAGCATCAAGGCCAAGATCGCCGAGCACCCTCACAACAAGTTTCTGGTCTGTGACCACAACCTCGACAGCATCAAGGGCTTTGTCGATGCCAAAGAGCTGCTGATCCGCGTTATCGGCGGCCAGAGCATCGATCTCATCGGTGGCAACCTGGTGCAGAACGTCATCATCATCCCCGATACCCTTAACCTCTATGAGGCGATGGAGTACTTCAAGAATCATCGTGGCGACTTTGCCGTGGTGATGAACGAGTACGCGCTGGTGGTGGGGATTGTCACCATGAACGACCTGATGAGTACCGTGATGGGCGAGTGGGCGACCCACGTGGTGGAAGAGCAGATTGTTCAGCGCGACGAAAACTCCTGGCTGGTGGACGGGGTGACCCCGATCTCGGATGTGATGCGATCGTTCGACATAGAGGCATTCCCGGAAAGCCAGAACTACGAAACCATCGCCGGTTTTATTATGTTTATGCTGCGCAAGATCCCCAAGCGTACCGACTCGGTCACCTACGCCGGTTACAAGTTTGAAGTAGTGGATATCGACAGCTACAAGATTGATCAGCTGCTGGTTACCCGGGTTGAGCCGGTGGTGGCCGAGAAGCCAGCTCAGGAATCGTAAAGGAGCGACATAAGAGTCATGAAGATGCAGTCTCATTCCCGAGTGTTTGCCTGCGCCGCGCTCGCCCTGGCACTGGGTGCCTGTAGCCAGAGTGCACCGCGCAAAGCCACAGTGGCAACCAAGCCGGTTGCTCCCCAGCCTGCTGTGGTGGTGCCGCAGCCGGATCCCGATGCGGTGGTGCAAAGCGGCATGGCAGAGCCGAGCCCGGTGTTCGATGAAGAGTATCACGGCCCGGATCAGGGCTCGCTGGAGTCAGTGACCGCCCTGTTTGCCCGCGGTTACATCGAGTCCGCCATGCGCGAGACCATGCTGGCGGCGGTGCACAACGACTATCCGCTGCTCGGCATGCGGGATGTGCGGCTAACCGATCCTGTCTCCAAATTCCTCACCTCCGAGCATGCAGCAATGACGGCCCATGACTACCTTTATGCTGGTGTGCAGCGCCGCCTCGGTCGTCCGCTCAGCCCAGCCCAGTGGGAGCAGATCTGGCGCGGCCTGCCCCAGCAGGGTCGGGTTTCCGACTGGGTCAAACAGATCAAGCGAGTGCTGGCCGGGCGTTAAGTCGCCAGCGGATCAAAATAGTGATGAGGCCACCTTCGGGTGGCCTCTTGCATTTCTGCGTTTGCCCAGCTGGTCGCATGCTGATTTCTGCTGATACTGATTGCCGCCAATGGTGCTTTGTTTTATCTTGTTTTGGACATCTAAACATCTATATGTTTTTATGGCTGAATTATGAAGGTGCTTCACCAGGATGAAGCCGGACGATCTGCAGCGATTCAGCGCGAAACCGCAGATCAACAAAACAAACAGATAAACACGCAAATAAACAACGCACATAACAAAGAGACACGACAGATGGAAACCAGGGAATTGTGGGTGCTGGATGGGGGCATGGGGCGCGAGCTGGCACGGCGGGGGGCACCGTTTCGTCAGCCAGAGTGGTCGGCGCTGGCCTTGATGGAGGCGCCAGAGACGGTGCGCGAAGTGCATCAGGCCTATGTGGCGAGCGGAGCCCGGGTCATCACCACCAACAGCTATGCGCTGGTGCCGTTCCATATCGGCGATGAACGTTTCTTTGCCGAAGGGGAGGGGCTGGCAGCTCTGGCTGGCCAACTGGCCCGTGAGGTGGCTGACGATCAGAAGGGCGCCGTGCAGGTGGCGGGTTCCTTGCCGCCGCTGTTTGGCTCTTACCGCGCCGACCTGTTCAAGGCGGACAAGGTGAGCGAGCTGGCCATGCCGCTTATCCGGGCGCTGACGCCCCATGTGGATATCTGGCTGGCCGAGACCATGAGCCTCATCGCCGAGCCACTGGCCCTGAGAGCGCTGCTGCCGGAAGATGGCAAGCCGTTCTGGGTCTCTTTCACTCTGGAAGATGAGGCGCCGGGCCACGAGCCTCTACTTCGTTCCGGCGAGCGGGTGGCCGATGCGGTTACTGCGCTGGTGGCGGTCGGGGTTGATGCCATCCTGTTCAACTGCTGCCAGCCCGAGGTGATCGAGGGGGCCCTCGAGGTTGCCCGCGCCCGATTGCAGGCGCTGGGCCGCGCTGATATTCGCCTCGGTGCCTATGCCAACGCCTTCCCGCCACAGCCCAAAGAGGCCACTGCCAACGATGGGCTGGACGAGATCCGCGCCGATCTGGGGCCGCTGGATTATCTCGGCTGGGCCGAACGCTGGCGCGCAGCCGGCGCCAATCTGATCGGCGGTTGCTGCGGCATCGGCCCCGAGCATATTCAGGCGCTGAGCAGCCGGTTGCGCTAAGGAGCACCCATGAAAGAGAGCAAAATTGGGCTCTGGTCCCTCACCGCGCTGGTATTCAGCTCCATGGTGGGGGCGGGGATTTTCAGCCTGCCCCAGAACATGGCCGAGGTAGCGGGGGCGCGTGCCGTGTTAATCGGCTGGGGCGTGACCGGGGTAGGCATAGTGGCGCTCGCCATGAGTTTTCTCTATCTGTCGCGGCTCAGGCCGGATCTTGACGGCGGCATCTACAGCTACGCTCGCGCCGGTTTTGGCGAACTGGTGGGCTTTTTCTCCGCCTGGGGCTATTGGCTGTGCGCCACCATCGGTGTGGTGGGCTATCTGGTGATCGCCTTTGCGGCGCTGGGCAGCTTTGTCGATACCCCCGAACAGATCTGGTTTGGTGATGGCAATACATTGGCGGCTTTTGTCGGCGAGTCCTGCATCCTCTGGGCGGTGCACCTGCTGGTGGCCCGTGGCGTGCAGCAGGCGGCGCTGTTCAATCTGGTGGCGACCCTGGCCAAGAGCCTGCCGCTGCTGCTGTTTATCCTGTTCGCCTGCTACTGGTTCGACCCGGTCACCTTCGCGGCGGATCAACAGGGCAGCACCCTGGCGATACCGGTCTCCGAGCAGGTGCGCAACACCATGCTGATCACCCTCTGGGTCTTTACCGGTATCGAGGGGGCTGCCGTTTTGTCGGCCCGCGCCAGAAACCGGCGGGATGTGGGCACTGCCACCGTACTTGGTGTCGTGTTGGCGCTGCTGCTCTATGTGCTTATCTCGGTGCTGGCGCTGGGGATATTGAGTCGGCCCGAGCTGGCGGCGCTGCCCAACCCCTCCATGGCAGGGCTGATGGCCCAGATGACCGGCTCCTGGGGTAAGCTGCTGATAAGCTCCGGCCTTATCGTCTCTGTGCTCGCCTCCTACGTGAGCTGGACCCTGTTCTCGGCCGAGGTGCCGTTCAGCGCGGCCCGACATGGCGCATTTCCTGCTATCTTCCGGCGTCAGAACCACAACGGGACGCCTATCGCATCGCTCTGGCTCACCAGTCTGACGGTGCAGACATGCCTGCTGCTGGTGTGGCTGCTCGGCAAGGGCTACACCAGTTTGCTGCTTATCTCCACCTCGATGATCCTGGTGCCCTACCTGCTGATCGGTCTGTTTCTGCTCAAGCTCTCGTTCAGCAGGAAGGGGGAGTGTGGGCAGGGCCGAAGCCTGATGCGGGCGGTGGCGCTGGTGTCGAGCGGTTACGGCTTCTGGCTGCTCTATGCAGCCGGGGTGGAGTATCTGCTGCTCTCTTTGCTGCTCTACGGGCCGGGCCTGCTGCTGTTTCTCTACAGCCGCCGTCAGCTGGGGGCGGATCTGCGCCTGAGCGGCCGCGAGCGATGGCTGGCCGGAGTGACCTTGCTGAGCCTGATCCCCGCCGTCTGGTCGTTCGCCCATTTTTGACATCGAAGATGTGACTGACCATAAAAGAGAGCGCCACAGTGGCGCTCTCTTTTTATCAGGGACTTGTTATCCGGGAGTTGCTATGCGGGGCGAAGGCCTAGCGGCTGGCAGGCCCGGCCGGTTTGCCAAACAGCACGGCGAGTTTTTGTCGCCACGGCAGGCCACGGGCGTCGCGCAGCATGTCACGCCACTCGTGGAAGGTGAGGGTGAGGGGGTTGAAGCTGTGGATCGGTTTGGTGATGCCAAAGCGGCACGGTTCGGCCGGATCTTCCTCGACAAAGGTGCCAAACAGTCGATCCCAGATGATCAGCACCCCGGCGAAGTTGCGGTCTATGTACTTGGCGTTGCTGGCGTGGTGCACCCTGTGGTGGGAGGGGGTGTTGAAGATCCACTCAAGCCGGCCAAGCTTGCCCACCACCTGGGTGTGGACGAAGAACTGAAAGCCCAGGCTCAGTAGCACGGTGGCGACCACCGCCTCGGGCGGGAAGCCGATGACAATCATCGGGATCCAGAACAGCCACATGCCGGAGACCGGATACATCAGGCTCTGGCGAAAGGCGGTGGAGAGATTGAGCCGCTCCGAGCTGTGATGCACCACGTGGGAGGCCCACAACCAGCGCACATGGTGGCTGGTGAAGTGGAACAGCCAGTAGCAGAGATCCTGCAGCAGGAACAGTAGTAGCACGCTCCAGAAGGTGAGCTCGATATCGAATAGCCGCCAGCCCCAGAGGGTGTCATACAGATAAACGATGGCGATGGCCGCCAGTGCATCGCCCCCCTGATGCATCAGGGCCAGCGCGGCGTTGGCGAACAGATCCCGCCACTGGTAGGTGGCAGTGGGGAAGGCGGCGCCATGTTTGCGCAGGTAGAGCATCTCCCAGCCGATGAAAGCCAGAAAAATCGGGGAGAGGTAGAGCAGAAGCAGTTGCACATCCATAAGCGGCCATCCATTCAGAGCAATTGCTCTCCAGCATAAAGGATGGTTTTAATATTTCATTAACATTTTATCGGCGCGGGTGCTGGTACATGTCGGGGCGCTGGCTGGCGGGGTCGCCGTGACTGAAAGTTGCAACGGGTGCTCAGGAAATGACATGGGCTGGCTATGCTTGATGCAGGCTGTGTTGCAGGAGTATCGGGCTTATGCGCTTATGGATTTGTTTATTGCTGGTATTTTGTACCGGCATTCACGCCAAGACCCGAGTCGAGATCCTGGCGGATTCTGCCTATCCCCCCTACTCCTGGCAGGAAGGGGATGATGTGAAAGGCATTTATGCCGACATCATCCGCGAGGTGACCGCCTCCATGAGTGACTATGAGGTGGTGCTCAAGCCCATGCCGTGGCGGCGGGGCCTGAGCATGGTGGAGCAGGGCTCAGCCTTTGCCATCTTTCCGCCCTACTACCTGCCCGATGCCCGCCCCTATATCTGGCCCTACTCCCAGCCGATGTTGGATGAAGAGCTGGTGGTGATGTGCGGTGCCAGTGTGGCTGCCAATACCCCGCAGGCCAGGTTTCCGCTCGACTATCACGGTTTGCGCTTTGGTATGAACGCCGGTTTTGCCGTCGGCGGCGATGCCTTTTGGCAGGCGGTAAAAGAGAAGCAGATCGACGTGGAGGAGGTGAAAAGCAATCGGGAGAACCTGCTCAAGATTGTCCGCGGCCGGGTCGATTGCACCATCAATGATCGCCTCTCCCTGCTCTATGAGTTGCTCAACATGATAAAGGCCGAGCAGCTGGCGGTGGCCGATATGTCCCTGCTCAAACAGGGGCCGGTGCTCAGCAAGGAGCAGGGGTTTCTCGGATACAGCCGCAAGGGGGAGTACCCCTACAAACAGGCCTTTATCGACCAGTTTGACAAGGAGCTCTATCAGCTCAAAAAACGTGACGGGGTGAAAGTGATCGTGGAGCGCTATCTGGGAAAGTCCCCGCGCTGAGCCGATGAGATGGGCACTCGGGTTCAGCTGGGTTAAGCCTGCTCAGCGTGACACACAAGCAGAGGGACCTTGCGGTCCCTCTTCGTTTATCCAGCAGAGCATGTTGGCTACAGCACCTGACTCAGGAACTGGCGCAGACGCTGCGAGGGGGGATTGTCGAAGAAATCGGCCGGTTTTTCATCCACCAGCAGTTCGCCACTCTCCATAAAGAGCACCCGATCCGCCACCTCGCGGGCAAAGCCCATCTCGTGGGTCACCACCACCATGGTCATCCCCTCGCGAGCCAGCCCCTTCATCACATCCAGCACTTCCCCCACCATTTCGGGGTCGAGCGCACTGGTCGGCTCGTCAAACAGCATGATGCGTGGCTGCATGGCGAGCGCCCGGGCAATGGCCACCCGCTGTTGCTGACCGCCGGAGAGCTGGGAGGGATAGCTGGCGGCTTTCACCGACAATCCCACTTTCAGCAGCAGCGACTTGGCCCTGTCTTCGGCCTCGCGGCGCGACAGGCCGCGTACCTTCTGCGGAGCGAGGCAGATATTATCCAGCACCGTCAGGTGGGGGAAGAGGTTGAAGGACTGGAACACCATGCCCACCTCTTCCCGCAGCTTGTTGACATCGCCCGGCTCGGTCAGGCAGATACCGTCGACCACAATATTGCCGTCGTTGATGGTCTCCAGCTGGTTGAGGGTGCGCAGGAAGGTGGATTTGCCCGAGCCACTGGGGCCGACGATCACCACCACTTCCCCTTCGGCCACCTCGGTGCTGACATTTTTCAGGGCATGCACTTCGCTGCCGTAGAACTTCTCTACGCCGGTCGCTTTGATGATGGGATCAGTTGCTTTTCGCATATTTCACCTCGAGACGGCGTACCAGAAAAGAGAGGGTGCCGGTGAGCACCAGATAGAGCAGGGCCACGGTGAACCATACCTCGAACGGGCTGAAGGTGGAGCTCACCACCTCGCGCCCCGCCTTGGTCAGATCGGTGATGGAGATGACCGAGACTAGCGAGGAGTCCTTGATCAGGTTGATGAACTGGCCTGCCAGCGGTGGCAGCACCCGCTTGAACGCCTGCGGCAGGATGACATAGCGCATGGTCTGGGCGGAGGTCATACCCAGGCTGCGGCCCGCCTCCATCTGCCCCTTGTGGATGGAGCTGATACCGGCGCGGACGATCTCCGCCACATAGGCACCGGTAAAGACCGCCAGTGCCGCGACCCCGGCGGTGAAGCGATCGAGGTTCAGCACGGTGCCGATAAAGAAGTAGACGATAAAAATCTGCACCAGCAGCGGCGTGCCGCGGATGAGCTCAACGTAGGTGACCGCCAGATTGCGCAGGGCGGGATTGGGGGAGAGGCGCGCCAGCCCGGCCAGGGTGCCGAGCATGATGGCGAAGAGGCCCGCTACCAGCGAGAGCTTGACGGTGACCCAGACGCCCCAGGCGATGGGGCCTGCGGTCCAGCTCAGTTGGGTGTCGAGGGTATCGCCACGAAAAACGGTATCCCCTTCGGCGACTTGTACGCCAGTGCTGGCGATGGCTTGCCGCACATTGGGGTCGAGATCGTCTTGCAGGAACAGCTTGCCCTTCTCGGCCTCGCTGGTGCCCGCTATCACGGTGCCGTCAAATTCGGCGACATTCTTCTGCTCAGCCTGATAGGCGATGTATTGAGGAATGCGTTCCCAGCGCCAGGTGTAATCCACTGACTGGACAGCCTTATAGATGCCGAATACGGCAACCAGCAGCATCAGCAGGAAAACCCCATGCCAGAGCAGCTGATTGGGCTGTTTTTCCATCTGTCTTGTCGGTTTGGGTGTGTGCACAGTCACAACCTCTTCTCGTTATTGTGTGGGGTGTTGCGAGAGGGGGCGGCAAGGCGCCCCCTTTTGAGGTTATTTGAGCTGATTCAGCCAGGCGTTGGATTCGAACCACTTCTTGTAGAGACGGTCGTAGCTGCCATCGCCCTTGATCTGGCGCAGGTAGTTGTTGAACCAGTTGAGGGTGTCCTGATCCCCTTTGCGGATGGCCCAGGCCAGCGGCTCGAAGGTGAACGGCTTGTCGAGGTGCACCACGGCGCCCTGATTTTGGGAGGCAAAAATAGCGTTGTAGGGCAGGTCATAGACGAACGCATCGACCTTGCCGTTGATCACTTCCAGCTTGGCGTCATCCTGGGTTTCAAACTGCAGCAGGGTAGCTTTGGGGATGAGGCGCTTGACTGCCTGTTCGCCGGTGGTGCCGAGCTTGACCGCGATCTTGTATTTCGGGTCGTTGAGGTCGGTGAAGGATTTGATTTCGCCCGCCTTCTCTTTGCGCAGGACTATGGTCTGGCCGACCACGATGTAAGGGTCGGCGAAGTTGACCCGCAGATTGCGCTGGGGAGTGACGGTCATGCCGCCCATGATGACGTCGAACTTGTTGGTCAGCAGCGCCGGAATGATGCCATCCCAGGCGGTGTTGACGAACTCGACCTTCACGCCCATCTCTTTGGCGACCATCTTGGCGAGATCCACATCAAAGCCGATGTATTGGCCCTGCTTGTTGGTCATCTCGAAGGGTTGATAGCCAGCATCGAAGCCGACTCGCAGCACGCCGCGTTCGAGCACGGCATCCAGGGTGGAGGTGGGGGCTGGGGTCGGGGCCGCCGTGGCGATCCCGCAAAACAGCAGGGTAGAAAGAATCAGTTTTTTGATCATAAGTGACGTCTCTGTCGGTGGTGTGTTCGGCCTTGAACCTGATCCCGTGCGACTCCGTGGCACAAGAGACTGCTGCATCCGGCAACAGGCAAGACAGGATGAATGTCTTGTGCGGGACAAAAGCCCCATATGAGATGCTATGAATAGTGGTTGAGTGAAAAATGTACCAAAAACAGATTGTGTCAGAAGACTCAACAGGTTAGAGACATTTATTGCTCATGGCTTCATTCATAAAATCACACGAAAACAACATATCTATCTAATGGGGTGGGTTCAAGCCCAAATTATGCTTAAGACATTTTGTTACACAGCGAGGGGCTCGCATGTGGCCTTAGTCTGGTTGTTCTCATTAGCGGGTATGAATCGAGCATCTGGTGACGGCATGGCGATAGTGATATGGCAGCGCGAAAACAGGTGAACTGGATGTTTTTATTGTGAAAACGGTCAGGGGCCTCTGGGTCTTGGCAAACGCTTCTCATATACTCAGTTACCCTCTCTGCATGGCTTTGGTATGGACGCCTCACTACTGCTCAAGCTGGATATTTTTACTTTGATGATCATGGCCTTATGTGGCTATTGTCTCGGTTTCCTCACTCTCACCATCATTCGTGTTACCCACAACGATATTCCCGGCGTCGGGGTCTGGTGGTGGTCCAGCCTGTTTGCCATGCTGGGTCAGGCGGGATTCGCCAGTCTGCTGCTGACCCCCACCCCCTATGGCTCCTGGGTTGGCAATGTCTTCCTGATTTTTCATGTGTTGTTGCTGCTGGTCGCCCAGCGCTGCTTCTTCCGTCAACCGCCCGGCTGGCGTGCCTGCTGGGGATTTATCCTGCTATTTGCCATCATCATGACCTGGTCGGTCGCCATCGATGGCCGGATTGCGGTGCGGGTGATGATCAGCAGCGCCACCTTCCTCGGGCTCAGTACGCAGATCATCTGGCAGCTCTGGCGTCACGGCCGACCCGATTATCAGGTGGCGGTCTGGGTGCTGATTGGCCTGCATCTGGTGCTGATTGCCATGACCCTGATGCGGATGTTTGCCGTTTGGGGCGAGGTGATCGAAAGCCCGTTCCAGCGCCAGTTGTTCAACGTGTTGCCCTATGTCTCCATGTTGGTGGGCAGTTCCATGCTCACCTTCGGGGTGCTGCTGCTCTGCAACCAGCACCGGGCGCTGGAGTTGCGCTATCAGGCCAGTCATGACCTGTTGACCGGGTTGTTCAATCGCCGTGGTTTTATGGAACGTCTGGCCCGGGGACGGCCCGCACCGCAGGGGGCGCTGGTGGTGCTCGATCTGGATGACTTCAAGCAGATCAACGATCGGTATGGTCATGAGGTGGGCGATCGGGTGCTGGAGCGGGTCGGGCTGGTGCTGCGCGAGCGGGAGGGCGTGTTGGCCGGTCGCTTTGGTGGCGAGGAGTTTGTGCTGCTGTTTCGCCATGCCACCGCAGAGGAGGCGAGCGCCCATTGCCAGTCACTGCTGGTTCAGCTTGCGGCCAGCGAGGTGGAGGGGATCCATATCACCGTAAGCATGGGGGTCGCTCACTGGCAGGGGGAGTGGCACTTTGACCGCCTGTTTCGCCGCGCGGACGATGCCCTCTATCGGGCCAAGCGGGAAGGGAAGAACCGAGTCTGTCAGGCTGCCTGATGCAGGGATAGATTCAAGGATAAAAGCAGGGCGCGGTGATCCGCGCCCTGGCTGTTTCCGCTTGCCGGATCTGGCTTGTCAGCTGCCACCCGCTACTCTGAATTCGCTTGAGCTGTTCTCGGTGCTTGCGCCTTGAGGAAGGGGAGCAGCAGCAGGGCCGAGACGCCCGCCGCGACCGAGATCACCACGAAGAAGCCGTTCCAGTGCCAGATCTCCATCACCTTGGCCAGCGGATAACCCGACAGCGCCGCTCCCATATAGGCAAACAGGCCGACAAAGCCGGTGGCCGCCCCCGCCGAGTTTTTGTGGGAACACTCCGCCGCCGCCATGCCGATCAGCATCTGGGGGCCGAACACAAAGAAGCCGATGGTGAAGAAACAGGCCGCCTGCATCACATAGCTGAAGAAAGGCATAAGCCACAGCGACCCCACCGCCAGCAGGATCCCCACCGCAAAGATAAGGTTCATCGGGCCGCGGTTGCCATTGAACAGCTTGTCCGATCCCCAACCCGCCACCAGGGCGCCGATAAAGCCCCCCACCTCGAACATGGAGATGGCCGAGTTGGCGCTCATCAGATTGAAGCCGCGCTGCTCGGTCATATAGAGATTGCCCCAGTCATTGATGGCGGTGCGCACCACATAGACCAGCACGTAACAGCAGGCGAGCAGCCAGATATAGGGGTTGCCCAACACATATTTACTCAGGATCTGGCGGTGGGAGAGCCCCGCATCCTGGGTCTGCTGGGCCAGCTCCATGGCATCATTTCGCCACTCGCCCACTGTCGGCAATCCCATGGCGCTCGGGGTATCCCGCAGCCGCCAGCAGAGGAACAAGCCCGCGACGATGGCGATAAGGCCGGGCACTATCATGCCGTAGCGCCAGCCATGCTGCAGGGCGATGGTGCTGACGATGAGGGGGATCAGCGCCCCCCCCACGTTGTGGGCGGTGTTCCAGGCTGACCACCAGACCCCGCGCTCGGTGCGCGAATACCAGCTGGTGAGCAGCTTGGAGCAGGGGGGCCAGCCCCAGCCCTGGAAGAAGGCGTTGGCGACCCAGAGGGCGGCAAACATCCAGAGTGCCGACGAGAGGCCGAACAGGATATTGATGACGCCGGTGGCCATCAAGCCGATCCCCATGAAGTAGCGCGGATTGGCGCGGTCACTGATGATGCCGGAGAAAAACTTGGAGCAGCCGTAGGTGAGATAGAACAGGGTCCACAGCATGCCGATGTCGGACTTGTCCAGCATGCCGCTCGCCAGCATGTCCGGCATGGCGAAGTTGAAGCTCTTGCGGGTGAAGTAGAACACCGCATAGCCCAGATACATGGTCAGCAGCAGGTGCAGTCGCCAGTGGCGATAGGTGGCGTCGATCTCGGCCTGATCCCGGATAAGGGGTTGGGGCGGCGCGCTTCTCATAAAACTCAGCACAGGCTTGCCCTCTGGTGATGATGGTGATCAGCCATGACTCTCCTCCCGTTTGCGACTGGGCAGGTTGACCGTCAGTTGGGTGCCGTGGATGCAGGAGAGTTGCAAACTGCCGCCGAGGGCCTGTACCCGCTCGCGAATGCCGAGCAGGCCATAGCCCTGTTGCGGGCGACTCTCCGGCAGGCCGCGGCCATCATCTTCCAGCACCAGTTGCAGCTGCTCGCCGCTGGCCCGGGCGCGAATGGTGACCGAGTGGGCATTGGCATGTTTGACCACGTTGTTGAGCCCCTCCTGACAGACCCGAAACAGGGTGACCCGCTGGGCATCGGAGAGATCGCCATCCGCCAGCTGCCACTCCAGTCGGGTGACGATACCGTGACGTTCCAGCTCCAGCTCCCGCAGCAGGGCGCGTACTGCCTGCTCCAGGGTCATGTCGTCGAGCTGGCGTGGGCGCAGCCGCCCGAGCAGGCCGCGCACCGCATCGTAGATCCCGAGCGACAGGGTGTCGATGAGGGCACTGCTCTGACCTACACCTGCGTTATCGGGGGCGAGGCGGCGCACTATGCCAGCCTGGGTACGAATGGCGGTGATGGTCTGGCCGATATCGTCGTGCAGCTCGCGTGCTACCTCCTTGCGGATGCTCTCCTCGGTCTCCAGTAGCCGCTCGGTGAGCTGGCGATTGTGGGCAAGCTGGCGGGTTAGCGCCTGATTGAGCTCGCGCTGGCGCTGGATCCCGGCGCCGAGCAGCAGGCCGGTGAGGCTCTGGGCCAGCAGGGAGAGCAGCAGGTCGAGGGGGTGATCATGCCAGGCCTGACTGGCCAACAGGGCGATGGTGTTCATCAGGGTGGCGAGCAGCGCCCCCTGCCAGCCATAGCGCCATGCCATAGCGATGATGGGAATGGCCAGACAAAACGGGGTAAAGCGTACCAGCGAGTTGGGCAAGCCCAGTTGCAAGCCAAGGCTCAGGATAAAGAGCAGCAGATACCAGACCAGATGGCGAAAGCGCCAGTCCACTGGCTGATCCACCAGCGCAGGGCCCAGCGGCACCCAGGTGGCGCGGGTGAGGTAGTGCCAGATCAACATGCAGGTCGTGGTGAGGGTCAGGCCGCCGGTGAGGGTGAGCAGCAGGGCCGAGAGGCCATCTTCCCCCACCAGATACCAGAGCAGGGCTTGCAGCAGTGCCGCCGCCGTGACGGTGGCCAGCAGCAACAACAGTTGCTGCCAGTCGTTGGATACCTGTTGGCGGCGGGCAATCCACAGGGGCAGCAGGGTGATCACACTGCCCACGATCAGCCACTGCCAGTGGGGCAGCCCCACCTCCAGATTGAGCCAGTAGAGCAGCAGCCCTTCGCACAATAGCAGTGGCGGCCAGTAGTGGCCGGGGCTTTGCAGCAGCAGCCCCAAGCGCAGGCCGAAGGGGAACAGCAGCACCGCCAGCACCGGGCCCCCCGCCAGATGCAGGCTGATGCTCCAGAGGCAAAACCAGCCGGCGGCAAAGATGAAGCTGGCCGCCAGGGCGATGGCGACATAGCTGGCCAGACGGGAGATCACCAGCTATCCAGCATGCGGTGGGCCAGCTCGACGTTGTTGCTGACCTTGAGCTTGTCCATCAGGTTGGCGCGATGGACATGTACCGTCTTGGGGGAGAGGCCGAGCTGCTCGGCGATGGTCTTCACCTCCAGCCCCTGCGCCAGTAACTGGGCAATCTCTCGCTCCCGATTGGTGAGGGGATCCCGGCTGCTGCTGGCTAGCTTTTGGGCGATGTCCGGCGTCAGGTAGCAGCCACCCAGAGCCGCGGTACGCACGGCGGCGAGCAGCTCGTCCGGGCTGCAGCGTTTGGAGAGAAACCCCTTGGCGCCGGTTTGCAGCGCCTGCTCGATCAGCGCCGGGCTGTCGTGCACCGAGAGCATCACCACAGCCAGACCGGAGGGGAGCTGCTTGAGCAGCTCCAGCCCCGATTGGTCTGGCATCGAAATGTCGCAGACACAGACCCGCGCCCCGCTGCCGGGCAGACCGGCAAGGGCGTCACTGGCGGAGCCGAATTCGGCGACCACCTGCAGATCGGGCTCCAGATTGAGCAGTTGGGCAAAACCGGATCGGACGATCTGGTGATCGTCGATAAGGGCAATTTTTATCATGATGTCAGCCTGAAATTCGGTGCGTCATGACCATGACGCGGCCAACAAGATACCTGCCCCCCGAGTCAGGCTCAAGCAGCAGCAGAAAAAGGGGCTAAAAACCGGGGGGCAAGGTGCGCAAAGCTTGATCGGGATCAGCTGGCAAGGGCGAGCAAGCGGGCTGGTCAACAAGGGGATGACCAGCCCGGGGGACTCAGCGGTGCAGCTCGCCGGCGCGCTCCGGCTGATAGACCACCTCCAGGATCTCCACCTCGATGGTGCGACCGGCCGGCCCTGGCCAGGCGATGCCGTCGCCCACTTTCAGACCGAGCAGGGCGCTGCCTACCGGGGCCAGTATCGAAATGTTGCTCTCGTCGCCTTTGGCATCGCGCGGGTAGACCAGGGTGAGGCAGAACTCGTTGCCGCTGCTTGGCATCTTGAAGCGCACCTTGCTGTTCATGGTGACCACGTCTGGCGGCATGTCGGCCGGTTCGCGGATCTCGGCGCGGTTTAGCTCCTCTTGTAGGGCCAGGTGCTGGGGGTGGTTGCCGAGCAGTTGTTCGATACGGTCCAGATCAAGGTTGGAGATAACCAGATGAGGTTGTTTCATAAGATATTCCTTATCAATAACGCAGAGGGCCAGGCTGACTTGGGCAGACTGACCATCACACTGGGTGTTACAAAAATGGATTCAACAGGATCAATCGATTGAAAATGCCATGCCCCCAAGCGACTCGCGGCCGAAGGAGCGAGGCGGGGGCTCAGCAGGGTGTGAGCAAATGCGAAGAAATAGCGAGTATTTTCATGGGGCTACCATAACCATTCTGGTCAGCCTTGGCAACCGCGATTGAGTGACTACTCAGGAAGCTGATAGTTGTACTGGCGGATGATCCGCGCCAGCGAGCCATCACGGCGCATCCCCTCGATGGCGGCTTGCCAGCGCTGCGCCTCCTTGAAGGGGAACGCCTTGTTTGCGGCGAGAAACAGCTGGGTGTTCATCAGCACTTCCCCGCGAACCAGCTGTTGTGACGATAGCTTGTCCTGTTGTTGGGCATACAGGATGACATTCCACGCGGCGACCCAGGCATCAATGCGACCACGATGGAGTTTATGAGCGTTCAGTTGCTCATCTGCCACTGTTTCACCCTGGATCCCGACGCGCTGCTTGAGCAGATGTTGACCAAATGAGTAGCGCAGCACGCCCACATCAAGGGTGCGTAAATCGCTGCTCTTCAGCTGCGTTGGGTGAAACCGGCGATCGCTGACGATAAGAAACTGCTCATCCAGGATTGGGGTAACCCACTGGTAGAGGTGTTCTCGTTGACTGCTGCGAACGGGCGGTATCATCAACACATCCTGGCGATGAATGGTTTGGGTCAGGGCTCGTGGCAATGGCATCAGCTCGATAGTGAGCGGTTCCCCCAGTCGGCGGGCGGCTTCTTCCATGATCTCGATGGCTATGCCGCTTGGCTTACCATGGACGGACTGAATGACGTAAGGGGGCAGGTCGGCAGCTACCAGCACAATAGCCTGGACTCCGGTGTTCACCAGCATTAGCAGTAGGGTAAGCAAGGGCAGGCAGAGAGCGCGCATCAAGGTCATTAGCCAGAGTTGAATGTTCAGAGTGTAACATTCCTGTCAGCGATGTCTGTCCGCCTGCAGAGGGGTTGGGATCTCAGTCGAAGAAATCCCGCAGATCGCGCACTTCGTAATCAGCGAGTTGCTGCCAGGGGCGCTGCGCGGGCAGCTTGCGCAGGGTCACCTCCATCCGGTAGCTGCGATAGCCATCGAGGCTGGCCGATTCTACCACCAGCGGGATCTGCCACTGACTCGACCAGAGGATGCGGGTTCGTTGCTGCCCTTCGCGCTTTTCATACCAACTTGCCTGCTCGGGGGCAGCTTCATCCAGCGGTGTCATCCCCTCCAGCAGTGCCGGGTTGACGAGATGGCGGATCCGCGGCCAGTCGGGTTTGAAGGCCACCTGGCCATACTCTTCCACCGGCACCTCCACCAGCTGGTTGTGCCAGCTGTCGGCATAGCGCAACTGAAGTTCACCCCCATCACTGCGACTGACCCAGCGGGCGGCCATCTGGTGGGTAAAGTGCTTGTGGCCGGGCGTGGTGTCGTGAGTGGCGTGATAGGCACGGGCAAGGGGGAGGGGAATGAGCCGCTGGCTCCACACCTGATTGCCTACTCGCAGCCACTTCTCTTGCCAGACGCTCTCTCTGGCGATGCCATCGCTGCCGGTGACCCGGTCGTGATAGCTGATCCGGGCCGCGAGATCCGGGGGGGCATCGTCGGCATGGAGGGGGAAGGCGAGGGTGCTGCCAAGCAGCCATAACGAAAGTAAAAGTCGCATCATCATCTGTCGCTCGAAAGAGCCGGGGCACGGGCCGCTGAGTCGATTGCTCAGATGCACCCGGGCCCCCGCTGCTTACAGGCCGAGCGCCTCCCGCAGTTTGCCAAACACCTTGGTGTTATCCAGCGTGCCTTTGAAGCGGTTGCTGCCGGCGCCATCGGCGAACAGCATCACATCGCCGCCGCCGTGGGTTTCCGATACCAGCTTGACGCCGCTCTCCTGCCGGTAGTCATTGGCCATCACCTGATCGCTGGTGAGGACGGGGCGCACGGCCGTACGGTTGGGACCGTTACCGAACACCAGGGTGGTGAAGGGCTTGCCATCCACATCGTTCTGGGTCGAGCCGTCGCCATTTTTCACCAGATCCAGCACAGGGTTGCCCTTGGCGGAGTAGCCGTTGATGGTCATGGTGTGGTCATGGTCGGCGGTGACCACGATCAGGGTATTGCGGAGGTCCACTTTACCGAGCGCCGTCTTGACCGCTTCATCCAGCGCCACCGCATCGGTGAGAGATCGTTTGGCATTGGTGGCGTGCAGGGCGTGATCGATCCGGCCACCCTCGACCATCAGGAAGTAGCCCTGACTGTTCTGGCTCAGCAGATCGATCGCCTTGGCGGTCATCTCGGAGAGCGACGGCTGGGTATTGGCTGCCCCCTTGGCGACCCGATCCAGCTCGTAGTCGAGGTGGGATTTGCTGCTGAACAGACCGAGCACCTTGCCACTGGTGACCTGGGCCAGCTCGCTCTGGGTGGTGACATAGCTGTATCCCTGCGCCCTCATCTCGGCGGTCAGGTCGCGGTTGTCATTGCGACCCCCCTCGTTGCTGGCGCTGTCGTACGGGGTCCAGTGGTTGGCACCGCCCCCCATCAGTACATCGACCCCATCCCCCAGCGCCTGGTTGAAACCAGCGCCTCCCGGAACGGCCTGTGCGGCGATGTCATAAGCGGCATCCCGATGGCAGATGTGGGAGTAGGTGGCCGCCGGGGTGGCGTGGGTCAGCTCGGTGGTGGTGACGGCCCCAACCGATTTGCCTGCCGCCTTGGCCAGCTCCAGGATGGTGGGCACCGGCTTGCCGTTATCGCTGCTGCATTTGTTGTCAGTTTTGTTGCCGTTGCTGTCTTTGCCGGGGGCGACGGCTTTGGTGTCGCTGCTCATGGCGATCACCTCGTTGTTCATCTTGACCCCGGTGGTGTAGGCCGCCATTGAGGGGGCCGAGTCGGTGGTCTGAGCATCGTTGGAGAAGGTCTTGATGCGGGCAGTGCGCGGCAGTTTCATCATCTCCAGATTGCCCTCTTCCCCCACCTTGAACAGGCGGGTAGCGGTGAGCACGGTGGGCCCCATGCCATCACCGATAAAGAGAATGACGTTTTTGGCATCGGCGGCCTGTGCCTGGGAGGTTGCGCCCAGCGCACTGAACAGGGCGGCGCAGACCAGCGTGTGCTTGATGGATGTGTTCATCTGTTTGCTCATGAAAGTGCTCCTTACAGCTTGGCCGCAGCCTTGATCTTGCCGAACACGGCGGTGTTATCGAGTGAGCCGTGGAAGCTCTCCGCTCCCTGGCCGATGGCGCCGAGGAAGACATCGGTGCCGCCGTGGGTCTCGTTGCCGATCTCGCCCACCTTGACCACCACTTCCTGGTGGTAGTCATTGGCGGAGACGGTGGCATCGTCGAGCGGGGCGACGCTGCTGCGCGGGCCATCCACCCGGTTGTAGCCGTTGCCAAAACCGATGATGGTGTAGGGCATGCCGTCGCTATCCTTGCTTGGCTCGCCAGTCTCGTAGTTCTTCACCAGCCCGAGTACCCCTGGGTTGTCGGCGGTGGTCTTGCCGGTACGCTTGGCATAACCGTTGAGCACTAGCGTGTGGTCATGGTCGGCGGTGACCACGATCAGGGTGTTTTTCAGTTCTGGGTCGCTCTTTTTCACCTCGTCGATGGCAGTCTTGATGGCGTTGTCGAAGGCGAGAGTGTCCTGCAGCGCCCGCTTAGCGTTGGTGTCGTGCAGGGCGTGATCGATGCGGCCCCCTTCCACCATCAGGAAGTAACCCTTCTCCTTGCCCTTGAGCTGTTTGATGGCGGCTAGGGTCATCTGGGCCAGTGATGGCTCGCTGGCGGGGCGGTCCAGGTCATATTTCATGTGGCTGGAACCAAACAGACCCAGAAGCGGCTTGCCCGCATCGGCCTTGTTCAGCTCATCCAGATTGCTGGCAAACTGATAGCCTTTGGCCTGCATTTCGCTGATGAGGTTGCGGCCATCCTCCCGCTTGCCCTTGTCGGCTTTGGGCAGGAAGAAGCTGCTGCCGCCACCGAGCACCACATCCAGCCCCTCCTTGAGGGCGCTGTTGTAGCCTTTGCCGCCCGGCACCAGCTGGGCGGCGATATCCGCCTCCAGATCCCGGTTGCAGATATGGGCATAGGTAGCCGCCGGGGTGGCGTGGGTCACCCGGGTCGTGGTCACCACACCGGTAGCGCGGCCATCGGCTTTGGCCAGCTCCAGCAGGGTGGTTACCGGCTTGCCGGCACTCTTGCTGCAGTTGCTCTCCTGAGTGGCGTCGCTGTCCATGCTGATGACGCCGTTGTTGCTCTTGACCCCGGTCATGTAGGCGGACATGGAGGGGGCCGAGTCAGTGACCTGTGCATCGTGGGAGAAGGTCTTGATAAAGGCCATCTCTGGCAGGGTATCGATGGTCAGATCGCCCTCTTCGCCGACACCGTAGATGCGGGCCGCCGTCAGGGTGTTGAGGCCCATGCCGTCACCGAGGAAGAAGATGACGTTGGTGGGCTGGGCGGCGGGCTTGGTCGCTACCGTGTCATTGTCTGATTTGCAGCCGGCGGCCAGGGCGGCGCCGATCATCACTGCAACTCCTGCCATTTTTCTCATTGGGGTTCGCTCCTTGTAAAACCTGAGCGCAGCCTAGAGGGGGGAGATGACACTTTTACTGACTATCGGTGACGGTTGTGTGAAAAGACGATGAAAATGTTACATTATATCAATATGTTATCTATCAATTGAGCGGGTTGGTCTGCTCGTTTCCGGCAAGGTTGCTCCACCTTGGCGGTTTGCTGATTTGATCAGGTGATGGCTAGAATGACCTGTCAAAATGGGTCCGCAGCAGGTAAAATGCGCCCCCTTCGTTCGATGCCCGCGGCAGAGCGCCTGTTGTTCCATGCGCGCGCCCGCAGCCCCCACAGAGAGTAACGGATATGTCCATCAACTGGTTCCCCGGTCACATGCACAAGGCCCGCAAAGAGATTGCCGAGGTCATGCCCCAGGTCGATGTGATCATCGAGATGCTCGATGCCCGCATCCCCTTCTCCAGCGAAAACCCGCTGGTGCCCGAGCTGCGTGGTGATACCCCGGTGATCAAGGTGCTGAACAAGGCGGACTTGGCCGATCCGGCGATCACCGATCTGTGGGTGGCGCACATGGAAAAAGAGAAGGGGATCAAGGCGCTGCCGCTGACGCAACAAGAGCCGGAGAAGATCAAGCAACTGCTGACTCTCTGTCACGAGATGCTGCCGGAGCGCAATTTTGAGCTGCGCGGTGTGCGGGCGATGATCATGGGGATCCCCAACGTGGGCAAGTCCACCCTGATCAATACCCTGGCGGGGCGCATCATCGCCCGCACCGGCAACGAGGCGGGGGTGACCAAGTCCCAGCAGCGGATCAAGCTGGATAACAACGTCATCCTGACCGATACCCCAGGTTTCCTCTGGCCCAAGCTCAACCCACCCTCTTGTGGTTATCGTCTGGCCATCACAGCGGCCATCAAGGACACGGTGTTCGACTATGCCGATATCGCCATGTTCGCCGCTGACTACTTTATCAAGGCTTATCCGGAGCGGATCAAGGCGCGCTACCAGATTGACGAGTTGCCCGAGACCGAGATCGAGCTGCTGGAGATGATTGCCCGCCAACGCGCCTTCGTGCGCAAAGGGGGGCTGGCCGACCTGCACAAGGCGTCCGAGATCCTGATCAACGAGTTCCGCTCCGGCCTGCTTGGCCGCATCTCGCTGGAGACGCCGGAGATGGTGAGCGTCGAGATTGTCGAAGCCGCCGCAGAAGCCGAGCAAAAAGCCAAAGAGAAAGCGGAGCGGGAAGAGGAGCGTCAGGCCCGCGCCCGTCGCAAGTACGCCCGCAAGCGTCAGAAATAGTTATCCTCAGGCATCCCAAGCTTGCCTAGTAACGAGCGAGCTTGTGTGGCCGAGATGACGAAACAAGAAGAGGCGACCCCAGGGGTCGCCTCTGTCGTTTGGCGCGGGATAGATCTGGATATAAAGGCTGCGTGAGGCTGCGCTAGGGCGGGAAAACGTCGTCAGCCATGCAGCGATCTTGTGCGGGCGAAATGGCGATAAGAGTGAGCCACGCTGGTGAGAAACAGCATTCACCAGATGTGAAAAAGGGGAGCATGGCTCCCCTTGTTGATCCCTGTGTCCCGTAATGGGCAGATCTGATTATTGTTGCTGGATAACCCAGATCTGGAAGGCTTTGCGGGTTTCCGCATCAGCCTTGTTGTACCAGTTTTGCAATTGGGTCAGGGCTTCCGGATTGCTCTGAGCCTTGCTCGGGGCAACTGCGACCGGGGCGCTGGCTGCAGCCATCACGGCGGCAGAGGAGACGGCAACCGCTTTGGGCTGGTTGAAGGCCTTGCCCATGTTGATCAGCTCTTGCTGATAGTCACGGGTCAGTTGGAAGCCTTCCACTTTCGGCATCACGAACTGTTCGCTGCTCACTTGCTGGCCAGTGGCCTTGTCTTTCAGCGCTACTTTCTGCTCTTTGACAAACTGCTTGGCTTCGATTTCGTTGCGAGGCTGTTTGTAGTCCAGCACCAGCTGCTGATTGTCGGCTGCGGTGAAGTTGAGCACCAGTGGCTCGGCAGTCACCAGCTTGATCTCGCTGCGATTGGAGTAGTTGCCTTCAAAGGCGATCACCAACTGATGCTTGCCGGCACTAAGCGGGAAGCTGCTGGTTTTGTCGAGTAGCTTTGGGTTGATGGATTGGCCATCGAGCAGCTGCACAACATAAGGGGTGGTCACTTCCACTTGGGCATTGGCCAGGGCACTACCTGCCCACAACAGACCAGCCAGTGCCGGTACCAGAACAGTCAGTTTCATTTCATCTCCTTGAACAGTCAGGCGCATTGCCCACTGAAAACAGGGGCTCATTTTTACAGGTTTGGCCTACTGCGGCAATGGCTCTTTCAGGTGTGCGCAGTTCATGCTGTTATCCGCATCCATATCAATAAAGGCAGTGTCGACCCTACTCGATCCGCCGTGTGAACGGGGGGAGGGCGTCGAGCAGCCCCTTGCCATAACGTTTGGTCAGCAGGCGGCGGTCGAGGATGGTGACTCTCCCCCGATCGGCCTCTTTGCGAATGAGGCGGCCGCAGGCTTGAATGAGTTTGCGCGATGCCTCCGGCACCGTCAGCTGCAGGAAGGGGTTGCCACCCCGCTGCTCGACCCACTCGGCGGTGGCCTCCTCGACCGGCGAGTTGGGCACCGCGAAGGGGAGCTTGGTGATCACCAGATTGGTGAGATAGTGACCTGGCAGATCCAGTCCCTCCGAGAAGCTGCCGGTACCAAACAGAATGCTGGCCTGGCCGCCATCGCATTTTTGCTTGTGCAAGGTGAGCAGGGCGTTGCGAGAGGCTTCCCCCTGCACCAGCAGAGAGAGCCCCTTGGCGCGCAGTCCCGCCACCACTTCATTCATCTGTCGATAGGAGGAGAAGAGCACCAGGCTTGCCTCCTTGCCAGCCAGAATACGAGGCAGCACGCTGATGAGCTCGCTGGTAAAGGCCGGCGAGTTGGGTTCGTGCTCCATCTTGGGCAGGTAGAGTTCGGCCTTCTGGTATTCAAAGGGGGAACGCAGGCGCAGGTAACGGGTGCCGTCGTGCTCCTTGAGCCCTACCTGATGGCGAAAATAGCTAAATGAAGAGAGGGCGGTGAGGGTCGCGGAGACCAGCACGGCACCCAGACACTTGGACCACAGCCACTCTTCCAGCAGATAACCCACCTCAATCGGTGAGGCATGCAGCCAGATATCGCCATCGTCACTCTTGGCCATCCAGCGGGCGAGCGGGGTTTTGCCGGTCGGGACATGGCGCCCCAGCATCTCCCACAGGGCGCAGAAACTCTCCAGCCGCTGCAGATGAAAACCGCTCTCGGCCAGCAGGGGTTCAGCCTCCTTGCGGCGGAGCTCGCCATCTTTCAGCGCCTCACCGATGGCCCCCTGCATCCGGTCCAGCGCCCGCAGCGCCTTCTTGCTCGACTCCTTGAGATTCTCCGCCAGCATGGGCAGGGGATCCGGCAGCACCCCTTCGGCGAAGCGGTAGTGGGGTTCAGTGCCAAACAGCCGATCGTTGGCGCTGAGCCACTGTTCGACCGCCTTCAGATCGGGCTGGATGGAGGCCAGTGCATCCTGCAGTTTGAGCTGGGGGTCGAGCAGGCTTTCCTTATTAAGAGTCCGCGCCAGTTTTCCTGCACTTTGTACCAGCTTCTCCAGCCAGCGGCGCGAGCCTTTGACGCTGGCCGACGCCGCGCCGTGATCCCGGGCAATGGTGGGCAGGTGATGGGCCTCATCCAGTACATAGATGCACTCATCAGGGGGCGGCAGGATGATGCCACCGCCCATGGTGAGATCGGAGAGCAGCAGCGCATGGTTGACCACCAGCACATCGGCACTGTCCATGTCGTTGCGGGCCCGATGAAAGGGGCAGTGTTGATGGTGGCTGAGGGCCTTGTTACAGGTGTGGCGGTCGGCGGCGATATGCTGCCAGCAGGCGTCTGATATGGGTTCTGGCCAGTTATCTCTATCCCCGTCCCACTTACCATCGGTATAGGCCTGCCACAGGCGGGCAAAACGATCCTTGTCGCTGTCTGACGGCTTGTGCTTGCTCAAGGTACCAAAGTCGATTTCGAAGTTGGCCATCTCGACGCCACTGGCCGCTTGCTCCAGCAGGTGCTCGCAGCAATAGCGCTGGCGTCCCTTGACCAGCATAAAGCGAAACGGCAGCTCGCTGTGGCGGTGGTAAAAAGGGAGGTCCTTGTGGATCAGCTGCTCTTGCAGGGCCACGGTGGCAGTGGAGATCACCAGCTTTTTCTGGGTCAGTCGGGCCACCGGAATAGCCCCCTGAGCGTAGGAGAGGGATTTGCCGATCCCGGTACCCGCTTCGGCAACCAGGATCCGGCGCTGTTTGTCGTACTCGCCGGTCAGGGTTTTGGCTATCTCGGCCACCAGAAAGTTCTGCTCTTTGCGCGGCACAAAACCGGGTAATCCATCCGAAATCTGGCGATAGGTTTGACGAATGGTAGCTTTGAGGCGAGTCGAGAGCATGCAGGAATGGCCATTGAGGGAGTTAACAGAATGGTAAGGATACCTGTAACCCCTCCTTGAGGTCGAGGTTACTGCGATTATCACGGCAAGGTTACGCGCAGCAGACCAGGTTGGTGATTTATCAGGTGGTCAGCCCCTTTAGCATGTAAAATAGGCTGTTTGAGTCCGTTTTTTCAGCGAAATGGTTTGTAAACGTTTTCCCTTTGCTGGATGACGAGGTGAGATCTGGCTCACACTTTCGCTTTGCTGACTATGATTTCCATAAAAAGTTCCAAGTTTTTTCATTGCGGTTCAAAAAATCCGGTGCTAGTCTCGGCGGCATAGTGATGCAAAGAACATCGCTAACACAGGGAATAACAACAACTTAGTGTTTAATTACAGTAGGCATTGGAAACTATGAAAAAGACAATTCTGGCTATTGCTATCCCGGCTCTGTTTGCATCTGCAGCTAACGCCGCAGTGATCTATGACAAAGACGGTACCACTTTCGACGTATACGGCCGTGTACAGGCTAACTACTACGGTGAAAGCGATAATCCCAATGGATTGACCGAAGCTCATAAGGGCGATGCTGAACTGGTTGGTTCTTCTCGTCTGGGTTGGTCAGGTAAAGTTGCCCTGAACAACACTTGGGCTGCCATTGCCAAGACTGAATGGCAGGTTGCAGCCGAGAACAGTGATGGAAGTAGCAAGTTTCAAGCTCGTAAAATTTGGGCTGGTTTCGATGGTGGTCAAAATGGCAAAGTGATCTTTGGTCAAGATGACACAGCATTTTATGATGCTATTGCTGCAACCGATATCTTTAACGAGTGGGGATCTAACGGTAACTACTACGATAGCCGCCAAGAAGGTCAGGTCATCTACTCCAACACCTTCGGTGGTTTTAGTGGCAAGCTCTCTTATCAGACCAATGATGACACTGCAGTTAAAATTAAAGATGTTGGTGGTGACATCAAAACAACAGTATTCGACAAGGTTAAGCGTAAATATGCTTATGCCGCATCTGCCGGCTACAAGTTTGACTTCGGTCTGGGCATGAATGCTGGTTATGCATACTCCGATCTGGAAACTAACGATAAGGCCCCTGTTTATAACAGTGGTGAGAAGTCAGAGTGGGCTCTGTCCGCTAACTACGCGATTAACGGTTTCTACTTCGCCGGTATGTACACTCAAGGTACTCTTAAGAACGATACCACTGGTTACAAGGATGAAGGTCGTGGTTACGAATTGGCAGCCTCTTACAACGTAGACGCCTGGACTTTCCTGACCGGTTACAACTTCAAAGAAGGTAAGGTTGGTGCTCAAGCTGCCGGTGCCAGCTACAAGGATCAGGTTGACGAAACCCTGCTGGGTGTAGCATATGCTTTCACTCCGAAGCTGACTGCTTATACCGAGTACAAGATCCAGAGCATTGACAAGATGGATGACGAGTTCACTGTCGCTCTGCAGTACAACTTCTAATAAGTTGAACAAGAGTAATATCCTGGCTTGAGTCTTTGACCAAGCTACGAATGGCCGAGATGAACTCTCGGCCATTTTTCTTTTTTGGCGGTATCGCTGCTTCGTATTGGCGCCATGGTGAATCGCCGGATTGCTGTTTTATGGTGATATTTGGCAAACCGTTTGTGCCGGCTAATCTATCCTGCTTCCTGCTTCCTGCTTCCTGCTTCCTGCTTCCTGCTTCCTGCTTCCTGCTTCCTGCTTCCTGCTTCCTGCTTCCTGCTTCCTGCTTCCTGCTTCCTGCTTCCTGCTTATCTCTTTGATTGATTAGGTTATTGTTCTCTTTTGTGCTGTGACGTGAACTGCACCGTGTAGCTTGGTTTGACCTGTGAGTATCTGGCATCCCTTGCAAGGGGATGCGGTCTATCTGCGCTGATATGGATGGGAGCACCATGCTGGATGGTTGTGTATGGAAAGCTGGGGGCGGGCATTGAGGTCAGTCAGAGTTGGGCACTCGACGTGCAGCCGAGCGCGGCGGAAGCCAATGTTTAAATCAGTAACAAACAAAAAGGGAAGATGCTCAGGCACCTTCCCTTTTACCGTTTGTTTGGGCTCCGATGCCCCTCATGGCATCAGCCGTGTTGGCGGCGGTCGTTGGCCTGGGCCAGCAGCATGCGGCTTTCACGCAGAAACTGGTCGGCGTGTTCGCCAAAGAAACCGGAAACTTGCGAGAAGGCGTCGATAAATCCGGCTCTGTCTCCCCGCTCCAGCAGCCCCAGTGCTTCACCAAAGTTTTGGTAGTAACGGCGGATCATCGCCAGATTATGCGGTGACGACAAAATGATGTCGGCATAGAGGTGAGGATCCTGGGCAAACAGCCGCCCTACCATGGCGAGCTCCAGCCGGTAGATGGGGGAGCTCAAGGCAAGCAGGCGGTCGATGTTGGCCTGCTCCCGCGACAGGTGCCAGCCATAGGCAAAGGTGGCAAAGTGGCGCAGCGCCTGAATGAGGGTCATCGCCTCATCGTGGGCCTTGGCTTCCACCTGTTGCAACCTAGCGCCCCAGATGGTCATCTGATCCAGTAGCCACTGACTGGCAGCGGGGTCACGGCCCTGACAGCTGACAATCACCTGTTTGGCGAGGCTCGCCACATCCGGCCCGAACATGGGGTGCAGCCCCAGAACCGGCCCTTGGTGCACTGCCAGCATGTGCTCGAGCGGCGCCGCCTTCACGCTGGTGACATCCACCAGCAGGCAGTGGGCTGGCAAGTTGCCGAGCCGGTCGATGATCTGGCAGGTGATATCGATAGGTACTGCCACCATCACCAGACCGGCACCGGCGAGGATCTCGTCAGCGCGTGGCCAGTCGGCTTGCTCCAGCGTCTCGACCCGGTAGCCAGAGAGGCCAAACATCTGGCCGAACAGCCGACCAAGCTGACCCTGACCACCGATGATGACAATCTTGCCAAGGTTCGGCTTCATGCATTTGAAATGGTGTTCTTTTTCGCTGGCCGATTCGAGAATATAGGATTCGCGCATCACCCGGCGCAGCACATCCTCGATCAGATCGCCGGGTACGCCCAGCAGTTCGGCCTCGGCGCGGCGGCGGGCCAGCATGCTTGCCTCCCGATCCGGTGCATAGATGGGCAGACCGTGGCGGCTCTTCACCTCACCCACTTCTCCCACCAGCGCCAGACGGGCGGCCAGCAGATCAATCAGCTGCTTGTCCACCACATCAATTTTGTCCCTGAGGGCATTCAACTCTTCAGCCATATCCAGTCCCTGCTGGTACCGCGGGTAGTGGCACCTGGTGATTCAAGATGCAACTAGTGTATCACTGCGTGTTACAGCCAGTGATACCCAGATTGTTCAATAGGTTACGACAAGATAGCACGACTTATCGTGCAGTTCTGCTGTTGAGCGGGGTGGCCAGCTCCCGATGGCATCGATCCAGCAGCGCGGCTGTGGTGTCCCAGTCGATGCAGGCATCGGTGATGGAGACCCCGTAGCGCATCTGCTCTTTGGGCTGCTCGCTGGATTGGCTACCCTCGAACAGGTTGGATTCGAGCATCACCCCGATAATGGAGCGATTGCCCTCCTGGATCTGGTGGATGACGTTGTCGGCCACCTTGGGCTGTAAACGGTGATCCTTGCTGGAGTTGCCGTGGCTGCAATCCACCACCAGACCGGGTAGCAGGCCCGCTTTTTCCAGCGCCTCTTCCGCCAGCGACACATTGACCGAGTCGTAGTTGGGGTGCTTGCCGCCGCGCAAGATCACGTGGCCATCCGGGTTGCCCTGGGTCTGCAGCAAGGCGACCTGTCCCTGCTGGTTGATCCCCATAAAGGCGTGAGGAGAAGAGGCGGATTGCAGCGCGTTGATGGCGGTACCCAGGTTGCCGTCGGTGCCATTCTTGAAACCGACCGGCATGGAGAGACCGGAGGCCATTTCCCGGTGGGTCTGGGATTCGGTGGTACGGGCGCCGATGGCAGACCAGGAGAAGAGCTCCGCCAGGTATTGCGGGCTGATAGGATCGAGCGCTTCGGTCGCCAGCGGTAATTCGAGCTCCGCTAGCCAGCAGAGCAGTTCGCGGGCACGGTGCAGCCCCAGCTCTACATCGAAGGTGCCATCCAGATTCGGGTCGTTGATAAAGCCTTTCCAGCCGACTGTGGTGCGTGGCTTCTCAAAGTAGACCCGCATGACAATGTAGAGCGAGTCCTGATAGGCGTCATGCAGCGCTTTGAGTCTGGTTGCGTACTCCTTGGCTGCGTCCATGTCGTGGATCGAGCAAGGGCCACAGATCACCAGCAAGCGGTGATCGCGGCGGTGAATGATGTCGGCGATCGTCGCTCGTGCCCCTTGCACGAAGGCCAGCGCCTGATCGGAGATGGGTAATTTCTCCTTGAGCTGGGCAGGGGTGATCATCACTTGTTCAGACTGGATATGGATGTTGTTCAGGGGATCTCGTTGCATTGCTGGGTACCTCGCCAGCGGCGCGGCTGGTCAGTGTGTGTAATTAAATATTTACGGTGGTGCGAATTCGTTGCACGAGGCCACAAGATACCAACTCACCCTCGATATTCAAGTGTAAATGTTGATAAGTAATCATTTTTAGCCATTTTCATATGGTTATCCCATCGTTCAGGGAGTGGGGAGTGCGATGTTTACCTTTCTATGACTATGGGTCGTATTGTTTTGTTTACGGATTGGCGCTTGTATCAGCCGCATCTTCGTTGAGCTGCTACGGGGGATGTCGGTATGGGGGGGACCGCTATGGGCAAAAAAATGCGGGAGCCAGCATCTGGCTCCCGCAGTGTGATGAGAAGGGTTGGCTGGCGTTATGCCGAGACCGGCTGCTTGGCATCGGTAATGCTGTCGCTGGCCTGCTCCTGTTTAGCCAGTGCATCCAGCATGGGCTTAGTGACCAGCACGATCCCCTGCTCGGAGCGGTGGAAGCGACGGGCGTCTTCATCGGCATTCTCACCGATCACCATGCCTTCCGGCAGTTTGCATCCCTTGTCGATCACCACCCTGCGCAGTCGGCAACCGGCACCAATTTCCACGCCCGGGAAGATCACTGCCTGATCCAGGGTGCAGAAGGACTCGACCCGCACATTGGTAAAGAGCACCGAACTCAGGATAAAGGAGCCGCAGACGATGGTGCCGCCAGAGAACATGGAGTTGATGGTCATGCCGTGCTGGCCGTTTTTGTCCTGCACGAACTTGGCGGAAGGGGTCATGTTCTGGCTGGTCCAGATGGGCCAATCCTGATCGTAGATATCCAGCTCCGGGGTGACGGAAGCGAGATCCATGTTGGCCTCCCAGAAGGAGTCAACGGTGCCCACATCGCGCCAGTAGGGTTTGCGATCCGGGCTGCAGCCAACGCAAGACATCCCGAACGGATGAGCGTAGGCGGTGCCTTCACTAACCACCCGCGGGATCACATCCATGCCGAAATCGTGGTGAGATTGCGCGTTGGCAAGGTCCTCTTCCAGCAGTTGGTAGAGATACTCGGCATCGAAGATATAGACGCCCATGGAAGCCAGCGCGGTGTCAGCTTTACCCGGCATCGCCGGTGGGTTGACCGGTTTTTCGACGAAGGCGTTGATCTTGCGATCATCATCTACCGCCATTACCCCGAAGGCGCTTGCTTCACTGCGTGGCACCTCGATGCAGGCGACGGTCACTTTGGCACCCATGTTGACGTGATCCAGCAACATGGCGGCGTAATCCATCTTGTAGATGTGATCGCCAGCCAGCACCACCACATATTTGGGGGCGTGATCGCGGATGATATCCAGATTCTGGTAGACCGCATCGGCGGTACCACGGTACCAGCTCACTTCGTCAACCCGCTGCTGGGCAGGCAACAGGTCAATAAACTCGTTCATCTGATAGCGTAAAAAAGACCAGCCAGATTGCAGGTGGCGCAGCAGGCTGTGGGATTTGTACTGGGTCACGACGCCAACGCGACGAATGCCGGAGTTGATGCAATTGGAGAGTACGAAATCGATGATGCGGAATTTACCTCCGAAATGAACAGCAGGCTTCGCGCGGTTATCGGTCAATTGCTTGAGGCGACTGCCCCGCCCTCCGGCGAGAACCAAAGCCATGGTCTCGTTCAGCAACTGTCTTGATTTTGCTGTATTGGCAGGTTGTAACAACATCTCATATCCCTTTGTAGATAAATCACTACAATGTTGCCTCTTTTGAGCCCTCAAGAAAGTGCTTTCAGTCACAAAATTGCGGCTCTCTCCGTAATAAAATGACCTTTTTGTTATTAAAAATGACGGGTTGAACCGTTATTGCTTTCAATATGGTCAGTTGTCAATTGAGGCGAGCCGAGCGGTAAAGGGGCGGCGAGAGATTGGTGGGCGAGATGGAAAAAAGCCCCTGCCAATGGTTGGCAGGGGCCCGGTTAATTGAGGCCCGGTTCACCGGGCCTGATTAGCCAGGATCAGGCCGCGTTGGCCAGTGGCTCCTCACTCTTCTTCTGGTATGCCTGCGGGGTGAGACCCAGCAGCTCCTGCACGGTCGAGGCGACAGTGATGGAGGAAACTGTACCCACCAGAATGCCGGCAAACAGGGTGAAGGAGAAACCGTAGAGGGCGTCACCACCAAACAACAGCAGGGCACCCACGGTAAACAGAGTTGTGCCCGAGGTGATCATGGTGCGACTGAAGGTTGCCTTGATGGCCACATCGGAGCACTCGTGGATCCCCATCTGGGTGCGCGAGCTCAGCAGATCCCGCAGTCGGTCCGAGATGACGATGCTGTCGTTGAGGGAGTAGCCGATCACCGCCATCAAACCGGCGATGATGTTGAGGTCAAACTCGATCTGGCATAGGGAGAGCAGCCCCAGCGCCACGATGGCGTCATGCACTACCGAGAGCAGAATGCCGATGGCCTGACGCCACTCGAAGCGAAACGCCAGATAGGCAGACATTGAGATAGAGGCAACCAGCACTGCCAGCATCCCCTGCTGGAACAGCTCGGCACCCACCTGCGGGCCGACGATGGTGGTGCGCAGCAACTCAACTGGCATCCCCAACTGCTGGGTCAGCATGCTGGCGAGATCCGCTGCGGGCCAGGGCAGTTCGTGGGGGGGCAACTTGATCAGCCATTCGCCTGGTACACCTGCAGAGCTGAGTTCTACGGCACCCGCCAGCGGGGAGACCAGCATGGCATTGAGATCATGGGCCTCTTTCAGGGTCTGGATATTGAACTCCAGCAGGATCCCACCGGTAAAGTCGAGCCCCAGAGTCAGGCCATTCACCAGCAAGATGGCGATGCTGGCCACAGTCAGGGCGATAGAGGCCCACAGGCCGATATAACGCCAACGAGTCAATCCCATTGCAACGATCATTCTCAACATAATTCTCTCCTTGGCCACCCAGCATGAGGCTGTTGGCCTGTCACGACGTGTCGCAACACGTCGAGGAACATGGTTCTGCTCCGGCACGCCCCGGCCATATCAATGGCCGATGGCGCTGCCAAAGCCGCTCATCAGAGGGACAGCTGTCCCGTTACACCTTCAGGGTGCGTTCGCTGCTGCGTCCCCACAGGGGGTTGATGATGGCGCGCGTCCCCCAGATCCCGGTGATCATGCTGGAGAGCAGACCCAGAATAAGGGTGACCGAGAAGCCTTGCAGCGGACCGGAGCCGATGGAGTAGAGCACCACGGCGCAGATGAGGGTGGTGATGTTGGCATCGAAAATGGTGTGAAAGGCCGAGCGATAGCCAAAGTCGATGGCATTGGCAAGGCTGCCTCCTTCACGCAGGCGATCTTTGATCCGCTCGAAGATGAGCACATGGGTATCCACCGCCATGCCCACCGTCAGTACCAGACCGGCGATCCCCGGTAGGGTCAGCACGGCCCCCGGCAGCACCGCCAGCATCCCCACCTGCATCAACAGGTTGGCGACCAGCGCAGTGATGGCAACCCAGCCGAATTTGCGGTACCAGGCCATCATAAACAGCATCATGCCCGCCATGCCGAAGGCCAGCGCGGTGAAACCTGCCTCGATATTCTGCATCCCCAACGTGGGGCCTATGCTGCGCTCCTCCAGGATTTTTAGGGGAGCCGTGAGGGCGCCAGCGCGCAGCAGCATGGCCAGCTCTTGCGCTTCTGGCAGACTGCCAATGCCGGTGATGCGGAACTGGTTGCCAAGGGCGGTCTGGATGGTGGCGATGTTGATCACCTCGCTCTGGGCCCGCAGCTTGCCCTGGGTATTGGTCTTGTATTCGGTGAAGACGGTCGCCATCGGCTTGCCCACATGCTGGCGGCTGAACTGGTTCATCTTGCTGCCACCCAGGGTGTCGAGCACGATATTGACCTGAGGCTGGCCCATCTCGCCCATGTTGGCGCGGGCATCGACGATGTGCTCGCCGGTCAGTACCGGCTTGCGTGCCATGCCAATGGCCTGGCCGCTGCGATCGGCGATATAGAAGTGGCTGTCTGCTTTGGCTTCATAGAAGGCCAGCGAGGCGGTGGCACCGATCACCTCTTTTGCCTGCTTGGGGTTATGGACGCCGGGCAGTTCGATGCGGATACCATCCTGTCCCTGACGGACTACCGAGGCTTCGACGATGCCGAGCTCGTTGATCCGTTTCTTGAGGATCGACAGGTTTTGGGTCACGGCGTTGTTGACCAGCAGGGTGCGTTCCGCGTCACTCAGCACCAGTTTCAGGTCATTGCCGGAGCGGGTCAGCTTCCACTGATCCTGACGGGTACCGGCACTTTCCTTGATGATAGAGAGCCAGCTCTCCTGTTCGGCAACATCCGGCAGGGTCACGGCCACCGCGCCCTGTGCGCTGCGTATGACGCTGGCGCCGCGCAGGTTGGCTTCACGGAAGCGAGTACGCAGGGTATCCACCAGATTCTTGGTTTGGGTATCGATGATAAAATCCACGTCCACCCCGATCAGCAGCTGGGAGCCGCCGCGCAGGTCCAGTCCCAGCTTGATGGGATCGGCACCGAGGCGGGTGATCCAGCCCGGCGCGTTGGAGTGGAACTCCAGGGTCAGCGCCGCGCTGTCGAGGCCCTGCTGCTCCAGCAACTGCTTGGCGCGCTGCTGTTCGCCCTGGCTGGCAAAGACCAGCTCGACTCGCTCGGATTGCTCGATCACCTTGACCGGCGTCAGGTGCTTGTCGGTCAGCAGCATCTGCTGCTGGGAGGTCAGACTCTGCTGTCCGTGCAGGCCGAGGGAGGGCTGCTCACCGAAGAAGGTGGGCAGGGAGTAAAAGGTAAAGGTCAACAGCATCAACAGCAGCAGCGCGTACTGCCACTTGCTCATGCGATTGAGAACGGTGCGATTGGTTTTTCTCATGCCAAATAGCCTCTGTCAGGAGAATGGAGCGCAGGCCTGTGTCATAACGGCTCGGCCGGGCGCAAAAAAAGATGCGTTCAGAGCGGGATGGCACCGAAGTGCAGCCCGTAACAGAAGAGGAGGTGTGCGAGAAATAGCTGCCAAACCCCTCGGGGTCAGGCGGTCAGAACGCTCTGACTGAAGCGGTATTGCAGGTGTTGGCGGTGCAGGCGGTGTCGATGGATGGTGCAAAAGCGATCGCGAAAGCTGCGCTGGTGATAAATCTGGGCTGCCAGTATCAGCCAGCCGAGCAACAGCAACAGGATGGCCTGGGTAGACCAGCTCTGGATCAGCTCGTAAACCACCTCTTTGGGCTGGTCGTCACTGCGCAGGGATTGTTCCAGCCGCAGCAGGTGATTCTGATGGCTGGCGACAAACTTGATGATGCCCTCGTCGCTGTCGCTAGCCTGATTGAACACCAGAGTTTGTTGCGATTCACTGTGCGAAAAGGTGGGTAGCAGTGAGCCTTCCATCCGGGTGATGGAACAAAGCAGGGTGAGGGCGATAACCAGGGTTACCAGCACCAGTTTGGCTTTGTCGATAAGGCGCAAGCAGTGAATTCCACAAAAAGAGAGCAGGCAAGCTACCACACTCATCGGGCCAGAACAAGGTTGTGGCCCGATGAGTCCTTGATGGATGAGGCGGTTCAGCGGCCGGTCATCTGGTCAAAATCGCGTGCGTAGCCCTTGAGCAGACTGTAAAGATGAGTTCGCTGGGCGAGATCCAGTGACTGACTCATGTCGCTCAACCAGTTGACGGTGCGTTGACGCGACTGCTCGGTATAGCCGGTAAAGCGGCCATCCATCAGGCCATCCCCCTCGGCCAGCAGATCGGTCAGCTCACGGGTAAAGTCGGGACTCTGGCGCTGCTTCATCAGCCTGTCCAGCTCCCGGGTCCAGGACTCCTGAAAATCGAGCCAGGGGGGCATCAGCTCGTATTGCCACTCGGCCCACTGGGCCACCAGCGGCGCCTGTGCCGGTTTCACCTCGCCAATCCAGAACACCAGCCGCTTGTTCATCTTGTCGCGAAACTCCGCCAGCATCTGCTCTTTGGGTTGGGTGGCAAAATCGTGTTGCCGCTCCTGTTGCCGCTTGACCCGATCGGTCATGAAGCGGGCGACCTGATCGTCGCTCAGGGTGCGCGCCAGCCTGACGGCGCGGGGAATGGTGTTTTCAAGGGTGCGGGTCAGGCTCTGCTGCACCGCATCCAGATTGGTCGAGATCTGCGCCGGGGTCATGGGGCTGGCAATGGCTTTGGCCAGCGCGTCGAGATCTTTGGCGTAGCGGGGCAGCTCGTGCTGGCGGTGCCAGGCCATCAGCCCCTTCACTTCGCGGCTGAGCAGATCCTTTTGCGAGTAGGAGAGGGCAAAGTAGTCATCCAGCTGCCAGATGATGGCGGTATCGAGCCAGTAGTAGATCACCCGGGTGGAGCAGCCGGTCAGCAGCAGGCCGATCAGCAGCAGACCCCAGGTTTTCGGCTTGTGCCAGCGCACCTTGTTTATCATCTGTTACTCCAGTCGTTGCCGGTTGATGGCGATCAGGATGTCATAGTCAGGTGAATCGCCGGGTGAGGCCTGTTGTTCGGCCATCAGCAGGGCCCAGAGCAGGCCGATGTAGTCGACCCAGGGTAAAAAAGCCTCGCTCTGAAAATCGGGCCACTGCTGGCGAGGCAGTGCCTGCAGATAGTGCGCCTCCAGCACTTCGCGCCGCTCGGCGGGCCACTCATGGGTGCGCTGGATGCTGGCCAGCTCAAAGCCGGGATGCCCTGCTGCGCCATACTCCCAGTCGATGACCCAGGGTTGACTTCCCAACAAGTTAGCCGGATTGAGATCGTGGTGGCAAGGGCGCCAGCAATCATGGGGTTCACGGCTGGCGAGCAGGCCCCGCTCCAGCCCAGGCAGCCAGGGGGGAATGTGGGCCAGTCGAGAGCGATAGCCGGCCGCGTGGGCCCGCACCGCCATCACCACGGCGGGCAGCGGCAGGCGGTGCAGCTTGCGCAGCACCTCTGCCAGCAGACGGGGCTGATCGGCTGCCGCTGGCGCCGCGTGCGCCCAGTTGGACTCATCGCTCCACGCCAGCAGCATCAGGCCGCTGGCGGGATCGCCATAGTGGCAGGGCAGCGCCAGCCCTTCGGCCATCGCCCCCTGATAAAGCTGCCACTCGGTGACGCGATCGATGCCAAGACGTACCGGATCGGGGTGGCCCTGACGCAAAAAGTAACTGCGCCCCGAGGGGAGGCGCAGTCGATAGTTGCTGTTGGTCAGGCCTAACCCGAGTGGTTCCAGCAGCCCCTCCCGCCAGGGGGCGGGCAGGCTGGCCAGTAGCGGATCACTGTTGCCTGTCAGCGGGAGCCTGTTACCAGCCAAAGGTGGATTTCTTCGCCTGTTTGCGGATCTCTTTCTGATCGGCCCACAGCAGTTCGCCATTTTGCAGATCCATCAGGTTCATGGTCATCTGGTAGTAGACATCCTTCACCTTGCCATTGTCCTTGACGATGCTGGAGAGGTTGCCATAAACCATGTAGCGGGCACCGGTCTGCTTGCCCAGCCGCACCATGGAGGCTGGGTCTACCATGCCGCTGCTCTGCTGGTATTCGAGTTGCTGTTTGACGGCGGCCACCTTGCTCATGTCGACGAAGCGGAAGGTGCCAGAGCGCAGCAACTTGGTGCGGATGGTGTCAGTGATGGCTTCGGTATCGATGTGCTCGGAGGTCTTGTTACGGATGGAGTCCATAAACATCACCGGACGACCGCCTGCGGTGATCTCGCGGGTGGCCGGAGAGGCGAGCATGGAGTCCGCCATTTTGTCGGCGATGGCCTGCAGATCGCTTGAACCGTAATCGACGGTGACGGTTTCGGTTTCAGTGGGATCGCCATAACTGACGGTGGTGCTGGAGCAGCCGCCCAAGAGCAATGCAGAGGTCAATATCAGCAGGGCATGATTCATTTTCATCAGTAGGATTCCTCAATCACTTCGCGTACGTAAATCCGGTAACCTTGCGCCGCCGGGCTGGGCGCCAGGGCCGAGAGGGTGCGGGTCTGATAGCCATGCAGTTTGATGGGTGTCCAGCCGCGGCCATCGCTGGCGACCTCCTGACCGGCCTCATCATACCAATAGAAGATATATTGCAGCTTGTTATCGCCGCGCTGGGTGCTGGCGGCGGCCACATTGACCTGCAGCAGGCCATTTTGCTGGCGGCGGCTCAGCTCGGTCAGGGTGACGTTGACGTTTTGATGCTGCTCCAGCGTGGGAGCACCGCCCGCCGGGCCATAGAGCGCTACGCCTGAGGTGTTGGTGGCGCAGCCGGTCAGCAGCAGCGCGAGCCCGAGGGCCAACCCGTATGCTTTCATCTTGCTCTCCTTAAATCGGGGTGAGTGGGGTAGCGCTTGAGCCTGCCCGTTAATCGTCTCGTTTATCTGCATTGGCCGTGTGTTCAAAGGGGCATCACCCGGGTGGTCAGACCGGCCCCGAGGCGCTGCACCCAGACCAGGGTGGTGCGACCCTTGTGGATGGTGAGCGGCAATTGCCGCTGCGCCGCTCCCGCGTCCATACCGGTACTGAGGGTGAGATTTACGTCACCCGCCGGCACCATCCCCTGCCAGCTCGATGCCTGAGCTGGCAGCGTCAGCCAGCTGCGGGTATCGGCCCGCTCCGAGAGGGTGTTGAAGATCCCCACCAGAATATTGCCCACATCGCCCCCCTCTTTGGCGGCGGTGTGGCGCATCTGCTCCTTGGCCACCAGTCGCAGCGCCTGACGGGTCAGCATGCCGGGCAGCCGCTCTTGCAGATCTTTGGCTGCCAGCGCCTCCAGTCGCACCAGCTCGCTGGTCTGTTCGACCCGTTTGCCGACTTCCACCGTCAGCGGTCCGGTGTCACTGGCCCGATTATCGTAATAAGGGATGGCGACGGTAAAGGTGCGAAAATCACCGCGAGAGGTGGAGATGGGCAGCGGCAGGAACAGCTCGCGCCGCGCCGGGATCAACCCATCTTCAAACAGCACCACCAGCTGGCCTTGATCTTTCGCAAGCGACGGCGCCTTGCGGCCCACCTTTTTTTCGGTCGCGCGGATCTCGTCCGGCGAGCCACGTAACCGCGCCAGTCGCAGCAAGGCATCTTGCAGGCTGCGGTTATCCGGCGCTATCTGGTAGCCGCGCTGATAATCGACCCAGGCATCGTTGAGATCCCCGGCCGCCTCATAGAGCACGGCGGAAAAATAGAAGGTGTAGGCGTTCTGAAAACCATTTTTGACCTTGCCGATCAGCCGGTCGAGATCCGGTGCGCCGCGCGACATCAGCTGGCGCATCTCACCTTCTGCCTCGGCCTCTTCGCTCTCATCCTTTGCCTTGCGCACCTCATCTGCCCGCCGCTTGAGCGCCTGCTCCTGCACCTGATTGGCGCGGCGCACCTCCACCAGGGCGCCATCGGCATCCCCCCGTTGCAGGTAGTTGAGGGCCAGATAGTGGTGCAGCATGGTGCGTTCGTAATCGGGGGTGAGATAGGCCATCGACTGGTCGTTGGTGAGCAGGCTGCCCACCTGATCGAGCCCCTGGCTCAGCCGATATTCGGCTTGGCTATCCTCCCATGACAGACGACTGTCGGCGGCGGTAAACGCCTGCTTGCTGCCGGCATCCTGACCGGCGAGCCAGGCGATGCGCCCCTCTTCCAGACGATCCAGCACAAAGGTGTCATCCCCGAGGGTGGAGTCACGCACCTCTGGCAGTGCCTCGGCGGCATGGCCCAGCAACAGCTGGTTACGCAGGGGCACCATCTGATCGGAGTAGGAGACGAACATATCCTGCCAGCGGGAGGCACAGCCCCCCAGCAACAGCAGAGAGCCGCAGAGCAGCAGGGCGCTGCGGCAGGTTGCGAGGTGGCGATTCATTACAGGCTGAGCAGCGGCCCTAGCGGCTGGCCGCCGACCAGATGCATGTGGATGTGGTAGACCTCCTGCCCGCCGTGGCGGTTGCAGTTCATGATGAGGCGGTAGCCATCTTCAGCAATGCCCGCGTCGGCGGCCAGCTTGCGGGCCACGGTGAACATCCGGCCAAGGGCCAGCTCATGTTCGGCTTCCACATCGTTGACGGTGGGGATCAGGATGTTGGGGATGATCAGGATATGGGTTTTGGCCTTGGGCTGGATATCCCGGAATGCGGTGACCAGATCGTCTTGATAAAGGATGTCGGCGGGGATCTCTTTGCGGATAATTTTGCTGAAAATGGTTTCATTCGCCATTGCTAACTCCCTTATATAAAAAAGAAAATTGAATTTTAGCCCCGAGAGGCTCCCGACAGGAGGCGAGCCGCTCCGCAAGTGTGACACAAGCCGACATTTGACACCGCCAATGCCTAATTCCCTTCAGTTACTGTTAAAAATACCGATAGCCGGAGGGACGTCATCTGCACTGCCTGTTCAGGGTGGTCTGCAGGGTATCAAAAGGACGGGGTACTCAGGCAAGGGACTTTTGCATATACAGCGGGACAATAATGAAACAAACCATGTCAAATCTCTCCATCTTGCAGCGCGTCTATCTGGGCTTCGCTATTTTAGTGGCCGTGATGGTGGCCAGTTCACTGCTCACATTTCGTAGCCAGCAGACCCTGGGGAATGCGCTGGATCAGGTCACCCAGCAGTCGATGCCGCTGGTGATCGCCAGCAGTCAGACCCAGATCGCCCTGCTCAGCGCCAACAAGTGGCTGGGGGATGTGCTCACCGAGCAGGATCCCAAGCTGTTGCCCGCCGAGGTGGCGGAGTTAAAACAAGCCAAGGCCGAGGTCGACAAGATACTAGGCACCCTGCGCCAGCAGCTGGCTCATCATCCTGAGTTGCAGGGGGAGATGGGTGCCCTTGGCCAACAGGTCGACCGCTATCTGCAACTGACCGATACCCTGCCTGGTGAACACGAGGCGTTGCTGGCCCGACTGCACAAGGTCAATCTGGCCAAGGGGCAGTTTCAGGTCAGCCTGCCCCAGTTCAAGAAGAATCTGGGTGACATGATGATCACCATCGACGACAGCTTCATCAAAATGCTCTCCGAGACCCTGACTACCAAGCTCTCCGCCATCGAACTCTCCACCATGGATGCCCTCAATCAGACCATTCCGGCACCCATTGAAGGGGCGCTCAAGCGCAACAAGATGCAGATCGAAGGGTTCAACAGCACCATCAAGGATCTGCAAGGGGAGCTGAAGAATTTCGACAACGACATGGGCCACTATGTTCACGGCTTTGTGCGTGACACCACCGCCAGCGAAGGGGTGCTCTCCCAATATCTGGCGCTGATGAAGCAGCAAGAGCAGATGCGGGAGAAGAGCAAGCAGGCCAGTGCTCTCATCGTCGAGATCCAGAACCGGCTTGAGCGGATCACCGGCCAGAGCCAGCAGTTGATGGGCCAGAGCATTGCGCACGCCAGAGCGGTGCAGAGCCAGAGCACCCTGACCCAGGGGTCCAGCATCGTGGTCGCCATCCTGATCGCCATGCTGGTGGCCTACACCCTGGGCAAGGCCATACGCCGTCCGCTCAAAGAGCTGCTGCAGGTACTGACCTGTGTGACCCAGGGCGATATGACCCAGCGCATCGGTTTTCGCAGCAACAACGAATTTGGTCAGTTGGCTAGCCAGATCAACCTGCTGATCGCCCAGATGGGGGAGGTGCTGGCCCAGCTTTCACAGGCATCGACCCAGCTCAACGATGCCGCCCACGGCAACCGTCACACCACCGAATTGGTGCGGGCGGATCTGGAGAAACAGCGGCAGGAGACCGCCTCGGTCGCCGCGGCCATGACCCAGATGGAGGCCTCGGTGCGTGAAGTGGCGCAGGCGGCCAACCAGACCCTGGAGCGGGTGCAGGATGTGGAGAAGGCCTCCGAGATGGGGCGCAAGGTGATGGCAGGCAATATCACCACCACTCATCAACTGGCGGGCAAGCTGCAACAGACCGGCAAGGTGATTGGCGATGTGAGCGCCATGAGCAGCCAGATCGGCAATATCCTCGATGTTATTCGCGGCATCGCCGAGCAGACCAATCTGCTGGCCCTCAACGCCGCCATCGAAGCGGCGCGGGCAGGCGAGCAGGGGCGCGGCTTTGCGGTGGTGGCGGACGAGGTGCGCAGTCTGGCGGGCCGCACCGCACAATCCACCAGCGAGATCCAGACCATGATCGAGAACCTGCAGCAGGGGGTTGCCAAGGCGGTGACCGTGATGCAAGAGTGCTCCCGCGAGATGGACAGCTGTGTGGATCAGAGCTCTCATGCCAACAACGCCATGGAGGAGGTGCAGGGGATCGTGGTGCTGATCAGCGATATGTCGAGCCAGATCGCCTCTGCCGCCGAGCAGCAGCAGGCCACCAGCGCCGATATCGCCACCAATCTCAATCGCATCTCCGATATCTCGGATCTCAACTATCAGGGTATCGAGCGGGTGGCCCAGACCAGCCAGCAGCTGGACTCACTGGCCGAGCAGCAGGAGAGCCTGGTCAAGCGATTCCGCCTCATCGCCTGATGAGTCGGAACTTAAAACACAAGGCCCCGCAGATGCGGGGCCTTGTAGTTAATGGGGTTAGCTGAGCGCTTATGCGTAGGCGATAGCGCCTTTGCCGACCCCTTCATAGGCGACAATCTTGACGAATTTATCGCCCACCATCTGCTTCACTTCGTGGGCGATGTAGCAGGCCAGCAGCTCGACCGTGGTGTCGGTGTCGATCATCTCCACCTCGGCGGCGGGAATGGCCAGCTGGAACAGCCCTTGCGGTGCCACATATTTGAAACCCAGATGGTGATCACCCAGCTGGGTATTGGCGCGAGGGCTCAACGCCAGCTCGGTCAGCGCCACCTTGTCCTCTTCGGTGCCGAGGTAGATATCGCTCCAGCGTTCGGCCCAGTTGAGTTCCAGTTCATCATCGCGCTCACCATCCACGTGGATCTCGATGGGAGAGCGGTGGCCGTGGGCGATGCGCTGGCAGTTGCCATCGTGCTTTTTCAGGCCGTGGCTGTAGTGGTAGAAGGCACCGGTGATCGCCTCCTGACGCAGGGTCAGGGAGAGATCCTTGATATTGTCCGGCAGCCGTTTGGCCAGTACCGCCAGCAGGTAGCGGGTCACCGACTCTTTATCGACCTGGGGGGCTTCAATAAAGGCAAAGCCCTGGGTCGGGCAGCGCAGGTGGATGGAGCGCTCCGGGCGCAGCAGATCCACCGTGCTTTCGTCATCGTCCAGAGTCTCGATGTGGATCAGCGGGCACTCGGTCGGCACCAGCAGCTTGTGATCCACCTCTTCATCGATAATCGACTTGATCAGCTTCTTTACCCGGCCAAAGTCCAGCAGCATGCTCATTTCGTTGAGCTCACCGCTCATTTCGATATCTACCAGCCAGCTCTCGCCCACCATGCCGCGGCGTTCGCACAGGTAGCTGGAGTCGATCACGGTCAAATCTCTTACAAATAACTTCATCAGTCAGGCCTTGCTATAGCGAAAGGGCAGTTTGCGATATTATGACTCGCGATTATCGGCAAAGGAACTGGAACCCCCCATGAACAAACTGCTTATCAAGAATGCCACCCTGGTCAACGAAGGCCGCATCTATGCCTCCGACGTGTTGATCGAGGGGGAACGGATTGCCCGCATTGCACCCGATATCGAGGCGCCGGATGCGCTGGTCATCGATGCCGCAGGGCGTCACCTTATCCCCGGAATGATCGATGATCAGGTCCACTTCCGGGAGCCGGGGTTGACCCACAAGGGAACCATCGCCAGTGAATCCCGGGCCGCCGTCGCTGGTGGCACCACCAGTTTCATGGAAATGCCCAACGTTAATCCCCAGACCACTACCCTCGATGCCCTCGAAGCCAAATACCAGATCGCTGCCAACTCCTCTGCGGCCAACTACAGCTTCTATCTCGGCGCTACCAACGACAACCTTGAAGAGATCAAACGGCTCGATCCCAAGCAGTCCTGCGGGGTCAAGGTGTTCATGGGCTCCTCGACCGGCAACATGCTGGTGGATAACCAGGAGACCCTGGCGGCCATCTTCCGCGACTGTCCGGTGATGATCGTCACCCACTGCGAAGACACCCCGACCATCGCCAAGGCGGAAGAGGCAGCACGGGCCAAGTGGGGCGAGGATGTGCCGATGGGCGAGCATGGCCGCATTCGCAGTGACGAGGCGTGCTACAAATCCTCCAGCATGGCGGTGGCGCTGGCCAAGCAGTACGGCGCCAAGCTGCACGTGTTGCACCTGACCTCCGCCAAGGAGCTGTCGCTGTTTACTGCCAGCCACGATCTGAGCGAGCTGAAAGACAAGAACATCACCGCCGAGGTGTGTGTCCATCATCTGTTCTTTAACGACACCGATTACGACACCCTAGGCAGCCAGATCAAGTGCAACCCGGCGGTGAAGAGTACCGCCGATCAACACGCGCTGCTCGATGCGGTGCGCAATGATGTGCTCGATATCATCGCCACCGACCACGCTCCTCACACCTGGGAGGAGAAGCAGAACAGCTACTTCAAGGCGCCGTCAGGCATTCCGCTGGTGCAGCACTCCCTGCAGGCACTGCTGGAGCTCTATCACAACGGCGTGTTCAGTCTGGAGACTATCGTCAAGAAGACCTCCCACGCGGTGGCCGAGCGCTTCCAGGTAGAGGATCGCGGTTATATCCGCGAGGGTTACTTCGCCGATCTGGTGCTGCTGGATCTGGGCAAGCCATTTGTGGTCAACGATGACAACATCCTCTACCACTGTGGCTGGTCGCCCTTCAACGGCTACCGCTTCCATAGCACGGTGGAGATGACCCTGGTGAACGGCCAGATCGCCTGGCAGAACGGTCAGGTCAGTGACGGGATTTTAGGCAAGCGGCTGACCTTTAACCGCTGATTGTTCGCAAAGCAAGCGAACGCACCATAGACGGGGTTTTGCTCTCTTTTCCTTGTTGACAGGGCGGGGTCATCTCCATAAACTCTGCCCCCGTCAGCCGAGCTGACTCCGTCGGTGTGTAGCGCAGCCAGGTAGCGCATCTGCATGGGGTGTAGAGGGTCGGAGGTTCGAATCCTCTCACACCGACCAAATTCCCCGGTAAAGGCCTTGTCAAACGACAAGGCCTTTTCTTTTGCGCGCAATTTGGCGCCTGTGTGGCCCAGACTGGCGCAGACAAGCGAGGCGGGCAGGAGCGGCGGGTCGAGGTGAGCAGACGAGTAGAGTACACAGATAGAGGATTCGGGCAGAGGAAACCGGCTCTGTGATTGTGCCGCCACCGGGGTTTGTGCTGTAGTAACGACTACGTTGCCCACATCCCAGCCGAGGTCCTTTGTGCCTGCTCTCCTGTCAAAAGCAGTTTGTCTGCTGATGCTCACCCTGCTGCTGGTGGGCTGCGCCACCCCTTATGAGAGTGAAAAGTCGTTCTGGAATGGCCAGACCGGTTTCTCCCAGACCCGGCTTGGCCCGGACAAGTGGCAGCTGGAGTTTGTCGGCAACGATCTGGTGGACAGAGAGACCGCCCGCAAATATGTGCTCAAGCGAGCAGGGGAGCTGGCGCTCGCAGAGGGCTACTCCTGGCTCAAGGTCGATGAGCTGACTATTACCCGTGATGCTGTCAGCGTGACGCCGTCACGGCCGGTCTTCGGTTTTGACGAGGATGAGCCGGATCTCTTTATGGCCCAGATGCAGGTGCAGCACCGCATCTCGGCGCTGCTCACTTTCCGTTTGTTGCCACAGGCTGTCGATCAGCAGAGTCTGTCTGCTAAATATCTCGCAGAAATAAAAACAAGCAGTGATTAATAGTGGCTTTTTGCAAGATCCATATCACATACACCTAATGACAGCATAAAATTCTAGTGAAGCCTCTGGATTTAGCCCCTGCTTTTAGGCATTCTCCCAGCATACCGGCCGCCAGGAATCAACGGCCCGGATCACAAAAACGGACTGTAGTGGCTCCCACGCCATTGTTTACGGCTTGCACCAATCAAACCCGGGACTCCCCCATGAAAATGAATAAACTGACGGTTGCCATCCTCATCGCCATGATGTTTGGCATCCTAACCGGCCAGGGCTATCGCATGTTTGCCGCAGATCAGGCGGCGGATTTTGCCAATAACATCACCATCCTCACTGATATCTTCCTGCGACTGATCAAGATGATCATCGCCCCGCTGGTGTTCACCACCCTGGTGGTCGGTATCGCCAAGATGGGCGACACCCGCACCGTGGGGCGTATCGGTGCCAAGACCCTCGGCTGGTTCATGCTGGCCTCCCTGATGTCCCTGAGCCTGGGTCTGGTGATGGTGACCCTGATGCAGCCGGGCGTGGGCCTCTCCCTCTCCCTGCCCAATGACACCGCCAGCTCAGGGATTGCGGCCGGTGCCATTAGCCTGAAAGATTTCGTGACCCACGCCATTCCCAAGAGTGTGGTCGAGGCGATGGCCACCAACGAGATCCTGCAGATCGTGGTGTTCTCGCTCTTCTTCGGTCTCGCTGCCGCTGCGCTGGGCGATCTGGCCAAGCCGGTGGTGGTGCTGATGGCCAGCGCCGCCGAGATCATGTTGAAAGTGACCGGTTACGTGATGAACTTTGCGCCGTTCGCGGTATTCGGTGCTATCGCCGCCATGGTGGCCAAAGAGGGGCTGGGTATTCTGGTGACCTACGGCAGCTTTATGGCCCAGTTCTACATCGCGCTGGCTTGCCTCTGGCTGCTGCTGATCGCTATGGGCAGCATTTTCCTGCGTGGTCGCGTCATCAAGCTGCTGGCGATGATCCGCGAACCCATCCTGCTGGCATTCTCTACCGCCAGCTCTGAAGCGGCCTATCCGAAGACCCTGGATCGTCTGGAGAAGTTCGGTTGTGACAAGCGCATCGCCAGCTTCGTGCTGCCGATGGGTTACTCCTTCAACCTCGACGGCTCCATGATGTACTGCACCTTCGCGGTGATGTTCATCGCCCAGGCTTATGGCATCGAGCTCTCCATGGCCCAGCAGATCACCATGCTGCTGCTGCTGATGGTCACCTCCAAAGGAATGGCCGGGGTACCGCGCGCCTCTCTGGTGGTGATTGCCGCCACCCTGAACCAGTTCCATATTCCGGAAGCGGGCATTCTGCTGCTGCTGGGGATCGACCACTTCCTCGACATGGGCCGCTCTGCCACCAACGTGCTGGGCAACGCCATCGCCGCCAGCGTGGTGGCCAAGACCGAAGACAGTCTGGGTGAAACCGTCGCGCTGGGCGAGAGTGAGCCAGCCAAAGCCTGATCACAACGTCATGAAAAATAAACAACAACGGCCCGCCAATGCGGGCCGTTGTTGTTTATGGCTCGTCTACACTGCTAGATAGTTTTCATCTGGAGTGTACGGTTATGAACATTGCTCGTCGGCTTCAACTGATAGCGCTGCTGGTTATGCTGGCGCTTGTTTTCCTCAGCTGGTTCAGTATCAACCGCCTTGGGGCTGGCAATCGAGACTTGAGCTATGTGACGGACAATACGGTGCCCAGTATTGCGCTGATCAAGGAGGTGCAGGCTGCGTTTTATGAGCTGCACTCCCGAGTGCAAAGTCACATTCTCAATACCGATGATGGCAAGATGCAGCAGATAGAAGCCGATATTGCCGAGCATCGCAAACAGATCAATTCGCAACTGGAGAAATATAAAGCAGAGATGCTCTCCAATGACGAAGACCGGCGCCTGACCGACGATGATCAGCGCATTATTGCGCAATATTATCAGGAGATAGACAAGGTTCTGCAGCTCTCCAGACAAAACAAGAACGATGAAGCGCGAGACATGCTGGCGGGAGAAGCCACCAGAGTGTTCCAGCAGTTTGCCAAGGCAATCGAGCTTCACGTCAACTTCAATATGGATTTGGGGCTGGCGCTCAAGAAGCAGGGCCAGGAGAATTATGACAACAGCCTGCAAACCCTGTTGTTTATCGCCGGTGGTGCCACCGTACTGACGATGGGGTTGTTTGTCTGGTTGTTCAATCAGGTGGCCAATCCCCTTCGCACCGCCATGGATACCCTGACCCGGATCCAGCGCGACCTCAACTTTACCCTGAGAGCAGATGTGAAACAGCAGGATGAGATTGGTCTGACCCTCAATGCGGTCAACCGGCTGCTCGATACGCTGCAACAGACATTTACCGAATTTTCCGTCGGCAGCTTGCAGATCAAGAGCACTGCCGAATCCCTCTCTCAGGCAGCGCAGCACCTGGCCAGCTCGGCTAATCAGGCCAATGATGCCACCAGTCTGATAGCCGCCGGTGTGGAAGAGATGACGGTCAGCATCACAGATATCTCCCAGCGCACTCAGGAGACGAGCCGTATCACCAACGAATCGGGGCAACTGGCGACCGAAGGGGGCCGGACCATCGAGCGCACCGTCCATGCCATCAACGAGATAGCCGACTCCATTCGGCAGGCCTCGGCCGAGGTCATTGCGCTGGGTGAGGGCATTTCGCGCATTGGCGGTGTGGTCAACGTGATCCGTGATGTGGCGGGGCAGACCAACTTGCTGGCCTTGAACGCGGCCATTGAAGCGGCGAGGGCCGGGGAGTCCGGCCGTGGTTTTGCGGTGGTGGCGGATGAGGTGCGCAAACTGGCGGAGCGGACGGCGCAATCCACCCAGGAGATCTCCGCCACGGTAGAGGCGATCCAGCAGGAGTCGAACAATACGGTCTCCCGCATGCATCTGGTTGAGGAGAAGGTGAGCCAGGGGGTCACCATGGCGACCGAGAGTGGCGCCATTATTGCCGAAATCCGCAGTGCGTCGCACCGGGTGATGGATCAGGTGGGCGAGATCACCAATGCCATCCGCGAGCAGAGTTCGGCCGCCGAGTCGATCGCTCATCAGGTAGAGCAGATTGCTCAGGTCGTGCAGCAAACCAGCAGCACAGCGGAGGAGACCTCAGCCGCAGCCGAGGAGCTCAATGTCACCACCGAGAGCATCCACCAGCAGATATCCCGCTATCGTATTCAGTAACGCCGAGAGTTGTTATCCATCCGCTATCCCCGCCAGCCAGCTGGCGGGGATTTTTTTATATGGCTTGCTTAGAAACCTGAGCCCGGTTGCTGCAAAAATGCCGCCTCTTCCGGTGTGCTGGTGCGACCGAGTATGTCGTTGCGGTGGGGGAAGCGGCCAAAGCGTTCGATGATCACCTGATGGCGGCGGGCAAAGTCGGCAAAGCCCGCGAAGGTCGCCTGCGCCGGTGTGCCAGCCTGCTCGGCAGCGAGTGCCTCGAACAGAGCCACGCTTCTGGCCTGCTGTTCGCGGGATTCGGCATGCTCCAGCGGCAGATAGAAGAAGACCCGCTCCAGTGGCGAGAGGGATTTGTCAGCCCCGATGGACAGCCCTTTCAGGCAGAGATCCCTTGCCAGCGGATCCTGGGCAAAGGCCGCAGGCGTGCCGCGATGGATATTGCGGGGCAGCTGGTCGAGCAGCAGGATCAGCGCCAGCCGACCGCTGGGGAGATCGGCCCAGTGGGCCAGCTCCCCGTTGGCGGCAGCCTCTGCTTGCGCGCCAAATTGCTTGGCCAGCAGGGCATCCATTTCGCTGCTTTTTCCCCACCAGAGCGGGGCTTGCCGTGTGGCCCGCAGGACGTCATCGGCTTCGTCGCCAAACCAGAGATCGAGCAGAGGTTGCCAGGGTTGCATGGGAACTCCTTGAGGTGATTCAGAGGGAACCAGGAACAAATGGCTCAGGGGTGCTGCCGAAACGGCGGCTTCTCGTTACACTGTGCCATCTTTTGCCCGAAAGACGTAACCCCCCGATGGCGAGCACCGGATTCTTGGCTCGGCCGATGATGGCCTGCGATCGCCATGAGGTGGTCCTGTTGACCTTGGTGGTTATCGGGACGTACACCTCTCTCCCGGGGTTGTTCTCACTGATATAAGGAATCTTTGATATGGCCGGAACCAGTTTGTTGGCCCTGCTCGACGATATCGCCAGCGTGCTTGATGACGTGGCGCTGATGACCAAGATGGCGGCGAAGAAGACTGCCGGGGTGTTGGGGGATGATCTGGCCCTCAACGCGGAGCAGGTTTCCGGAGTGCGTGCCGAGCGGGAGCTGCCGGTGGTGTGGGCGGTGGCCAAGGGCTCATTTCGCAACAAGCTGATTCTGGTGCCCGCCGCCATCGCCATCAGTGCGCTGGTGCCCTGGCTTATCACGCCTCTCTTGATGCTGGGAGGCGCTTACCTCTGTTTTGAGGGGGCCGAGAAGCTGGCCCACAAGTTCCTGCCTCATGAAGTGAGCGAGGGTGAGGCACACACAGCTCCTATTCCCGATGATCTGGTGGCCTTCGAGCAGCAGAAGGTGAAGGGAGCGATCCGCACCGATTTTATTCTCTCTGCCGAGATCATCGTCATCGCCCTTGGCACGGTTCAGGGGGCAAGCCTCGCGCTGCAGCTCTCGGTAGTGGCAGGCATCGCCCTGCTGATGACCATCGGGGTCTACGGGTTGGTGGGGCTGATCGTCAAGCTCGATGACATCGGTCTGCATCTGCTGCAAAAGCCCGATGGCAGCGCCCTGCGCCGCGCGGTGGGGCAGGGGCTGCTGGTGACGGCGCCCCGCCTGATGCACCTGCTGGCACTGGTCGGCACCATCGCCATGTTTATGGTGGGCGGTGGCATTCTGGTGCATGGCTGGCCCTTTGCCCATCACCTGATTGAAGGTGCAGCCGCTGTTGTCGCCACCCTGCCCACAGTGGGGGCCGTACTGGCGGCGGTGACGCCGACTCTGCTCAACGCCGTGGCCGGTGTGGTGGCGGGTCTGCTGCTGGTTGCCGTGATGACGCTGGTGAGCCGTCTTGCCCCGGCCAAGGGATAAGCGAGCTTGCGGGCCATTGTCTCTTTTTTCCTCTCTTCATTTTTTGGCCTTCGGGTTGCCCGGTCTCTGACTTGCTGCCCGCAGGTCTGCTGCGCCTCCCGATAAAGGCCTTTGCGAGAAGCTATGTATCAACAACAGTGGAATAACGACCATATCTACCAGGGCCTCGACAGCACCGAGCTGGAAGCGGACATGCATGCAGCCCGCCACGCGCTGGAAGAGCTGGCCAGCTATATGGCGGGTCTGGACGGGGTGCGCGACGCTGACGCAGCGCTGCTGGATTTCTTGCGGGAAGTGCGGTTGCGCGCCAGTGATATTCGCCATATCGGCTGGAACGTCGCCATTCTGGCCGCGTGCCGCGGCAGTCAGGATGCGCGGGATCCGCAGGCCAAACAGCTGGCATCTCGCGCCCGCGCCCTCAACGCCGATCTGTTCAAGACCCTGGCGCCGGTGGAAGATCTGATGCTGGCGCTGCCGGAAGATCAATTCGCCGCGCTGATGGCGGATCCGCTGCTCGGCGAGGAGGCGTACCGCTTGCGCCATGAGCGTCGTTTGCAGGATCAGCGCCTGCCGGTGGAGGCGGAGCAGCTGGTGATTGGTCTGGGCACCGATGGCCTGCACGGCTGGGGCAACCTCTATAACGATCTGGTGGGCAAGATCCGCTTAACCATTGATGGCCGCGAGATGGGGCTGGCGGAGGCGAGCAATTTGCTCTCCAGCCCGATACGTGCGCTGCGTTTAGAAGCCTTTGATGCCATCAGCGCCGGTTGGGAAGGGGAGCAGGAGACGGTTGCCGCTATCCTCAATGCCCTTAACGGCTGGCGGTTGGAGCTGGCCCGTCAGCGCGGCAAAACCCGTGTGCTCGATGCGCTGGATCTCTCCTGCCATCAAAGTCATATCGAACGCGCCACCCTCGATGCCCTGATGAGCGAAACCTGGCGGGCCCGTGGGCTGGGTCAGCGCGCCTTGGGATTGATGGCCGCGCGGCTCGGACTCGACGAGCTGGGGCCGGAGGATCTCTTTGCACCGCCCCCGGCTGCCAGTAGCCGCGAGATCCCGTTTGAGGAGGCGATCGAGTTGATTGCCGATGCTTTTAGCCGTTTCGATCCCGAGATGGGGGAATTTGCCCGCATGATGGCCGAGAAGGGATGGATTGATGCGGCGCCCACGCCAAATCGCCGCACCGGCGCCTACTGCACCAAGTTTGCTGCGCCGGTGGAGCCGCGGGTCTTTGTCACCTATGCCGGCACCATGGATAACGTCATCACCCTGGCTCATGAGCTGGGCCACGCCTGGCACAACTGGGTCATTCGCGATCTGCCGATGAGCCAGCGCAGCTACCCCATGACGCTGGCGGAGACCGCCTCCATCTTCGCCGAGACCCTGGTGCGCAGCGCCCTGTTCGAGCAGGCGCAAAGCCCGGAAGAGCAGCTGGCCATCGCCTGGGCGGAAGCCGATGGCGCCGCCACCTTCCTGGTCAATATCCCAGCCCGCTTCGATTTCGAGCAGGCCTTGGTGGCCGAGCGGGCGCAGGGCTATGTGCCGGCAGAGCGGCTCAAGGCGTTGACCGACGAGGCGTGGGGGCGTTGGTATGAGGGAAGCCTGACCCGCTATCACCCCATGTTCTGGGCCGCCAAGGCGCACTTCTCCATCGCCGGGCTGGGTTTTTACAATTATCCCTATCTGTTCGGTTATCTGTTCAGCCTCGGGGTCTATCAGCAGTTGATGAGCCGCAAAGCTGCAGGGGAAGAGGGGGTGGCCGAGGCGTATCGCGCCTTGCTGCGCGATACCGGCCGGATGAGCGCCGAAGATCTGGTGGCCAAACATCTGGGGCAGGATATCCGTGAGGCTGCCTTCTGGCAGGGGAGTCTGGCACAGGTAGCGCAGGCGGTGGCGCGCTTCGAGCAGCTGCCCGCCTGATTGGCTGAGCTGTGATGTGAGTAGCAGGCCCCCGGACCGCGAGAGTGTCCGGGGCCTGTTTGTTATGCCTGCTCCTGCTCCGGTTTGACCGGGCCGACCAGCAATGGTTTAGTCTGGTGAGTCAGGTCCGGTTGATAGCCGTTGAAGAAAAGGTTGAGTACCACCGAGCTGATGGTGGCCAGCAGGATGCCGCTATGGACCAGTGGTTGCAGCGCCGCCGGAAAGTGCTGGAAGAAGGAGCCGGAGACAGTCGGGATCATGCCAAGACCGAGGCTGATAGCGACAATGTAAAGGTTGTGGCGGTTGCTGTTGTAATCAGCACGGGCAAGGATGCGAATGCCGGTCGCCAGCACCATGCCAAACATCACTATGCCAGCACCTCCCAGTACGAAAGGAGGGATGGAGGCAACCATCAATGACATTTTTGGGATCAGGCCAAAGGCGAGCAGGATCCCCCCCGACATCACGCAGACCCAGCGACTCGATACCCCGGTCACACTCACCAGCCCGATATTTTGGGAAAACGAGGTGTGGGGGAAGCTGTTGAAGACTCCGCCGACGATGGTGCCGATGGCATCGACCCGCAGCCCGCGCACTATGTCGCCGCGACTGGCCGGATGGCCGACGATGTCGCCAAGGGCCAGAAACATCCCCATCGATTCGATAAAGGTGATCAGCATGATCACCGTCAGGGTGGCGATGGAGATAGGGTCGAAGGTGGGCCAACCAAAGGCGAACGGCACTATGGGAGCAAACCAGGCCGCGTCGCCAAGGCCGTCGAGGCTCACTTCGCCCATACCGATGGCCACCACGAAGCCGAAGATGATCCCCAGCAGCACCGAGATATTGCTGAAAAAGCCCTTGGTGAAGCGGGTCACCAGCAAGATGAAGGCGAGCACCGCAAAGCTGGTGCCGATATAGCGCAGGCTGCCATATTCCGGATTGCCCTTGCCCCCCGCCATCCAGTCGATCCCCACCTGCATGATGCTGATCCCGATGGAGGTGATGACCACCCCGGTCACCACTGTGGGGAAGAGTGGCATCAGCCTGCCGATCAGCGGCACCAGCAGGGTGGAGATGATACCTGCGGCGATGGTGGCGCCAAAAATGCCGGTCAGCCCCAGATCCGGGTTGGCACCGATGGCCAGCATCGGCATCACGGCGGCAAAGGTGACCGACATGATGACCGGCAGCCGGATCCCGGCAAAGCGGCCAATCCCGACACATTGCAGCAGGGTGACGATGCCACAGCAGAATAGATCTGAACTGATGAGATAGGATATTTGATCCTTGGGCAGCCCCAGACTGCCGCCAATCACCAGTGGCACCGCCACGGCACCGGCATACATCACCAGCACATGTTGCAGGCCCAGGGTAAAGAGCTGGCCCATGGGGAGCATGCGCTCCACTTCATCCACCGGGCACTTGCGCGCACCCGGTCGGGGGGAGGGGGGATTGGTCTCGTTCATGAACACAGCACTCCTTGAAGCCCGCGCAACCGCCACAGGCAAGATAGTGAAAGCCGCAGCTTTCCCGGTCATTGATAGCGAGCATGGTCTGACGTACCCGATCCATCTGCAGGTGTGATGAGGGGATCTGGTGCTGGTGTTGGTCAGTGCACAAAACATGCACAACGCCGGTCATGAGCGAAAACGTTTGGCTGTAACGCCTTGTTTTTGTGGGGTGAGTCACATCCCGGCTTGATAAATGACCCTGGTCAGGGGGCGGGCGTTCGCAGTGGCATCTCAGATTGGTAAGCGTTTTATCATTATCGTTCTGGCGATCTCACTTTGATAGCTACGCTCGGGCAAGAGCCTGATGGCGCCCCCTTGCCCCAATGCGTAATCAGGGGGCGGGCGTGATCCAAAGCAAGAAAGTGCGATGTTTTGGTGGCGCACGGGGCCGCCGCTGGGGTAGTTTCGATAAAACCGACACAGATCCTGAGGTCTTATCCATGATCATCTATCTGCATGGCTTTGATGCCACCAGCCCCGGCAATCACGAGAAAGTGCTGCAGTTGCAGTTTATTGATGATGATGTGCGTTTCGTGCACTACAGCACGGTTCACCCCCGTCATGATATGAGCCACCTGCTTAAGGAAGTGAAGAAACAGCTCGACATGAGTACCGATCCCAAGCCGCTGATCTGCGGTGTGGGGCTCGGTGGTTACTGGAGTGAGCGGATCGGCTTTCTGTGCGGCATTCGTCAGGTGATTTTCAACCCCAACCTCCATCCGGCAGAGACCATGCAGGGCAAGATCGACCGGCCAGAGGAATATGACGATATAGGCACCAAGTGTGTAACTGAATTTCGTAATAAAAATTCAGGAAACTGCCTGTGCATCCTTTCCGTTCAGGATGAAGTGCGCGATAATCGGGACACTGAACGTGAATTGAAGAACTATTACGACATTGTGTGGGATGAGCGCGAGACCCATAAATTCAAGAATATCTCGCACCATCTGCAGCGGATGAAGGCCTTCAAAGAAGCTTGAATCATCACGTCGACCGATTTCGTTTTAGGGAGCCACTGGCTCCCTTTTGTTTTGAGGAACCGAGGAAAAATCATCATGATGAATATTGTCGTTGTCGGCGGCGGCGCCGGTGGTCTGGAGCTGGCCACCAGTCTGGGTCGCAAGCTGGGCAAAAAGAACAAGGCCAAGATCACTCTGGTTGATCGTAACCGTACCCACCTGTGGAAGCCGTTGCTGCATGAAGTGGCCACCGGCTCAATGGACGCGGGCATCGATGCCCTGAGCTACCAGTCCCATGCCAAGAACCACGGGTTTGATTTCCAGCTCGGCACCCTGACCGACATCCAGCGCGACGAAAAGCGCATCGTGCTGGCGCCGATCCATGACGAGAATGGCGAGATCGTGGTCAATGAGCGCGCCTTGCCTTATGACATGCTGGTGATGGCCATCGGCTCTGTTTCCAACGATTTCAACACCAAGGGGATCAAGGATCACTGCATCTTCCTTGACAGCCCTTCCCAGGCCCATCGTTTCCACAACAGCATGATGAACCGCTTCCTGCAGTTCGCCACTGAATACAAACCGGGTGACAAGGTGAAGATCGCCATCGTCGGCGGCGGCGCCACCGGTGTTGAACTCTCTGCCGAGCTCTACAACGCGGTTGAGCAGCTTTATGCCTACGGCTTCAAAAACCTCACGGCCGATAGTTTGAAAGTGACTCTGGTGGAAGCGGGTCCCCGCATTCTGCCGGCCCTGCCGGAGCGTATCAGCGGCGCCGCCCATCAGGAGCTGGTCAAGCTGGGGGTCGATGTACGTACCGCCACCATGATCACCGAAGCGACCAGCGAAGGTCTGCACACCAAGGATGGCGAGCTGATTGAAGCGGATCTGATGGTGTGGGCGGCCGGTATCAAGGCGCCTGACTTCATGAAGGATATCGCTGGCCTTGAGAGCAACCGCATCAACCAGCTGGTGGTGAAAGAGACCCTGCAGACCACCCGTGACGAGAACATCTTCGTGATCGGTGACTGCGCCGCCTGCCCGCAGCCGGATGGCAAGTTTGTGCCACCGCGCGCCCAGTCTGCCCACCAGATGGCCAGCCAGGCGTTCAAGAACATTCTGGCCAAGATGAACGGTGGCGAGATGAAGCCCTACCTCTACCACGACCACGGTTCGCTGGTGTCCCTGAGCCGCTTCTCCACCGTGGGCAGCCTGATGGGTAACCTGATGCGTGGCTCCATGATGGTGGAAGGCTACATGGCACGTATGGTCTACATCTCGCTGTACCGGATGCACCAGGTCGCCCTGCACGGCTACGTCAAGACCGGCCTCATCATGCTGGTGGGCCGTATCAACCGGGTGCTGCGCCCGACCCTGAAGCTGCACTAAGCCTGCAGTTGGCCCCCTTCAGAACGTAAAAAGGAGAGACCATGGTCTCTCCTTTTTTATGAGCCCTTGTCAGGAAAACTGGTTATTGGCCCAGATAGGTGCGATCGAAGAAGGTGTTGACCCAGTGGGGACGGTAGATGGCAAGCACCGTCATCGCCATGCCGTTGAGCAGGGCTTCGGGGAACAACAGCAGTGGCCAGATGGAGAGGTAGTCTGCCGTAATGGTGTGCCAGGGGTAGCTGTCACTTAGCCCCATTAGCAGCGCGCTGGCCGCCACCTTGACCGAAATGGTGATGGCGCCGCCGAGAAACGCCGCCACGAAGATATAGACAAAGAGATGGCGCGGCAGCCAGGCCCAGCTTGCCAGAAACAGCAGCCAGCTGGTGGCCACTGGCAGGGCGATACCAAGCAGCGCTTGCCAGCCGAAGTCAGCCAGATTGGTGACGCCGAAGTAGCCGAGTACCAACAGGGTCAGGCAGGGGGCGAGCAGCGCCAGTCGCCAGCCCAGCAACAGGGTGAGGGTGGTGAGCCCGAGAAAATGTACCTCCAGCCCCTCATGCAGACCGGCCCGTAACGTCCAGAGTGGTACCAGAGCGATGGCACTGCCCAGCAACAGGTGCTGATAGAGTGGGGTGTCATGGAGGGTTTGCCACAAAGAGCGGCGCAGGCTAAAGGCCAGTAGTACCAGCCAGAGCAGGAGGGCGGCGAGTTGTCCTTCACTCATCTTGTCGTCCAGTCATGAAGTTGGGGTGAGTCCGGGCGGCCTTCCTGACCGGCCCATAGCAAAACAGGCTGACGAGTCAGCCTGTTTTCACCATCAATATTTGACGTTGTCGTGGTACTTGCCGAGGATGCCCTTGACCCGTTCCATGACCTCTTTACTGGGGGGCTTGATCCCGCTCAGCTCGTAAGGGTCGCCCAACACATCCCACTTGTGTTTGCCCAGCTCGTGGTAGGGGAGCAGTTCGATCTTCTCAACGCTCTCTCCCAGCTCGGCGATGAACTGGCCGAGCCCTTCGGCGCTCTCGTCATCGTCGCTCCAGGTCGGTACTACCACGTAGCGGATCCAGATAGTCTTGCCTTTGGCGGCCAGATAGCGGGCAAACTCCAGGGTATAGCGATTGCTGACGTGGGTCAGTGGAATGTGTTTCTCGTCATCGATCTGCTTGATGTCGAGCAGTACCAGATCGGTCTGTTCGAGCAGCTTGTCGACCTGTTCATCGAGATGACGGACGAAGCCGTTGGTGTCGAGGCAGGTGTGAATACCCTGCTCTTTACAGGCGGCAAACAGTTCGGTGATGAAGGCCGGTTGCAGCATGGCTTCACCGCCGGAGGCGGTCACACCGCCGCCAGAAGCATTCATGAAGTGACGATAGCTGGTGATGTCCTTCATCAACTCCGGCACTGTCACTTCACGACCACCCTGGGTATCCCAGGTATCGCGATTATGGCAGTACTTGCAGCGCATCAGGCAGCCTTGCATGAATACGATAAAGCGTATTCCCGGACCATCGACAGTGCCGCAGGTTTCAACGGAATGGATCCGGCCAAGGGTGCCTTGAGATGCGGCCGGTTGGCTGATTTCAACGGCGGGGATCCGATTAATGACAGTCATAGACAACTCCAACGATTCGAGCAGGACGTTATTTTATTACATAAACCCCTATTGATCCTACACCTTTAGTCTGGCGCCCGACTGCCGAGCAGCTGCTCAAGGGCCTTGACGGTGAGCGGGCGGCTGGTGAGGTATCCCTGATAATGCTGGCATCCCAGCCCTTTGAGGATGGCCAACTGCGCCTCCTCTTCCACCCCTTCGGCGGTGACGGTAAAGCGGAATACCTGAGCCAGGTCGAGGATCGCCTTGACGATGGCGCGGTCCTGTTCGCTGTTAACCAGGGTCTGAATGAAGCTTCTGTCGAGCTTCACTTCATCGGCGGGCAGATCCCGCAGATAGGCCAGCGACGAGTAGCCGGTGCCGAAGTCATCGATGGAGATGAGGATGCCCAGCTCCTTCAATTGGCGCATTCTGGCGATGCTCTCGAGCCGATTCTCCAGCACCACCGATTCGGTCACCTCCAGCAGCAGGCGGGAGGGGGGCACGCCGGTGTCGCGCAAAATGTACTCCACCTGCTGCACGAAGCCCTGGGTGTGGAACTGGCGGGCACTGACGTTGACCGACAGATGGGGGATCTGCAGGCCGCGGTTGAGCCAGAAACTGTATTGGGCGCAGGCGGTTTTCATCACCCAGTAGCCGATCTCGAGGATCAGGCTGGTCTCCTCGGCGATGGGGATGAACTCGGCGGGCGGCACCATGGTGCCATCGCTACGCTGCCAGCGCAGCAGTGCCTCGATGCCCGACAGCGAGCCATTATCGACCCGGTATTGCGGCTGGTAGTGCAATTGCAGCTCGTGATGACGCAATGCGTCGCGCAGCTCATTGGTGAGGGTCAGCCGGTTCTTCTCGTGCTGGGCCATCGCTTCGGTGAAGAAGACATAGTTGCCCTGACCGGCTCGCTTGGCCATGTGGGTCGCGGTGTCGGCCTGTTGCATCAGGATCAGATGATCCATCTCGTTGCTGGAAAAGAGGCTGATCCCCACCGAGGCGCTGCAGTGCAGCTTGTGATCACCGATGTCGAACGGGGTGCGAAACAGCCCCATCAGCTCGCGGGCAAAGTGCTCGGCCAAAATTTTGGCGGTGACTTCCCCCTGCCCAAGCTGGGTAAAGAGCAGGGCAAATTCATCCCCTGAAATACGCGCCTGCACCAGATTGTCCTGGGGAAGATCCTGGAAACGCAGCACCACTGCCTGCAGCAGTTGATCGCCACAGGCGTGGCCGAGGGAGTCGTTGATCGACTTGAAGTTATCGAGATCCACCAGCAGCAGGGCGCCCCACTGACCACTGGGTTCGCTCAGGGTTTGCTGCAAAATCGTGTTGAGGCTGCGCCGATTACGCAGGCCGCAAAGCTCGTCATAGTAGGCAAGCTGCTCGATGTGCCTGGCAGCCTCTTTCTCTTGAGTGATGTCGTAGAAGCTGCAGATGAAATGGCTCAGCTCCCCCAGATCATTGTTGACGCCACTGACCATCAACCGGATTGGCAACAGGTGGCCATCCCGGTGCAGGCAACGCTCTTCCCCGAGCCAGAATGCCTGTTCGGTGACGGTGCGGCTGACATCAGCCCTCAGGTTATCCCCGTAGTAGGTGGGGCGCAGTTTGCGAATGGAGTGACCGATCACCTCAACGTCACTGAATCCGGTGATCCGGCTGAAGGAGTGGTTAACCTTGAGAACGATGCCGCTGTGATCCATCACCAGCAGACCATCGTGGGTATTGAAGGCCACTTCCGCCAGCCGCAGGGCGTCATCGGCTGCCAGACGCTGTAGCTCGATAGCGGCCCGCTCGTGCTGGCTGCTCAGCAAGTCGAGCAAGGTGTCAGGATCGCTCAGCGGCGTGTCTAGTAGCAGAGTGAGCTGCCCGATAGGAGTACTATCCGGGCCATGTAGTGGAATGCCTATATAAGCGCTGGCATTGAGGGCCAGTAAGCGGGGCGCTTTGGGGTAGCGCAATGGCAGATCTTCCACATAGATAGCCTTGCCATGCTGGAACAGCTCCATGGCAGGACCGGGATCTAGCTGGATGGGTTTGCGGGGGGGTAATGCTTCTTCGTTACAGACGTAACGGGGAATAATCCACAGTTCCTGGCCGCGGGGCTGAAACTCGCCGACCCAGCCAATGCGAGCACCGCTGGTCGCCATGGCCCAGTGAACCAGGGTTTCGCAATAACGGATCCCGGTCAGGTGATTGAGCTCGGCAGGCAATGCCAGTTCAGGCTCCTGCTGTCTGGGCTGCCAGTTACCGAGCAACTGGGCACAGTGGCGAACCAGCAGCAACATATCATCACTGAATGGCGTGGGGTCGAGATACTCCAGACTCAGCACCCCGAACAGCTTGTCTTGCTCCAGCAGGGCGCCATCGAGGCGCGAGCGCACACCGGAACTGGTCAGATAGAGGTGATTGCTCAGCATCGGCTGATGGGCAGCTTCCGAGAAGCTCAAGGATTTGCGGGTACGCAGGGCGCGGATATAGCGGCTGTCACCGCGAATGGGGTAGAGCGCCTCGACCCCCAGGGTGAACACCGGAGTGAGTTGCTCGCAGCCCAGATCGCCATTGGCCTGATAGTGCCAGAGGATGAGCCGATCGGCCCCCAAGCTCTCTTTAAGGGCCTCGAGTAGCAGCGCATACTGCTGCTGGCTTGCCATCTGGCTGAGGCGCGGCAGTTGCAATGCCAGATCGGCGATGGGCTCCTGGCGAAGGTTCTGCAGACAGATGAGCCAGAAGCCATCCTGCTCGTGGGCGAGGGCGATGTGCCACCGCTGGTTGGCAAAGCGCACGGTGATCTTGCCGCCATGGCCATTGGCCAGCAGTTGTTCGATGGGCAGGCGCAGGGCATCGGGGAGCTGGGCAGGCCAGGGAGCGCGCGGCTCGTCGAGCCAGTAGAGCGGTGTTTGCATCACGTCGGTCAGGGCGACCAGCCGTTGACTGCGCAGATCCAGCCGGAAAAAGAGTGGCGTCTGGAGGGCAGGAGGAAGATGACTGAGTGCGGTAGACGACATGAACAAACAACATCCTGTTAAGCAACCGTCGGGGTTGCAAGAATACTGCAAAATGGTGTGAAACAAAATTTCATTGAATTCTAAATTAGAAAAGTCTAATTTATTGCCCATTATCATGTATGAGGAGTCTTGCAGATGAAACGGATCCTGATTATCGGTGGTGTCGCGGGGGGCGCATCGGCGGCGGCTCGTGCTCGCCGTTTGAGTGAAGAGGCTGAGATCGTGATGTTCGAGCGGGGCGAGTTTGTCAGCTTCGCCAACTGCGGTCTGCCCTACCACATCGGGGGCGATATCCCCAATCGGGATGCCTTGCTGCTGCAGACCCCCCAGAGCTTCAAGCGCCGTTTCAACGTCGATGTGCGGGTCTTCCACGATGTGATCGAGATCGACAGGGCGGGCAAGACATTGCTGGTGCGCAACCTGCAAACCGGTGAAGAGCAGCGCGAGCATTACGATGTGCTGTTGCTGAGCCCGGGGGCGGCGCCGATCCGTCCTCCCTTCCCCGGCATCGACAGCCCCCATGTCTATACCCTGCGCAATATTCCGGACATGGATCGCATTCTGGCAGCCCTGCACCACGATCAGCCGCGCCACGTCACCGTGGTGGGGGGCGGATTTATCGGGCTGGAGATGATGGAGGCGCTGCACCAGCGCAAGCTGGATGTCACCCTGCTGGAGCTCTCCGATCAGGTGATGGCACCGGTGGACAAGGAGATGGCCAACATGCTCCATGCCCGCATCCGGGAAGAGGGGATCGACCTGCGCCTGCGCACCGGTCTCACCGCCATCGAGAGTCTGGATCTGCCTGCCGAGAAAACCTCCGCCGTACCGACCGCCAACAGTGGTGGCCTGCGCCTGACCCTCAATGACGGCTCTCATCTCGATACCGGTCTCTTGATCCTCGCCATCGGTGTCAAACCGGAAACCCTGCTCGCCGCCAAGGCGGGGCTGGAGCTGGGCCCGCGTGGCGGCATCAAGGTGGATGCCGGGATGCGTACTTCGGATCCCTTTATCTATGCGGTGGGGGATGCGGTCGAAGAGATTGACTTCGTCACCGGCGAATCTGTGCTGATCCCGCTGGCGGGCCCGGCCAACCGGCAGGGGCGCATCGCCGCCGACAATATGCTGGGCCGAAGCGAAACCTACAAAAAGACCCAAGGGACCGCCATCTGCAAGCTGTTCGATCTGGCGGTGGCCAGCACGGGGCTGAACGAGAAGCGACTGGTGCAACTGGGGCTGCCGTTCGAGAAGGTCTATGTCCACCCGGGCAGCCACGCCGGTTACTACCCGGGCGCCCATCCGGTCAGCCTCAAGCTGCTGTTTGCCCCGGATGGCAAGATTTACGGCGCCCAGGCCATCGGCAAGGATGGCATCGACAAGCGCATCGATGTGCTGGCGGTAGCCCAGCGCGCCGGTCTCACCGTGTTTGACCTGCAGGATCTGGAGCTTACCTATGCGCCGCCATTCGGGTCGGCCAAGGATGTGATCAACATGGCGGGCTTTGTGGCAAGCAACCACCTGAAGGGGGACACCCTGCTCTGCCACGTGGCCGAGGTGCAGACTCGTAACCCCCATCAGCTGGTGGTGGATGTGCGCAACGGCCCCGAACTCGACAAGCTGGGTCGCATTCCGGGAGCGCTGCATATCCCCCTCGACGAGCTGCGTGGTCGCCTCCATGAGCTGCCCAAGGACAAAGAGCTGCTGATCAGCTGTCAGGTCGGGCTGCGCGGCCACGTCGCCTGCCGCCTGCTGAGCCAGCACGGCTTTAAAGTGAAGAATCTCTCCGGCGGCTTCAAAACCTGGCAGATGGCCACCGCCGAGTAACCGTTTTATTTCTGTGCCTGTTTGCCCCTCTCCCTTGTGCGTGCAAGATGAGGGGCTTTTTGTCTCTGCTGTTCGCCCCCCTTGTTACAGCAATATTTCGACACACTTTTTTTCCTGTGCTGGGCAAAATTAACGTTTTGTTCAGGGGATGGGTGCTATAACCCCTGCCTCGTTCATGATGAACCGTGTAGTAGGGAGAGTGACATGCTGGATATGCTGATGGCCATTTGGCATCAGGATTTTGACGCCCTGGTTCAGATGCAGGCGGTGCCCCTGCTGATCAGTTGCCTGATGCTGGTACTGCTGCTGGAGTCCGCATTCGTCTTCCTGCCCCTGCCGGGGGACAGCCTGGTGCTGCTGGCCGGCGGGTTGGTGGGCATGGGGGTGTTTGGTCCCGAAGTGACCCTCTGTCTTCTGCCGCTGGCGGCGGGGCTGGGAGCCGTGCTGGCGTACTGGCAGGGACGGGTCCTGCAGCGCACCCGCTTTATGGATCATATCGAGCGGATGCTGCCCCCCGACAGCCTGCCCAAGGCGACTCGGCTGCTGAAAAAGTACGGTTTTCTGGCGATGTTCTCCTCCCGTTTTATCCCGTTCGTGCGGGTGCTGACGCCCATGCTGATGGGGATTGGCCGCCTGAGCGTGCTGCGGATGTGCGTGGCCAGCTTTGCCAGTGCTTTTATGTGGGCGCTCTGCCTTAGCCTGGTGGGCAAGCTGGCGATGAATACCCCTTTCTTCCTCCACCACAGCGAGCTGTTGACCCGGGCGCTTTTGATCACTTCGCTGGTGCTGTTTCTGGCGGCCGTCATGGCCATCCTGTTTCGCTGGTTCAAAGGCGGGGCAAAAAACCAGACCACCCACGACTAGGTGACAACCCTTGCCGCACTAAATCAGTGGGCAAGGGGGTTACTGTGCAGCAGAGGCGCTGAATTGTGCCCATCCGGGTAATGAGCTTTGTGTCGGGCGAGCAGGATGCCTTATCCTGTTTCCTGCCACGCTGCGCTTGCAGCGCTCCAACTCGGGATGGAACCTATGCGCCTCTTCGACTCTCCCCCTGCCTCTCACCGCTCTACCGCTGGAACCGGCGTTTTGCGTCCCCGCTGGTCGGCCCTGCTGCTCTCCGGGCTGGCTGCTCTGCTGCTGGCCGGTTGTGGCCCTGATAAGCCCGCCACGCATGCCGAAGCCAATTCGCCGACCACGCAACCCGCTGCGCAGCAGGAGGCCGGTGCGCCGAGTTCAGTTGTACAAGCCAATGCCCGCCAATATCGGGATGCCCCGGCGCTGGCGCTGGTCTTCTCCGGCCCATTGGCCCCCAAGGCAAACTGGCAGAGCTGGCTCGCGGTCAGTGAAGGGGGCAAGCAGCTGCAGGGGGAGTGGATCCTCGCCGAAGATGGCCGCACCCTCTATTTTCCGAACGTTCAGCCCGATAAAAGCTACGAGGTGAGCCTCAAGGCGGGGTTGGGCCCAGGGCCCCAGAGCTGGACCCTCAAGACCCGCCCGCTGGAGGCGGGGGCCTCCTTTACTGCCAGCGGCATGGTATTGCCGCTGCGCCAAGAGCTGCGCCTGCCCATCAGCGCGGTCAACGTGGACGAGGTCAATATCGACTTCTTTCGGGTCGATGCGGAATATCTGCCCCGTTTCCTGGCCGAATATCGCCCCGGTTCCGGCATGGGCAACTGGGAGCTTGAGCAGATCACCCAGCGGGCCAAGCGGGTGTTCAGCGGCCGTTACGCCCTGGAGCTCGATGCCAACCGGCGCGAGACCCGCCTCATCAATGTGAAGGAGCCGCAGTTGGCCGAGGCCGGTGTCTACTTTGCGGTGATGTCGCCCCTTGGCAACTACGACTGGCGCAAGGAGACCACCTATTTCGCGGTGAGCGACATGGGGCTCAGTGCCCGTCGTTACCGCGATCAGCTGGAGGTGTTCGTCAGCTCCTTGGCCAGCGCCGACCCCCTCAAGGATGTGCAACTCTCCCTGCTCGACGAGAAGGGCAACCGGCTGCAGGTGCAAACCACGGATCCCCAAGGCCATCGCCGTTTCGATCAGGTGCAGGGGGCTCGCCTGTTGCTGGCCGAGCAGGGCAAGCATCTGGCGGTGCTGCGTCTCGATGGCGCGGCGCTCGATCTCTCCACTTTCGATCTCGGCACCCAGCCTTGGGAGGCCCAGCAGCTTTATCTGTTCAGCGGGCGCGACCTCTATCGCCCCGGCGAGCGGCTCGACAGCGAGATCCTGCTAAAAGGGCAGGATGGCCAGCTGCTGCTGGGGATGGCGGTGGAGCTGGAGGTGAAACAGCCGGACGGCCAGCTGCTCGAGCAAAAGCGGCTGTTGCCGGACAATCTTGGCGCCGCCCACTACGGACTGCGTCTGCCGGATGATGCGCCGCTGGGGCGCTGGACCATCAACCTCAAGACCGCCGCTGGCAGCCGTTTCGAGTGGCCTTTTCTGGTGGAGGAGTTTCTGCCGGAGCGCTTGAAACTGCAGCTTGGCAAGGGGCCGGATGGGGAATTGCTGACCCCGCAACAGGCGCTCACCCTGCCGCTGCAAGGGGACTATCTCTACGGTGCGCCAGCGAGCGCCACCAAGGCGAAGGCGGAGGTGAAGATCAGCCGCGCTACCATGCCTTTCACCCAATGGCAGGAGTTCACTTTGGGGGATGTGCTGCTCACCGAGCAGGCCAAGGATCTCGAGGCGCGGAGTCTCACCCTCAATGGGCAGGGGCAGGGGACTTTTTCGCTGCAAGATGAGCTCGATGGGGTGCGCGGTCTCGGGCCGCTGGAGGTGACCTATCGGGTGTCGCTCTCCGAGCCCGGTGGCCGCGCCGTCAACCGCAGCCGCACCCAGTATGGCTGGCCCGCGGGCAGCCAGTGGCCGGCGCTCAAGGCCGATTTCGTGGCGGATCGGGTAGAAGGGGGCAAACCGCTGCCCTTCCAGATCCTCAATCTGGATGACAAGGGCCAGCCGGTGGCGGGCGAGGTGAAGGTGCGGCTGGTCAACGAATACCGCGACTACTACTGGCACTACGCCGATGGCGAGGGTTGGAAGTACGAGTTCAACAGCCAGCCCTATCTGGAACAGGAGCAAACCCTGCAGCTGGATGGCAAGGGGCCGACCCCGCTCACGCTGCAACTGGCGGCGGGCTGGTATCGCCTCGAGGTGGAGAACAGTCAAGGCCATCAATCGAGCCTGCGGGTGGAGATCGGCAGTTACGCCTGGGGTGGCGGTGGTGAGCAGGCGCGGCCTGACAAAATCGCCATCACCCTCGACAAGCGCGCCTATCTGGCGGGTGACAAGGCTAAAGTGACGCTGGTGGCCCCGCGACCCGGCAAGGGGTTGCTGATGGTGGAGGATGGCGACGGCCTGCGCTGGTGGCAGCGCATCGAGATCAAGGGGGCCGGTGGCGATGCCAAGGATGCCCGCGGCGAGTTCGAGATCCCGGTTAGCCCCGAGTGGCAGCGCCACGATCTGCATATTTCGGCCCAGATAGCCGCGCCAGACAGCGGTTCAAAGCCGGTGAGCCAAAAGAGTGTGCAGAGCCTGCGCTCGGTCGGGCTGGTGCCGCTCACGCTGGACCGGGAAGCGCGCCGTCTGCCGCTTACCCTGAGCGCGCCTGATAAAGCGGTGCCGCTCACCCAGCTGGAAGTGACCGCTACCTCCACCCCCAACAGTCAGGGGCGGGTGGTGCTGGCGGCAGTGGATCGGGGCGTGCTCAACATCAGCGACTACCAGCCCCTCGACCCGTTCGAGATCTTCTTTGGCCGCAAGCGCTTCGCCCAAGATTTGTTCGACAACTATGGTCAGGTGATCCCGCCGCAGGATGGCAAGCTGGCCCGCCTTAACTACGGTGGCGATCGGGCGCCGCTGAAAAAGGGCGGTGCGCTGGAGAGCCGGGTCGAAGTAGCTGCGCTCTGGAGCGGCGAGGTGAGTTTTGACGAGAGCGGCAAGGCGGTGATCCCGCTCGAACTGCCCAACTTCAACGGCGAGCTGGCGCTGATGGCGCTGGCCTGGAATGAACAGCAAGTCGGCGAGGCCGAGCGCGCCGTCAAGGTGGTAGCGCCATTGGTGGCCGAGATCGGCTGGCCGCGCTTTGGTGCCAGAGGGGATGAGACTCGGGCGCTGGTTCAGCTGCGCAACATGAGCGGCGAGGATCAGACCCTCTCCCTTGCCTGGACCCTCAATGGCGGGCTCAAGGTAAACGGCGAGTTGCCCAGCTCGCTGTCTCTTAAAAACGGCGAGGAGCAGTGGCTGACCCTGCCGCTCACCGTGACCGGGGCGAGCGGCGTGGCGAGCCTGCAGTTGGCGGCCAGCGGCAAGGATTTTGCCATCAGCCGCGACTGGTATTTGCCGCTACGCTCCCCCTGGCCTGCCCAGACTCGTCAACGCTACCAGATGCTGGCCCCGGGTCAGCAGATGAGCTTTGCACCGGGCGAGCTGGCCGGGCTGGATAGCACCAACCTGCAGGGGCTGCTCAGCCTCTCCGGCACCCCGCCATGGGAGCCGGCTGCCCAGTGGCAGGCGCTGGCCGACTACCCCTACGCCTGTCTGGAGCAGACCTTGTCGCGCGCCTGGCCCTATTTGCTGACCACGGCCGATGAGCGGGCTGTCTGGAGCAAACCCGCAGAGGGCAAGAAAGCGGCGAGCGAGGCGGACGTGCAGCGTGCCCTGCTGCAACGACTGCAGCGGTTGCAACTGCCAAGCGGCGGTTTTGGCCTCTGGGATGGCCGCTCCGACGAGGAGCAGTGGCTCACCGCCTATGCCGCCGACTACCTGCTGGCGCGCAAGGAGGCGGGCGACGCAGTGCCGGAAGCGATGCTCAATCAGGCGCTGAACCGGCTGCAAAGCTATCTCACCGACAGCCAGTACGGCGAGCGCTGGAGCAGTGCCCCCGAGCACAGCCGGCTTGCCTATCAGGCTTACAGTGCCTATGTGCTGGCCCGGGTGGGCAAGGCACCGCTCGCTACCCTGCGCCTTATCTGGGAGCAGCAGGCCGATCACGCCCGCTCCGGTTTGCCGCTCTTGCACCTCTCGCTGGCCCTCTCGGCCATGGGGGATGAACAGAATGCCGCCAAGGCCCTCAGCCGGGCATTGGCGACTGAACGCGGTGACGACTACTTGGGGGATTACGGTTCACCGCTGCGCGATGAAGCCCTTGAGCTCTCCTTGCTGCGCCAGCACAAGCTGGCTGCGGAGCGCTGGCCGGCCCTCAGTGCCAAGGTGGCTGACAGTCTGGCTCATCGTCAGTGGCTCAGCACCCAGGAGCGGCTCGCCCTGCTGCGACTCGCCCGTTTCGACCCAGCCGTCGACTGGCAGGCCAAGGTCGCCTCATCCTTTGGCAGTGAATCCCTGAGCGGTTCGGCCCTGTTGCAGCTTGGTGCCCCCGAGGCGCTGGCGGCGAGCGCCGTCACCAACGAGGGCAAGGGCTCGCTCTATGTGCAGCGCACCCTGATCGGCTACCCCGAACAAGCGCCAGCACGGATCAGCAAAGGGATGAGCGTGACCCGCAGTTGGTTCAACAGCGACGGTCAGCCGTTCGATCCCGCCAAGGTGAAGGTGGGCGATCTGGTGGTGGTGCGGCTCAATGTCAGCAGTGAATCGGCAGTGCCCGATGCGCTGCTGGTGGAGATGGTGCCGGCGGGCTTCGAGTTGGAGAATCCGGCTCTTGGCAACAGCATCAAGCTCGAAGAGCTCTCCATTGAGGGGAAACCGGCGTGGCAGAGCGAGTGGAACGACTACCTCAAGCATCAGGAGTTTCGCGATGATCGCTACACGGCGGCGCTGGATCTGAGCGAGGGGAGCAACCAGCAGCTGGTCTACCTGATGCGGGCGGTGACGCCGGGTCGCTATCAGGTGCCGCCGACTCAGGTGGAGGATATGTACCGGCCCGAGCTGCGGGCCGTGGGTGAGGATATTCACGAGGTCGTTATCTCTGAGTAGCTGGCGCTTTATGAGTCGCAGATGCCCTCTGAGCAACGAGCCCTCCCTTGAGCGGGTTCGTCTGATCACTTTTTGGCAGCGCGGTTGGCTGAGGCTCGGTCGCAGTGGCCGCGCCTGTCGGCGCTGGCTTGGCCGTCTGCCGCGCTGGCTGCGCTTCTCGCTGCTGGGAGTTGTAGCACTGCTCCTGTCATTGCTGGCGCTGGATCGTATCTTCCCGCCGCCACCGCTCGACCCTGCCTATGCCCGGGTGGTACTCGACATGAAGGGGCGGCCGCTGCGCGCTTTTGCCGATACCAGCGGCGTGTGGCGTTACCCCGTGACGCTGGAGCAGGTCTCCCCCCGCTATATCGAGGCATTGCTAGGTTACGAGGATCGCTACTTCTGGCGGCATCCCGGAGTCAATCCGGTGGCCATGGTGCGCGGTGTCTGGCAGTGGCTGCGCTACGGGCGGGCCGTGTCGGGGGGCTCGACTCTCACCATGCAGGTGGCGCGCCTGATCGAGCCCTACCACAGGAGCGTGCCCGGCAAGCTGCGCCAGATGGCGCGCGCGCTGCAGCTGGAGTGGCATTACGACAAACGCACCCTGCTCACCGTCTACCTCAACCGTGCGCCGTTTGGCGGCAATCTGGAGGGGGTGCAGGCGGCGAGTTTTGCCTATCTCGGCAAGAGCGCGGCCAAGCTGACCTATGCCGAAGCTGCGCTGCTGGCGGTGCTGCCACAGGCCCCCAGCCGCAACCGGCCGGACAGGCATCCCGAACGGGCCCGCGCCGCCCGCGACAAGGTGATGCAGCGATTGGTGGCACAAGGGGTCTGGCCCGAGCCGGTGTGGCAGGAGGGGCGCATCGAGCCGGTGCTGGCTCGCGGCCATTTCACGCCGATGGAGGCACCGCTGTTTGCCCGCCTCGCCGCTGACCATCAGGCGGGGGCGCTGGTGCACACCACCATAGACGGCGATCTGCAGCGCTGGCTGGAGGGGCGGGTGGCCAGTTATATCCGCCGCTTCCCCGAGCAGACCTCTGCCGCCCTGCTGCTGGTGGACAACAAAACCATGGCGGTGCGCGCCTATGTGGGCAGCGCCGAGTATGGCAACCTGCGCCGCCACGGTTACCTCGACATGGTGCAGGCGATCCGCTCTCCCGGCTCCACCCTCAAGCCATTTATCTACGGCCTAGCGATGGATGAGGGGCTGGTGCACTCGGCCTCTTTGCTCTCCGATGCGCCAAGAGTGGGCTCTGATTATCGCCCCGCCAACTTTTCCGGTGCCTTTCAGGGGCCGGTGACTCTCACTCAGGCATTGCAGCAATCCCTCAACGTGCCTGCGGTGCAAGTGCTGGAGGCACTCGGGCCGGACAAGCTGGTCAGCCGCCTCGACAACGCCGGGGTGCGGCTGGCGCTCTCTGACAAACCCAATCCGGCTATTGCGCTGGGGGCGGCGGGGATCCGGCTCGAGCAGCTGGTGGCACTCTACAGCGCGCTGACCCGTGAGGGGCAGGTGGCGATGCCGGTCTGGCTGGCGGGGCAACAGGCGGTGTCGCGCCCCTTGTTGAGCCCGGGGGCGGCCTGGATCATCTGGCAGATATTGAGCGCGCAGGGACGGGCGGATCAGCCCTTTGCCAGCGAGGCGACCGGCCGGGTCAACCGACTGGCCTGGAAGACCGGCACCAGCTACGGCTATCGCGATAGCTGGGCGATGGGGGTCTCCGGTCGTTGGACCATCGGCGTCTGGTTGGGGCGTCCCGACGGCACCCCCTTGCCGGGTTTTTACGGCCAGAGTGCGGCGGTGCCGCTGCTACTCTCTGTCTACTCGCGGCTGGCCGACAACAGCCCCTTGCCGGTGCAGCCCAACACGGTAAGCGAGGCCGAGATCTGCTGGCCGCTGGGGCGCAATGCAAGCGCTACCCTGCCTGAGGCCTGTCTGCAACGCCAGAGCGCCTGGCTACTGGAGGCGCGGGATCCCCCCACCTTGCCGGATCCTATGGATTGGCCCTCGCCGCTGCGCCAAGTTGCACTGACCGCCGAAGGCAAGCCGACCCTGGCCCGCTGTCAGGATGCGGCGCAATCCGGCTTTCGGGCGCTCTGGCCGCTGTCACTGGAACCCTGGCGCACACCCGGCGAGCGCAGACAGGCGCTGCTCGCCAGCAGTTGCAAAGGTGAAAGGCAGAGCGCCGAGCTGCAGGCCCCCATTCGCATCGTGGCGCTGGGGGAGGGCAATCTTATTCGCAGTCAGCGTTACCGGTTGCAGCCCAAGGTGCTGGGCGGTGTCGGCAAGCCGTTCTGGTTTCTCAACGGTCAGCGGCTGCGCTGGGACGGGGATCAGGTGCTGAGTGTGGCGGGACGCTATCAGCTGGTGGTGGTGGACGAGGCGGGCAACAGCGATCGTATCGAGTTTCACGTGGTGCGTCCTGACAGTGAGGCCGGCACCATCACCCGTTGAGCGTTTTGCCGACAGCCATTGAGGTGAATGTAATTAAGCCTTTGAAATGCATCAATATTTGATTGGGTGAATTAATTCATGAATAATTACGAACTCATTCAAATCCAATCTGGAGTTCCCTTTTGCTGCGTGTTTTGTGTCCCTTGCTGGTGCTGATGAGTTCGGGCTGTGCCACTACAAATCATGGTGATCACCATGTTTCTCCCGAACGTACCGGGTTCTATTCACCTTTCGAGCCTGGCTCAGAAAGCTTTGTACGCTGTTACGAGAAACAGTTTGCCTGTACCAGTGAGGGTATCCGCCGTGACAAGGCGATGGAGGCCCGTAGGCAGGCGCAAGAGCGGGCCAATCACCGTGGTGATGACTGGTAGGCCGCAGATAACGAGAGGGGTTGGCAGATGCCAACCCCTTTTTAATTCCGCCGATTCAGCCCGGTTGGCGCAGATGGCCGAGCCGGGTGAAGAAATGCTGGCTCTTGCGCTGGTGAAAGTGGCTCTTCTTGATGGGATGGAAGATGAGATTGCTGTCGGGATGGCTTGCCTTTAACTGATGGATCATCGCCATGGCGGGCAGGCTGGTGCTGACCAGCGTGGTGAGCGGCATGCTGAGGGTCTCGGGCCCCAGCAGTTGATTGAGACCTTGCTGGGCTTGCTCGAAGCGGGTCAGAACCGCCGGGTCGGCATAGCCGCTACCCAGCATGGCGAGCAGATGGTCGAGGGCCTGATGAAATTCGGCCAGTTGCTGGCGAAAGCCGCTGCGCCCGCGCAGGGCAATCAGCGCTGCAAACGGAATGTCGGCCAAGTGAGTGGGCACTTGCAACGGGATCTCGAGGTGGAAGCAATCCTGACCACCCCGGTTGTGGTAGCGGGATTCCAGCAGGTGAAGCAGGCGGTCGAGATAGTCGTGATCGGTAATGAGGGCGCCGTCATTGGCGAGTGCCCACTCACGGGCAAGGCGCATGGAGAGCAGGTTGGCAAAGCGCCGCGCCATTCTGATCCCCCCCTCATCCCGGGTCGCAAAGCCGTGGGTCAGGCAAAAACCGTGCAGCCGCTCCAGTCCGGTCTGAGCCGGGCAGAAGCAGTCATGGTTGGTACGCTGGCGCCAGCGATCAATCAGCTCCTTGTTGCCAAACACCTTGTGGCGCACGAAATCGGGGGCGATAAGGCCGCTGATCTGGCTCTCCAGTTGCGGGGTGATGGTTGCGAAGAAGGCGGGGTCCGGACGCTCGGCCAGCAGATCGGTCTGATCTTCCAGCGTGTCCAACAAGGCGGTGAGGCCACTTTTTTCACTGACGGTGAAGACGAAGGCGAGTCGCTCCAGATAGAGCAGGGCAAATTTGAGCCAACGCTCGTCGCGTACCTCCATGCCGGGGTAGTAGATATAGGTCTTCATCGGATCAGTCTGTTGTCAAAAATCTGGCGAGGCGCAGGCTCGGGAATATACGCAAGATTGCGGGCGGGCGGCAAACATTGCATGGCGTAATGTGAGCAAGCGCTCATTCAGTAGCCGCTTGCCACAAAGTTCTGATATAATCCGCGCCCTTAAATCAAGGCCACCCGAGTCAAAACCATGAAGTTCATTATCAAGCTGTTCCCGGAAATCACCATCAAGAGCAAATCAGTTCGCCAGCGCTTCACCAAGATGTTGCAGGGCAACATTCGCAACGTGTTGCGTCGCTTCGACGAGGATGCCCGCGTACGGATGGATTGGGACAAGCTGGTAGTGAGCTCCCGCAATGATCAGTTCCACGCCCAGTATCTCGAGACCCTGGCCTGTATCCCGGGCATTCAGTACTTCCTCGAAGTGAAACTGAGCAACTTTACCGACCTGCACGACATCTTCGAACAGACCCGCGCCGTCTGGGGCGATCGCCTGAAAGGCAAGACCTTCTGCGTCCGTGCCCGCCGCGTTGGCAAGCACGACTTTAGCTCGCTGGAGCTGGAGCGTTATGTGGGCGGTGGCCTCAACCAGCATTGTGAAACCGCTGGGGTGCGCCTGAAAAAGCCGGACATCCAGGTCAATCTGGAAGTGGAAAATGACGAGCTCTACATCATCAGTGCGGTGCACCACGGCATGGGCGGTTTCCCTATGGCCACTCAGGAAGATGTACTGAGCTTGCTCTCCGGTGGTTTCGACTCCGGTGTCGCCTCCTACCAGTTCATCAAACGCGGCTGCCGGGTGCACTACTGCTTCTTCAATCTGGGTGGTGCTGCCCACGAGATCGGGGTCAAGCAGGTCGCCTATTACCTGTGGAACAAGTTTGGCGCCTCCCACAAGGTGCGTTTCACCGCTATCGACTTTGAACCTGTGGTGGCCGAGATCCTCGAAAAAGTGGATAACGGTCAGATGGGCGTAGTGCTCAAGCGAATGATGATGCGTGCCGCAGGTCAGGTTGCCGACTACTTCCAGATCCCGGCACTGGTGACCGGCGAGTGCGTGGGTCAGGTCTCCAGCCAGACGCTGACCAACCTCAACGTCATCGATCGGGTGATCGACAAGGTGATCCTGCGCCCGCTCATCACTTGGGACAAGCCGGATATCATCAGCGAAGCGCGCCGCATCGGCACTCTGGAGTTTGCCGAGACCATGCCGGAGTATTGCGGCGTCATCTCCAAGAAGCCGACCGTGAAAGCCGAGCTCTCCCGCATTGAAGCAGAAGAGGCCAACTTCGACTTCGCCATTCTGGACAAGGTGGTCTCCGAGGCCCGTTACCTCGATATCCGCCGTATCGGTGAAGAGACAGCCGCGGAAGTGCAAGAGGTCGAAACCACTCAAGTGCTGGGCGCTGACGAGGTGATCCTGGATATCCGCTCTGCCGACGAACACGACGAGAAGCCGCTGGTGGTGGAAGGTCGTGAAGTGCTGCACCTCCCCTTCTTCAAGCTGGCCACCGCCTTTGGCGATCTGCCCAAAGAGAAGACCTATCTGCTCTATTGCGATCGCGGCGTGATGAGCAAGTTGCAGGCGCTCTATCTGAAAGAGAAGGGCTTTGACAACGTCAAGGTATACCGCCCGTAAGCGTGCTTTCACCTCCAATAAAAAATCCGGCCACTGTGCCTAATGCCAGTCAGTTAAGCCTGACTGGCATTGTTTTTATTGGCTTTTTTCACACTATATTTCTGTGGCCTTGGCTTCACGCAGCGGGGATAACTTCGCTCCCTTCGGGCCGGCAATACAAACTGCCCCGCCTGTTTCTCCAGCTCCGCAACGCGTCCCGGGATATTCCCCGGCGACACATACGGCATGCAGCTCAACTCATGGATGAGATAGACCGATGCCATGTGAAAACTCAGCTGGCTCGTCGTGTATCCCTTCAGGCTCGCCGCCATCTTTACCATCTGGCTGCGCAGCAGGTTGTACGCCAGCAACACACCCCATAGCTCTTGCCGTATCCCCACCGCCTTCTTGCTGCGCAGGGTCAGCCGGTGCTGCTGCAGGCTGTGCTTCATCTCCCGATAGCCCAACTCGATTTCCCAGCGATGGCTGTAGAGCTCGACGATGTCGGCACCCGGGAAACGCATCGGGTCAACCATCGAGGTCAGCACTTGCCGCTCCTTGCCGTTGATGTTGCGGGTCAGCAAGCGGGCTTCCACCGTGTCCGGCAGCTGCGGCCACTTCTTGCGTGCCTGTGGACTGGTCGTCAGGCGTACCACTACATCCTGACGCCCCAGCTTGCGCACCACCTCGTATTGCGTGCCCTTTTTGAGTGGCAGCAACCAGTGACGCTCGCAGCCAGCGGTTTGCCAGGCATGCAGCAGGCCGAGGGAGTAAAACCCCTTGTCGAACAGGGTCAGCGAGTGGTCCGGCGTACGCGCGACAAGCTGTTAGGCCAACACCATCTCGTTGACGGCGCAACTCTCCATGACCGCCTGAACAAGCAGGTGACTGGTCAGCTCCATCTGGCAGAGCATGCGCACCTGCGGATAGGCGGTCTCCCCATGCTGGGTGCCGGGTTTGGCAAAAGCGGCGGCATTATCCGGGGTATCGGGCGTGCGCCACATCACGCCATCGACGGCGAGCAGTCGCAGTCCGGCCCAGCCGGGGTGATTGGCCTGCTGGTGCCAGCCTGCGGCGGTCTCGTGAAACAGGCGTTCGATGCTCTTATCCCCGAGCTTTTGGCGAGCTTGCAGGAAGGCGCTGGGGGCAACGAAGGGGCGGTCACCGGGCAACAGGATATCGAGCTGATTGACCAGCTGGGTCATGGGGACGTGGCGGAAGATGGCCATGCCGATGATGGCCCAGACCAGTCGCTCCATGGGCATACGGCGACGGCGCAGGGTAGCGACGCCCTCTTCGCCGAGCAGAGTCGTGATGAGCTCGGGGGAAATGAGGTCGGAGAGTGACTCAAACTGGGCGGCATTGCTGGCGTGGAGAAAGTCGAGAGCTTGAGCGATACGCATAAAAAATCCGAAACCAATCAACAGGTTTCGGATTTTCACACATCAGAAGGATCGGTCAATGGATCCTTAACTGATCGGCATTAGGCCACTGTGCCGGATTTTTTTATTTCACAGAGTCAGCCATGACCATCAGGGGCAGGGGACCGGGGTGAAGGAGTCTTGCCCCTGGCAACGCCAGCCCATTTCCGCCTCCCGCATCTGCCACAGGTTGTCGTTGCGATAGAGGGTCAGGATGTAGATCATGTCGCTCATGCTGCCATCGAGGGCGACCGAGAGCACCAGATCATTGTCCAGCTGCTGGGCGTGGATGCGACTGGGTATGTCGCCATGGCCAACGAATCGTAGTGCTACCTCACGGTAGTCATTGACCCAGTGCTGCTGTTGATGGCTTGCCTGACGTATCTGCTGGTTGAACTGCTGCACCGGCGCCGAGGCCAGGCGTCCAAATACCGCTTGTGCTTCGGCGTGGGCTACTGTCACGTTCGCCAGGATAAGAGTGGTAAGCATACCGATTTTGCGCATGAGAAGTTCCGGCTAACAACGACTGTTTCTATGACAACAGAAAAGCCGATTTGGTTCAACGCAAGGCCCACAGCGACATGATGGCGCTGTGGGCCTGCTCTCAATTGCGTTGCAGCGAGAAGGTTGGCAGTGACAGGTGCCAGTAGATAGCGGCAACCCGCAGGCCAAACACGGCCGTCATGCAGATGAGCATGGCGGTTACCCTGTCCATATTCGCCTCCAGCGCCAGGGTATAGAGAATGCCGCCGAGGATACAGGCGGTGGCATAGATCTCTTTTTGCAGCACCATGGGCACTTCTCGCGCCAGCACATCGCGGATCATGCCGCCGGCTACCCCGGTCATGGTGCCCATGATCACGGCAATCAGCCCCGGGGTGCCGAAGTTGAGGGCCTTCTGGGCGCCAATCACGGTAAAGAGGGCCAGTCCGAAGGCATCGGCCACCGGCAGCACATACCAGGGCATCCTGCGGGGCAGTTTGACCATCCACATGCCGATCAGCGCCGTCGCGATGACGACCCAGATATAGAGCGGATCGCGTACCCAGAATACGGGGGTTGCCCCCAGGATCATGTCACGGATGGTGCCGCCGCCGATGGCGGTGACCGCCGCCAAAACCATGACGCCAAACCCGTCCATTCTGAGCCGGCCAGCCACCAATACCCCTGAAAACGCGAATACCGCAGTACCAAACATGTCGCTGATGTAAACAATCTGCTCAACCAGTGTCTGCATGGAGAACAACTCACGCCAAATTGTTGATGGGGCCGCGATTTTAGGGGCTGGCGAGCCCAATCGCCAACTGTGCTCGACAAAATTGAGAGTCGGCCGTGATTTTTTCTCGCTGCCGAACCGGGAGAGTCTCGTGTGTGCCCGCTTGCCCCCGCCGTTGGCGGGGTTCAGGACGTTGCTGCTATCGCGTGTTTTGGCCCGTTTTTTTCCTTAAGTTTCCCCCTGACCCGCCGATATATAAGGTAAGCGGCGTTAATGCGATGAAGCGTTGAAAAAATGCTAAAGACATCCAAAAACGAGCCGTTAAATAAGGCGCATCGGGCACAGAAAATAATAAAGCCTGAGCAAATAGAAGAGTAATTTTAATAGCTTAGGAGAATAGTCATGGCCATGTTTATCAATACTAACGTATCCTCGCTGAATGCTCAGCGCAATTTGACCAATGCGAACAAGTCGCTCGATTCCTCTTATACCAGACTGGCTTCCGGTCTGCGTATTAATAGTGCCAAGGATGATGCCGCTGGTCTGCAAATTTCCAACCGTTTGACCTCCCAGATTAATGGTCTTGATCAGGGAAACAGAAATGCAAACGACGGTATCTCGGTTGCCCAGACTGCCGAAGGGGCGATGGATGAAGTCACCGGCATGCTGCAACGTATGCGCACGTTGGCCCAGCAATCGGCCAACGGGTCAAACAATGCGGACGATCGCACGGCCCTTCAGCAGGAATACGACCAGCTAAAGACCGAGATTAATCGTATTGCGGCCGACACGACTTTTGGTGGTCAAAAGTTACTGGATGGTAAATATACTGGCTCCTTCCAGGTGGGGGCCGATGCTGCCCAGACCATCACCTTCAAGATGACGTCGGCCTTTACCATCAGCGGTATTGCCAGTGCGACTAAAGACAGTGCAAAGATCGTCAAAAATACGGCGACAAGTTTATCCAAAGAGCCCTATAAGGTCAGCCTCACCGCAGCTACCGCCGTTAAGGCTAGTATGGTGAAGAGCATCACGGCGGCGAGCACCGCCCAACTGTCGATGGCCAACCTTGACTATATGATCAAGGCGGTGGACAGCAAGCGTGCCGAGTTGGGGGCGGTACAGAACCGTTTTGACTCCACTATTCGCAACCAGTCCAACGTCTCGGAAAACGTCAGTGCCGCTCGTTCACGGATCCGTGATGCCGATTTTGCGGTAGAAACGGCTAACATGACCAAACAGAACATTCTGCAACAGGCGGCATCCAGCATCTTGTCGCAGTCCAACCAACGTCCGCAGTCTGCTCTGTCACTGCTGCAGGGCTAATAAAAGAAAACAGGGCGGTTGTTCAGGCCGCCCTGGTCAAGAGATGGAACAAAGGGGTGTTCGGGTCGCACTCTGTTCTATCGGGAGAGATATAATTCTCTACTAGTAATGCCAAGTGTTGTCCAGCTGTTCAGTTCTGTCACGCTTGGTCATATTCTCCTGAGCATATGCTCATCTTTAGGCCGGTTTACCGGCCTCTTTTTATTGTGTCGCCAAATTGACGTCACCCTGTCAGTTTAAAGCATGAACCATGCCAATACATTCCATTCCGTAAAATCAGGCCTCGTCTGATGTTGGCAGCTCGGCTACGTCGTTCAGTCTCCTTGCCCTATTGCCGCCTACCGGAGAAAACTTGCCGCTTTAGGCAACAATTTTCCTAAAGCTTGTCTCTGCGCTGCCGTTAAATAAAGTGAAGCAATCGAGGGGTGTTCGGAATCCAACGCTTGCACTACTGCGGGTGGCCTGTTCGTTCAAACAGACACCCGCCAGAAGAGACAGGAATGTTCAACCTGCTCTTCAAACGGTGGGACGTCGTTTTGTTAGGACGACGCAACCTGCAGTCGCATGTTCTTCGGGAGAATTTTTATGGCCATGTACATTAACACCAATACATCATCACTGAACGCTCAGCGTAACCTGATGAATACCAACAAATCGTTGGATAGTTCTTATACTCGTTTGGCATCTGGCTTACGCATCAACAGTGCGAAAGATGATGCTGCTGGTTTGCAGATTTCCAACCGTTTAACCTCTCAGATTAACGGCCTTGATCAGGGTAACCGTAATGCCAATGATGGTATCTCGGTTGCGCAGACGGCCGAAGGGGCGATGGACGAAGTCTCTGGCATGCTGCAGCGTATGCGCACCCTGGCACAGCAGTCTTCGAACGGTTCAAATAACGCCGATGACCGTACCGCTCTGCAACAGGAATACGATCAGCTCAAAACCGAGATCGATCGTATATCGAGCGACACCACGTTTGGTGGCCAGAAGCTGCTCGATGGCAAATACACCGGATCCTTCCAGGTGGGTGCCGATGCTTCCCAGACCATCACCTTCAAGATGTCGTCGGCCTTTACCATCAGCGGTATTGCCGGTGTGACCAAAGGCAGTGCCAAAATAGTCAAGAATACGGCGACCAGTCTGTCTAAAGAGCCCTACAAGGTCAGCCTCACAGCCGGTACTGCCCTGAAGGCAAGTATGGTGAAAAGCATCACGGCGGCGAGTACCGCGCAGCTGTCGATGGCGAACCTTGACTATATGATCAAGGCGGTTGACAGCAAGCGTGCCGAGCTGGGTGCGGTGCAGAACCGTTTTGACTCCACTATTCGCAACCAGTCCAACGTAGCTGAAAACCTGAGCGCAGCACGTTCACGGGTGCGTGATGCCGACTTCGCCGTTGAAACCGCCAATATGACCAAGCAAAATATCTTGCAACAGGCTGCATCCAGTATCTTGGCCCAAGCCAACCAGAGACCTCAATCAGCGTTATCCCTGCTGGGTTAAGAGTGAGCAAAGACATAAGAGAGGAGGGACAATATGGCAAGTGAAATTGGAAACCCGTCATCGGTCACTCCTTCTTCTCTTCAGTCCAATAGCAAGAGCGGCCAGCAGGCCGCTCCTTTGCTTTCTGGTGTGCCCGAAGAGCAGCAGGTGACAGCGGGAGCCTCGATCCGAGATGGAGACAGAGTGGAGCATGCAAGTCATCGATCCAACCAGCCCCCCATCGATGTGGAAAATGAGGTACAAAAATTGCAGGAATTCAGCCAATTACAAGGATGGACAGTTAGCTTTAGTGTAGAGCGGGACTTGGATAAAGTGGTTATTAGAGTTATGGATGCGGACACGCGTGCTGTGATCCGCCAGATCCCGAGTGAAGAGCTGCTTTCCATCAGTAAACGTCTTCAGACATTGCGTGAGACCGATGGTAGTTCGGGCTCTCGTAGTGGACTATTGCTGGATAACCAAATCTGAGTTTAGTGGGGGAGGTAAATCAATATGGCGAGGATTACTTCGGCTGGCGCAGCTTCCGGAATCGATTTGGAATCGATCATCTCAACCAGTGTCGCGGCCAAAAAGGCTCAGTTGGAACAGCCGCTAATTAAAAAAGAGACGTTCGCCAAAGTCTCTTTGTCTGGGGTTGGGCAGCTTAAGTCAGCGATCGCCTCTTATGTGACCACGCTCAAAGGGATGACAAAGAATGATGCTTTTAACAAACGCATGATTTCTGTCACCCAAGATAAGGATAACCCTGTACTGAAGGTGGAGAGCAAGACGGGGACATCAAATGGACAATACAATATAACTGTCAATAAATTGGCAACGACCAGCAAGTTTGCAGCGGTTTTTAACACCGCGACAGATCCACTGGTGACTCAAGACGGTACTTTGACGTTCAGTGCCGGTACAAAAACGTTCTCGGTTGACGTCAAAGCCGGTGACAATCTGGAGAATATTCGAAAGCGCATTAATAATGATGGTGACAATTTCGGCTTGAGTGCCAACGTCATCAAAACTTCGGATGGCAAGGTGAAACTCATCATGGATTCCGGTATCAGTGGTGACGGCAAAGATATGACGATAAGCGGGTCGACAGGGGAGTTGTCGAGTTTTGCATCCTCTCTCACTGCTGGCAAAACCCAGTCAGCAGGCAGTGCCGAAATCGATGTCGATGGTAACAAACTCACCAGCGATACGAATACGTTTGATGATACCATCATGGGGTTAAAGATCACGGTTCTGCGCACATCGGACAAGGACACCTCCAACAATCTCAAGCCAAACAAGGTGGATATATCCACTGACAAGGATGGGATTAAAACTATTCTCAAAAGCTTTATTGATGGCTATAACGCGCTGGTCAGCAAATCTAATGAGTTGGGTAAACGCAACACTGTCGTGTCGGGTGTACAGAAAGATGATGGCGGTGCTCTGGCCGGAGACTCTATGCCGCGTACAGTCGTCAATCTCATGAGCAGTACAATAACGGAAAAATCAAGTGCTTCCAGTGACCTGTCAACCATTTTTCAGATGGGTGTCAAGATGGACAAAGATGGAGTACTGTCGCTTGATGACACAAAATTTAATGATGCACTAAGCAAAAATTATGAACAAGTGGTGGCATTGTTTAGTGGTGATGACGGTTTAGCAAATAAATTGGCTGGACAATTGGATGTTTATTCAAAAAGCGGCGGGCTTCTCTCCAAAAGGGAGGACGGGTTGAACTCGCAGTTGCGTGAAGTTTCTCGTAAGAAAGCCGATACCACCACTCAGATGGCCAAGTATGAAGAAGCATTGCGAATTCGCTATGGTAGTCTGGATACTTTGCTGGCAAAGCTGAACAAATCAGCCTCTTATCTCAATATGCTGAATACTAAATAGGGAATAAATAACTTCCTTTGATTAGTCAAGATGGAATGAACACATGTATAAGAAAAACCTTAAAGCCTATACCACGATGAATTTGCAAGCGGAACTGGCCGTCGCCGATCCACATAGGGTGATCCAGTTAATGATGCAAGTGTGTCTTGAGCGTTTAGCACAGGCAAAAGGGTCGATAGAGAGACGTAATTTTGAAGGGAAATCTATAGCAATCTCCAAATCTATGGCCATTATCAATGGTCTGCAAGACTCTTTGGATATGAGCTATGGCGAAGTTCCAGAACAACTTTCTATGTTGTACGACTACATGAAAGAGCGCCTTCTGGATGCAAGTAAAGATATGGACGTAGCGGCGATCGATGAGGTGGCCAAGTTGATGATTACTGTCAAGTCAGGTTGGGACAGTATTCCATTTGAAGAAAAGAGTGCTGCGCTATCAAAGATGAAAGGCTCATAATGTCAATTCAATATCTGATAGAATTAACCTCGGCTATTCGTGATGCTCTTGTAAGGGATGATTTTTTTGAGGCAGAAGCACTCATGGACGTTCGTTTTAACTTTTTGATGGAAAGTGATCTCAATCTCATGAAATTACAGTCATCATCGACCGATATGGCGTTACTTTATGAAGAAGAGTCACGACTCAGAACAACCCTTAATACATATCATCAAGAAACCAAGGCTGAGCTACTGTCTTTAATGACAGTGAGCAAGGTAAGAATGACATACGACTCCAGGAAGCAGAGTGATGAGTGATAAGCATTTAATTGAAGCGGAAAATGAGCTTTCCAGACTGGCTATGCAAAGTGAGCAGGAAAAAGCTATGTTTGTCACTCTTCCGGCACGTTTTAATGAAAATATGACTGCTTTTGAGATGTTTTTCCCTCATCTCCATGCTGAGTTAAAAGATTATGTGCCAATGCGTCCCTTCCGCTTTTTTTGTAATGAAAATGGCGAGCCAAATTTACTTTGGACAGATAGCAACGAGGCTTTGTATGGTGACTCACCCTATGAGTTGGCCAAAGCCCAAGTTGAGAGTGTCTTATCAAAAAGCACTCTTGGTGTAATGAATTTAAAAACCAGTGAAAATTATTTCAATCAAATTCATGATGAGTATCTGAACAAAGTAATTGATTTGTTTAATGAACGCCGAGATTCATTGAGTCTAAATAACACCCTTCCTGTTTCGATCCCTATGATGCTGATGTTTGGTGTCGGTCTTGGTTATCAATTGGGTTATCTTTACGAAAAACATAAAATAAAAAATTTATTTATTGTTGAACCTGATACAGACTTATTTTATGCTTCTCTTTTTACTTTCGATTGGGCTCCAATATTGCAATATCTTGATGACAATAACCTTGGCGTTCATATTTTTGTGGGTAGTGATGAAGATAATATAGTTGAGGATTTAAACACGGCAATTAATAAGAGGGGGGCATTTTGGGCAACCAGCGTATGTTCATTTTGGCATTATCCATCAGATAGGATTTCGAGCGTCATTAAAAAGGTTGAAAAAAAATTCCACCTTATAAGGCTGGGGTGGGGTTTCTTTGATGACAATATATTAGCGTTTTCGCATAGTTATGCCAACATTAAAAACAAAGTGCCTTTTTTACATGCTAATAAAAAGGTTGTCGATGATGAAGCACAACATCCCGTTTTTATTGTTGGGAATGGACCTTCCCTCGATAAGTCGATACCGTTTATTGTTGAACATCAACAAAAAGCAATAATTATCGCATGCGGAAGTAGTGTTAGCGCCTTGTACAAGGCTGGGATAAAACCTGATATATTGGTCGCCGTAGAAAGAACAAAGAGTACAGCTGATTTTTTGGCTACTATGAATGCGCCTGATTATTTAAGAGATATTCTATTTTTGGGTGCTGATGTACTGCATCCTGATTGCTTTTCATATTTTGAACAGTCTGCAATAGGATTTAAGCCTTGTGAACCGATGCATATATTGCTTTCCACCCTTGGATTGATTGATGATATCGCTTTTTTATCCTGTGTGAATCCCTATGTTGGCAATACCGGGTTGAGTTATGCGGTAACATTGGGCTTTAAAAAACTCTATATGTTTGGTATTGATAACGGCTATCGCTCGAAAGAACATCATCATTCTAGGTTGAGTTCTTATTTTGATGAGAATGGAAATGTGATTGACAAGCTTAAGGATGCGGTCACTTCATCAGGAGAGTTACTTGTTCCTGGGAATTTTGGTGGCGAAGTAATTTCCAATCCAATATTTAGTCTGGCTATCAAGCAAATGGAAACGTTGCTGTGTATGGCTAAAGATATTTGTTGTTATAATATTACGGATGGGGCGAAAGTAGAAGGTGCAATACCGTTAACCTTGGATGATATTTATATAGAAGAGCCTTCATGTAGTAAAGATAATATTGTTGCTCATATTAGACATGATTTTTTTACCCCGTTAAGTATTGGTGATGCTGAGTTGGGTCAATACATGGGGTTTGAAGTTTTTAATAAATTGATTGACTTGATGGTAGGGGAATGGGAAAAAGTAACCATTAGCCATGATGACATCATTGAATTGATGCAAAGGCAATATAACTATTTATTGTACATCATGACGACCAGCGAGAGGCACCTACAGCGAGTACTTGAAGGGTCAATGAACTATTTCTTTTTTGTGATGCTTAACGCGATTCACTCTATTGATTTAGACCAAGAAAATGAAGCTGATCGCGCCTTTGTAAGCGAAATGATAAACGTGTATATTGATTTTTTGCTGAAAACTAAAGAAAAATATAAATATGCGCTTTGCTCTAGTGATGAATCATATTATGAACTGTTGAATCACTTTAGAAAAAGTTAAAAACAATTTATTTAATGTCGTGCTTTAATATTGGCGCGTTATCCATTAAAAATCCCGCATCGGTGTATTAAAACGATGCGGGTTTTATAAGTGGCTATACATATAGTAAATGTATAGTCATAAGGAAAAACCGTCATCCACGACAATATTTTGTCCTGTCACATATCTGGATTGATCTGATAATAAAAACATAATGCTACCTATAACATCTGAAACATCAAGCATTCCCTTTCCACATGTCTGTTGTTTATACGCTTGACAAAAAATTTCAGACTGATTATCAAGCAATCCCCCCGGACTGACCAAATTAATTCTGAAACGACTGTCATTGACATATGTGATAACATATTTACTCAAATGTTGTATTGCTGATTTTATTGCAGCATACTCCACTGGCATTGTCATTTTTGTATTTTTGTAAATATCAAAATTAGGCGAAACTACACCATATATTGATGACATATTGACTAATGAAAACGTTGCTTCATGTGTTTTGAAGTAAGAGGCGCATTGCTGGGTAAATAAAAAAGCACTACCAAGATTAAGAGCTACATTTTCATTAAAACTGTCAAGTGATACATCAAAAAAATGAGAGCCATATGTTTTGTTTCTTGGGTAGGTGGCATTGACTGCACCATCCATATGTTCCTGTTGAACAAAGAACGCCTTGATGCTTGCTTCACAGGTTACATCCAGCGATATCAACGTCAAATTTTCGTCTGCAGTATCGACACCAAGATTGACAAGTCGTTGAGTCATTAAATCAACGTTGATATCTGCCGCGATCACTTTAGCCCCTTGAGCCAGAATGGAAGGCACCAGACGAGAACCAAGTAAACCACCTGCACCTGCGACCAAAAAGCATTTGTTTTTTAACAAAGCGTTCATTATTTGCGTTCTCCTATAATAGCCTCTGCCAGTTTGAAGTCATAAATATCATCAATATCTACGGCTCGTTCTTTAGGCACTTCGATACTGGTCACTTTCCCAGAGAATAGTCCGTAATTTCCTAACACAAAGGTTGGAGTCGTTGAATACACCACAGTAGTAATATCAAATATTTGAGGTGTATCCTGACGGCGAACAATTTCGCCAGAGGGTTTATTTACTAACTCAACGAATCCATCCATTGTTTCCTTCACCATATTGAAATAGGGGCTGCGATTGGCTGGTGTAACGGAGATACAGATATCGGCACTCTGCCCATGACGTTTAGTAATAGCCGCCTCAACATCCAACACACTACGTAGCGGGCTAGTTGCTGGCAAGCTGATAAACCCATCGAATGCCCCATAATGGGCAATAACCCACTCAATAGCATGTCGCCAAGAAAGCCACTCTGGACTGGTATCAGTCGCGAGCTCTGCAGGGCGTTCAATAACAACTGCTCCTAATGAAACGGCAACATAAGCAATTGCGGGGTCATCCGTAGAGACAAATACCTGGCTAATTGAAGGTGACGCCATAGCCGTTTCGATGGAATACTGGATCAAGGGTTTACCCGCCAATGGGCGAATGTTTTTACCTGGCAACCCTTTTGAGCCACCTCGAGCGAAAATAAACGCGAAATTTTTCATCTGATTCGAGATCCGGTTACGTGTTATCGATGATGATAGTGCGCTTTGATCTGTTCAATTAGCGCAACCGTTCGTGTTGCACCCTCAATAGAGATACAGTGATTCGTTGTCCTCTGAATAAGATTGACAAAGTCGGTCATCATGCCTAGATATATCTCATTTTTATCCCAAGCTGGCTCACAATAAATGGTATCAATACCGTTGGCCGAGCTCAATGAGATCGAATTTTGAATAAGGTCCCACTCTAGCGTACCTTCACTGCCAATCACTCGGCATTTGCGATGCGCTTTTCGTTGGAGAAAGTCCAGGTGAACAGTGGTAATGACGCCCGTTGTGCTGCTAAGCATGATATCAGCCATGTCTTCAACCGACAGGCCAAGTTCTTCTGAGGTGTACAGATTTGCATATTTTACTTGAAGTGGCCCAAGCAGCCATTGGATATAATCGAACTCGTGGCTGAGCTCCAGTAACACCCCTCCACCCAATTCCGCACGTGCGGAGACACTATGACGGTAATCTTTGTTTGGGCGCCAATCAGGCAAATATTGACCAATTTCGACATGAGCATAGTAGCAACGCCCCACTTTTTGCTCATCCAATAGCTCCTTCATGATTAATGCTGACGGTAAATATCGAAGACAGTATCCGACAGCAACAGGAGTATTATGCTCACGACTCGCAGTTTGGATTGCCTCGCAATCTGCAAGTGATACAGCAAGGGGCTTTTCAATCAAGACTGGAATACCGGCCTCTATCAGAGGGATTGCGTGAACCGCATGCAATGTCGCAGGGGATGCGACGATCGCTAATTCGATGCGATGCTGAATTAATTCTTCTACCGAAGAAACAAACACATCGCAATCACTAACCTCGGTTGCGACAATCTGACCACTTGCTGACATAGCGTAGATGGAAGCTAAAGGGTAGAGATATTTAAGATTCTTTCTATGGCGGATAGATATATTACCTAGGCCAATAACTGCAATACGCTCCATTATGACTATAATCCCAGAGTCGCAATATCAGACTGAGCCCTGTTAAAATCCTCCATTCGTCCAATATCCAACCAATATTCGTGAAGTGGGAACATTGATATGCATTTTTTTTCTTGCATATGTCTTTCAAGCAGGGTCGGCATATCAATTCGCTCTTCTTTTGTCACCGAACGCACTATATGTGGGTTGACAACATAGATGCCAGCATTAACAAAAAAATGATGTACAGGTTTTTCAACCATACTGGTAATATTATTCCCCTCACCCGTTATCACTCCATAAGGAATTTGATAACTATACTCACGAACACACATAGTGGCATCTGAACCATTCTGAATATGAAAATCTAGCAAGCTGTTGAAATCCACAGTTGTCAACACATCACCATTCATCATTATCAGTGGTAGTTTAGGCAGTTCGGCAGGCAATAAACCTAATGCACCACCTGTTCCAAGGGGATGTTTTTCATGTATATATTTAATATTTGCGCCCCATGCAGAGCCATCACCAAAATAATCAGCGATAAGTTCAGGCATGTAGTGAGTTGAAATATAGATATTTTTGAACCCTGCTTTGATAAATTGATTAAGGAGAGTCTCCAAAATTGGTTTATCACCTATTTTTAGCATGGGCTTCGGACAGGTATCTGTGAGTGGCTTTAAACGAGTCCCAAACCCGCCCGCCATGATCAAAACAGGATTATTATACGTTGGTTGACTGGTTGCCCGTTCCCAGGTCTCTAGCCCAATCAGTTGACCTGTCTCATTAAGTACTGGCAAAGAGAGAATGCTGTAGGAGCTCATGGTGTCCAGCAACTGTGCGCGGGATAGCTTGGCCGAGACAGTAATGGGAGTCTTATTCATCACTTTCGTGACGCTCTGGGTTAATGCTACATTACTCAATATGGCTCGGCGGATATCTCCATCGGTCACAACGCCGAGCAGATGGCGTTTGTCATCCACCACTAGGCAGATTCTTAGTGCAGCAGCATTAATCACAGTCAACGCATCATGCACAGTGTGTTTGGTGGACAATACGACCTTTTCCCAATTCTTGCTCATTCAATTCATCCTCTACTGCTTGATCTGTCCCACACGGCCCCTGGCAACGAATGCAATTCGAGCTGCATCCAACGAACGTGTCACAGTGGCGCCCGCTCCTACGACTGTATCGTTACCAATCATGATCCCCTGAATAATCGCAGCGCCTGTGCCAACATGCACACGGGCTCCCGTCATCACGCCACCGGATAACACGGCTCCAGGGGCAATATGGTTATCGGCACCAATCTGGCAGTCATGATCCACAATTGCGCCGGTATTGATGATAGTGTTCGGGCCGACTCGGGCTCCTGTCTGGATAATGGCTCCGGCCATCACCTGAACCCCTTCTGTCAGCTGGACATAGTCCGATACTATGGCTTGTGGCGAGACGACTCGAGCGAAGTGGTAACCTAATGCTTGATAGCGGGCGAACAATTCGGCTCGTAGCCGATGCCCAGGTAAGGATCCGATGCCATTGACCAGTTCCACGTCATCCGGTGAGAGACTCAGAATCTTGTCTTCGTCATGCCAACACGGGATATTTGCCAGTGCGGTGCATCCAGCCTCCAAATGTGGTGCTATCATGGCCATCGGTGTTCGCCCTTGGCGGCGTAATATTTCCACCAGTACCGAGGCATGTCCCCCGGCACCGAGTACCAGCAGTGGCTTATTCATGGAGCAGATCGTCCTCCGAATAGCTATGTTTGGCCGGCTGGCCAAGTAGCTGCCAATAGGAATAGGGGCTCATTCCATCCCCAGGCCGCTTGATCGCCAGATTATCGGCATTCAGCAACGTTCCTTGTGTAATGTCACAGGCAGCAACCAGGCTCTTGCGTGCGATCTCCTTGTTCTTGAGCTCGCTCGGGCGAGGCCCTTTGATGCCATCTCCCAGTGCCAGCTCTACATCGCGGATCCCTTTCACCATAGTGGCCAGTTCATCGGGTTCAAGAGAAGCCTTGTGATCAGGCCCTTCCATGTTGCGATCCAGAGTGAAGTGCTTCTCGATGAGGCAGGCTCCCCGGGCTACTGCCGCCACAGGGATGGTGATTCCCTGGCTGTGATCCGAATAACCGACCGGCAACCGGAATGCATGAGACAGGGTATTCATGGCTTTGAGGTTGATATCCTCCATGGGTGCCGGATATTCAGTGGTGCAATGGAGCAGGGTGACCTTCTTGGCCAGCGCCGCCTGACCGGCCTCGCTGGCATAGGCGGCCATGAAGGCGGCCTCGCCCGGCTGCGCATCCTGCGGCGCAGTCAGGCCAAAGGCGATCACCCCCAGGGCCGCTTCCACTTCTGCCAATGTGGCCATGCCGGTCGAGACGATCAACTCGCAACCGGTGCGGGCATGGGCAAGCACGAAAGGAGCATTGGTCAGTTCCCCAGAAGGAAGCTTCAGTGTTTGCAACTTCAATCGGTTCACCAAGAAATCCAGACTTTCGGTATCGAATGCGGTAGACAGAAACTCGATGCCGAGGGACTCGCAATGGGCGATCAGTCGAAGATGGGCCTCGAACGAAAGCTCGAGGCGGGAGAGCATGGCAAACTGGCTCTCTTCCTTGCCGGTGTTGGTGGTTTGATAAGCGGCCTGCTTGGCCTGGCGAGTCACCAGATTGGCCGCCTTGAAGGTCTGAAACTTGACGACATCGACGCCTGCCCGGTGGGCAGCATCGATCAGTGCCACGGCGAGTGCTTCGTCGCCATTATGGTTGACGCCGGCTTCGGCGATGATGCGGATCATGGCGACGGACTCCTGTCGAGATCATGGAACTGTTTGATGGTGGGGATGGCGAAATGCTTCAGGCGTGCCACGATTTGGCCGCTGGCGTCCCCTGCACCATAAGGATTGACATAAGCATCCGGGCCCATAGCCTGCAAGGCCTTGGCAATGCATTGCGTAATGGCCTCAGCCTTCGCGTCGCAATGAAGCACACTCTTCGCTGCCAGGCGCCCTTGTTGGCGTTGGCCGATATTGATGGTCGGGACACCCAGAGAAGGCACTTCAATGATGCCGCTCGACGAGTTGCCGATCACGGCGGCACAGTGTTTCACCGCGCTCAGGTAACGTCTGTAACCCAAAGACGGGATGGCCAGCACGCGTGCAGGATTGGCTGACGCATACTGCTCAAGCAGTGGAATGATGGCTCGACCACCGTCATCTGCATTCGGGTACGTCAGGATAACCTGATGGTCGGGATAGTTATCCAACGCCGCCAGCAGGGCACTGAAACTCTCCCTGGCAGGTTCATCGGCCAGAGTCACGGGGTGATAGGTCACCACGAAGAACGGTGAGTCCAACGTAAACCCAAGAGAGGATTGCAGCTCGTCCATGGATAGCAGCGGTGTCTTGATGATGTGGTCCAGACCGACGGCACCTACGTTGAACACCCGCTCAGGCGCCTCCCCCAACTGAATGACACGCTGTCGATAGGGCTCGGCGGCCGTGAAGTGCAGGTAGCTCAACTTGGTAATGGCATGGCGAATGGCGTCGTCATAAGCCCCCTCGGTGATCTCGCCACCATGGAGGTGTGCTACCGGTATGCGCTGCAACATGGCCGCCTGGGCAGCCGCCAGCGCTTCAAAGCGATCCCCCAGGATCACCAGCACATCCGGTTGCAACCGGGCCAATGCATCTGCCAGCCCGAGCAAGGCCACGCCCATGCTTTTGACCACACCCACAGAGGTATCGGAGGAAAGCAGCATCTCGATGCGCTCATCGATTTTGAAGCCATCCTGCTCTATCTGCTGATAAGTCAGGCCGAACTCAGGGGACAAGTGCGTACCCGAGACGATCAGCTTGAGCTCTAGGTCGGGATCCGCGGCAATGTCTTTCATCAACCAATAGAGCAGCCCGTATTCGGCGCGAGTACCGGTAAAGACGGCAATGGTGTTGGCCATGTTTAGACCTCGACAGGCGAGCTGGGCAGGTTGATCAGATGGGCTTCCAACCATTCGGCATTGTTAAGCTCCCCACGCAAGGCATTAGCAAACATGGGCAAACGATGCATCAGCTTCCATACAGGCCGGGTCATGACACCAGCCTTGTTCAGCTCGGTCAGCAACATATCCCGCTGGGTTTGATCTTCACAGACAATGGCATTGAGCCAGTAGTTGGAGCGTCCATAAGAAGGCTCGGTCACAAACTGACATGGCTGTCCCTTGAAGAACTCGGCATAGTGCATGGCAAGAGCCCGCTTTTGCGCCAGGAATTGCGGCAGGGATTCCATCTGGGCACATCCGAGGGCCGCATTCAGATTGGGCATCCGGTAGTTAAAACCAGGTTCATCATGATAGAACTCGAACGGATGGGGCACCTTGGCGGTGGTGGTAATGTGCTTGGTGCGCGCACCCTGTTCGGCATTCTGGCAGAGCACCATGCCGCCACCACCCGTGGTGATGATCTTGTTGCCATTGAAGCTCAGGGCAGAAAATGCACTCAGTGTCCCCGTGTGTTTGCCTTTGTAGCAGGAACCAAGGCTCTCGGCAGCATCTTCCACCAGTGCGATACCCCAGGCCTCGCACACGGCCTGAAGCTCATCGAGTTCAACAGGATGACCAAAGGTGTGCATAGGCACGACGGCTTTAAGGCGGCGTCCACTTGCCTTGTGGATGGCACCTGTCTCGGTGCGAGAAGCATGCTCTTCCAGCCAGTTGGCCAGGGCTATGGGGCACAGCCCCAGGCTCTGGCGTGATACATCGACGAACATGGGTGCTGCGCCCATGTGATACAAGGCATTGCAGGTCGCCACAAAGGTCAGAGGCTGGGTGATCACCAGATCGCCTGCCTGCACACCAGCCATGTAGAGCGCGATATGCAGCGCCGCCGTGCCATTCATGGTGGCAACGGCACGGGCTGAACCGGTAAAGGTGGCTATTTGCTGCTCAAACTGCTCAACATAGGCACCGACACTGGAAACGAAGGTGCTTTCGAGGGTATCGAGCACATATTGACGTTCATTGCCAGCAAAGGTCGGGGCGTGAAGAGGGATGAAGTCATCGGTTTTGTAGGTATCACGAATAAAACGTATCAATTGAGTATGCATACCAATTCCTTACATCTTGCCGTCGAGATATTTGCCCGTTTCTTTGTGACCAAAATCCGGGATCATGGCGAAGAACAGTTCGACGATCTCTTTCTTGTCCCAGGCTCGTTTTGTTTTCATGGCTGTAATTGTCTGCTCGAAATGGTTGAGCAGATCATTCTGATATGAGGGTTCATTCTTGATGATGCCCAGGTTCTCGAACCGGGCCATATCCAGCACTTCCTTGTCAGTGAAGAACTCTTCGAAGTCTTTTTCACCCGTGGTGTCGCTCTCGGTAAAGAGGCAGGGCCACATCCCCTGCTCAGGCAGGCTCGCCATCAGGGCTCTGGCTTCATCCTCATCCTTGCACAGATACGGCTTGTAACCATGCTGCTCCAGATACTTCACGGCGATTTCGGCGAAGGTAATCAGGTGCAGGGATTCGCTGAGCTTGGGGAAGAAGATATCCCTGTTTTCACCGAAGATGCAGGACATCAGGCACAGCTCACCGGACTCCTGGGGGGTCACGAAGTAGCGTTTGATGTCGTTGGGGGCGACGATGGGCTGACGCTTTTGCAAACGCTGGTTGAAGCCATGCAGCAAGGAGCCATCGGAGAAGGCCACGTTGGCAAAGCGCGCGGTTGAAATGGCAATCTGTTCGCTGCGGCGCATCAGGAACATCTCCATGATGCGCTTGGACGCCCCCATCATGTTGACCGGATTGGCCGCCTTGTCCGTCGAAACACAGAAATACTTTTTCACTCCCATGTCGATGGAGTGCTGGATGGTTTTGTCCGTGTTGAACACGTTGACATCGATCATGCGCATCAACGTGAAAGGATCTTTCTCGCTGCGTACATGTTTGAGCGCAGAAAGGTTGAGCACGTAATCATAGGCGCCGTCGGCTTTGATAAAGGCGTCATATTCAATAGAGCCGATATCCAGCGCGAACGTCTGGAAATCACCATCGATATACCCGAACGAGCTGCGGATATCGCGCACCAGCTCGACCATGTTGTTCTCGCTGATATCTACAATATGCAGCTTACGGGGATTTCTCTTGAATATTTCCTTGCTCACAGCTTGGCCGATTGAGCCTGCCCCACCCAATACCAAAAATCGGGAATTCGTCACTGTCTGACAGAGAGCTCTATCCACTTGTTGGACATCTCGATCAAACAATGAAATGTTACGACCAATCAGTGCAAGTATCTCGTCGTTCATTTTGTATCACCAGGGCAAGGCAAAAGAATGAAGGTCATTACCATGAAGATTTCATCATATCGATAATTGAATATGATGCTGATAGGTCATGGTTCAATCCTCTGTTAGAAGCAATTTTTGGGCCATAATAAATATGATGTCCATTCAAGGACGGCCAGGCTTGATAGCCTGGCAAACCTGCTCCACCGCATTGAGGGCTCTCGGGGTGAAGCGGTGCAGCTCATCCGAGTTGATCAAATCGAGTCGCTGATGTTGCACGGCGTCCAGATTGGGCCAATTCTGCCAATGACGCAGGGCGTCAGGATCTTGACTCCCCGCCAGGATCCGCGCGGGGTTGGCTCTGATCACCTGTTCCATGTCCACTTGCGGGTAGGGGGTCTTGGCATTCGCCATGATGTTGATCCCGCCACAGAGTTCGATGGCTTGAGCAGGCCAGGCATCGCCGCTGACGCTGGTGAGCGGAGGGTACCAGAGCTGGTAGAACACTTTGACGCCGGTTGGCTGCCCATAACGCTGTTGCAGGTCATGCAGGCGCGCCAGATAGCGATCGGCGGCTTTGTTGGCACGATTCTCCACCCCCAGCAATTTGCCGAGAGCCCTCATCTCGACGGCCAGCGAGGCAAAATCGGTGGGCTCCGAGTAGAAAACCGGGATACCCAGCTGCTCCAGCGGGGCCAGCATCCGTGACTGGGCCGAGCGCCAGCCCAGGATCAGGTCCGGTTTTTGCGCCAGCAGGGCCTCGACATTGATGCTGCGATAATTGGCCACCTTGGGCTTGGTTTTCACTTTGGCGGGATAGTCTGAGGCATCATCAACGGCGACCAGCTTGTCACCTGCACCGATGTCATAAAGCAGTTCGGTAAGATGGGGCACTACGCTTACCACCCGGCTCGGAGTTGCGGCGAGCAGCGCACCGGGCAACCAGGCCAGCAGTACGCAGGGCAGCCAGATAAGCAATCGCAACCATCTAACCATGAAATAACCCTGCCACAGTGACAAGCAGCGCCAGCATCAACCAGCCCCAGCCCATTGCTTGCAGAATATTGAGTACCTTGCGCGGTGACTCGCTATCGGGGTCATCACCGCTGCCAAGTACCGGCCAGCGTTGCAAGGTTCCCTGATAGTAGCGAGGACCACCAAGGCGGATCCGGCACTTGTCAGCAAGTAGTGTCAACAGCATCCCGATGGCGGGATAGGGCCAGATCGCACCACTTCGCAGCAGTTGAGCGGCCTGCTTGAGGCGCGGTAGCAGGAGCGGCAGCTCCAGCAGCAAAATGACGGGGGCATTGAGCCCCTGATAGAGGGCGCTGGCGGCCCGGCCAAAATAGCCAAATGCGGGATCTTTCATGCTCCAGCCCTGGCTCATCAGCTGGGTCAGCCGCCATAGCAGGGCGCCTTGTACCCCGGCGAGGGCGTACCCCAGCAGCGGGCCAGCCCATTGGCCGACCAGACGCAGGGCGCAGCTTTCGGTTGCTGCTTTGGCAATGCCCATGGCAGAAAGTTTGCCGGTTTCACGTTTGAGCCAGGGAGCCGCCTGCAATCTCGCCAGCGGTAGGGTCTCCTGCGTGGCGAGCGAGCGGGTGGCATGGGCAAGTTCGCGCAGCGGACGGGATTCGATCATCAGCAGCAGGAACAGCAGGTCAAACAGCGGCTCGCTCAGGGCAAGATTGCGCAACGACCAGAGCCCGGCTGCGCAGGGAACCCAGACCACCAGCATTGCCAGCATGCCTGCTTGCAGTTGTTGGCGTGATGTACCATCGGCTCTGTGCACCTTGTGACCCAGTCGGGTCAGCAGGGGTGTGACAGCCGAGAGTCGCAGATGGGATGGCCACGGGATCACCGCCTCCAGCAGGGCCGCCCCCACCAGGATGGCCGCCGTCGTCGAGAGGAGGGCGTCGGCCATCAGTTCGAGCGAGCCGATTTCGATCACAGCTTGCCGAGCATCTTGATGATCACTTCGGCAGAGTGCTTGCCCGCTACTTCGATAAAGGCATCGAAGGATTCAACCTGTTCCTTGCCGGCGATATCGGACATGGCGCGCACCACCAGATAGGGCACCTTGAACATGTGGCACACTTGACCGATGGCGGCACCTTCCATCTCGACCGCCAGCATTTGCGGGAAGTCGGCGCGGGCCTTGGCGATGGCGTCCGGCTTGCACATGAACTGATCGCCGGTGCAGATAAGGCCAACCTTGGTCTGGTGCTTGCCCTGTTCGGCAATGCAATCCTGGGCGACCGCGATCAGCTTCTCGTCGCAGGGGAAGGCGGCTGGCTGCTGTGCCATCTGGCCCATCTCGTAGCCAAAGGCGGTCACGTCCACATCGTGGAAGCGCATTTCGCTGGCAATCACCACATCACCGATATGCAGATCCTGGGCGAAGCCGCCCGCAGAGCCGGTATTGATGACGCAGTCAGGGGCGAATTTTTCCAGCAGCAGGCTGGTGGCCACGCTGGCAGCGACTTTACCGATGCCGGAGCGGGTGAGGATCACCTCTTTGCCTGCCAGCATCCCTTGATAGAACTCACAGCCGCCCAGTTGCAGGGTGGTGGGGTTGCTCATCTGGCTGCGCAGCAGGGCTACTTCTTGCTCCATGGCGCCGATAATACCTACTTTCATTGCTGACCTCGTCTTGCTAGCCGTGTGGCTGAATTTAAGTTGCTGTAGATCATAACAAAAGATGGCGTCTGCGCCGAGAGGCGCAAGTGAAAGGGGAGATGAATGCCGCGCACCGTACCAACTCGGTTGTCGTTTGTTCATCACAACATGCCAACTAGCCTCATCGGGGAAACAGGAGTTAAAGAAGGCTTGTATAAGCTGTGATCCTGTTCACGAATTGCGTTTTATTAGCTTGTTTTTAAATTTTCAAGAAAAGTAAGGATGTGGTCGCCTTGTGCTAGAGTGCGCGCTTTGCGGAATGCCAGCTTCCCGGCGTTCTGTTTATGTTTCCCGTCAGGAAGATCCGGGTATCAGCTCATAGGGATGTGATCGCCACACTCCATTCGCCTGTCAGCAGTAGAGGATCACCAGCCACTATGTTTTACAAGAATCTCTCCATAGGCAAAAAAATTGCCGTGGTCTTTGCGGTCATTGCCGCCGTCAACGTGATATTCGGTATCTTTCTCTCCAGCGAATTACGTGGCGTGCGTGATCGGGTGTTGAACTTTACCGACTCTACGCTGCCTAGTGTCCTGTCGGTCGAAACCCTGCTCTACGACATCTCCTATGTTCGTCGGTCCCAGTTTGCTCTGCTCGTGCTGAGCAATGATTCCGAGTTGCAGATGCGCCGCAGTAGCCTCCAGAACAGCATCCGCAAAATAGACACGGCTTTTCATGCCTATGAGGCGACCGTTGGCGCTGATCACGAGCGTCAGGTGTTTAATCAGGCGAAACAACAGTGGCTCAGTTATCAGCGTTCAGTGAACGACTTTGATCAAATGCTGATTCAAGGGCAGCCAGAACAAGCCAAAACACAGCTGTTTACCTCTTCAACCGCCTTCAGTTCATTGGAGCTGGCGATTAACGGTCTGGTAGATGTGAATCTCGGCTTTGTGAAAGAGAACCGCACCAGCCTGTTGGACAGTGTCAGCATGGTGATCTCGTTTGCCATGGTGAGCATCGGGAGCCTGCTGCTGTTTATGATGGCGATGACTTGGTTCCTTACCCGCCAAATTTGTCTGCCACTGCAGGCTGTGGTGGCGCAGGCCAATGCCATTGCCGCTGGCGATTTGACCCACCAGTTGGAGCGCCAGCATATCGGTCGCGACGAACTGGGAGCACTGGCGAAGGCATCCCTCAAGATGCAAGATAACCTGCGTGGCCTGATTGAAGAGGTGGTCGCTGCGGTTACCCAGCTGGGCGCTGCAATTGAAGAAGTGAGCGCGGTTTCCGAGCAGTCCGCCAAAGGGATCCAGAGTCAGCAGCAAGAGATTTCTCTGGTGGCGACGGCCATGGCCCAGATGAAGGCGACCGTTGCCGATGTGGCGGGCAATACCGAGAGTGCCTCCGAATCAGCCAGCTCTGCCAATGCGCTGGCCCGTAGCGGCAATCAGGATGTGCAGAGCTCGTTGGTAGCGATCTCCCGTGTGGCCGAAGAGATTGAGCAGGCTGGCACGCTAGTGGCCGATCTGGAGCGCGAGTCTGCCCAGATCAATGTGGTGGTCGATGTCATTCGTGGCATTGCCGATCAGACCAATCTGCTGGCCCTCAATGCCGCCATCGAAGCAGCCCGTGCCGGTGAACAGGGCCGCGGCTTTGCGGTGGTCGCTGATGAGGTGCGCACTTTGGCTGGACGCACCCAGGCCTCTACTGGCGAGATCGTTGCCATCATCGAAACCCTGCAGTCTCGCGCCAATCAGGCGAAAGAGGTGACCGGAGTGAGCTGTGACATGATCCGCCAGTGCGTGACCCAGAGCGAGCAGACTGGTACCGGGATCCAGCAGATAGAAGAGGCGGTGGCGCAGATCGCCGATATGGCGATCCAGATTGCCAGTGCCTGTGGTGAACAGGATGCGGTGTCTGACGAGCTGGGCCGCAACGTCGAGCGGATCAACGAATCCGCCAATGAGGTGGCACAGGGGGCTGATCATACTGCCCGTGCGTGTCTGGAATTGAGTCAGCTGGCTGTTGGGCTGAAACAGACTATAGGGCGCTTCCGTCTCGCCTGAAGAGTTGGTTGATACATATAATCCAAGCACCCGGCTATATGCCGTAATGCCGATCAGTTAAGGATCCATTGACCGATCCTTCTGATGTGTGAAAATCCGAAACCTGTTGATTGGTTTCGGATTTTTTATGCGTATCGCTCAAGCTCTCGACTTCCTCCACGCCAGCAAGGC